>NZ_CP030118.1:1456367-1784081 GCF_006968745.1 Brasilonema sennae CENA114 | reverse complement strand
CTGCAGAGTTTCCCCAAACAAAGTCAGGGTTTGAGAGTCCGTCCGCTACCCTCCCATGTTTCCCGTGTAAGTTGCCATTCGATTTGACTCCATCCTCGCGTTTGCATCCAAGCTGAACCTGGGCGTGTCCCAACTGCTACAAACCCATATCGGCGCGCCAAGCGTTCCACCCGTGAATTCGCACTAACAGAAATTCCTCGAATCTCTTTCAACCCCAGATCGCGGAACCCAAACTCGATCAGCGCCCTAGCAACCTCAATTGCGTAGCCGTAACGGCCCCAGCACTGTGGTGCTAGTTCGATTCCTAGTTCCGCTTTGTCAGGACCATAGCCTTCGCGACGCAGACCGCAGCAGCCAAATATTTCCTGGGGGTTGTGGAGGTGAGCGATTGCAAACTGATAATTGGTACGTGGCTGTTCGACTGCCCATTGACCGAAAAGCCCCAGAAGCGATCGTGCATACTCAGGTGTTACCTCTTCTGGCGCACAAAACTCCGCATACTGCGGATCGGCATGGTAAGCAATAAATGCAGGCTCATCTTCCTCAACAAACTCGCGCAGCAAAAATCTTTTGGTAATGATCTCCATGCTCAACCCAATATACTATAGGAATCCGGTTTGATTTGGTGAGACCAGTGCTTGATGAGGGTTTCCAACGCCGTAAGGCGTGTCCTCTGCGCACACCCGATAGCCGTAAGGCGTGGCCGTTCCCACTAGGGTGAAGTAACAAGGATTTGCACAATAATTCTCTACCAATTATGAGTTTACTCATTTTGTCTTAACCTGTTTTCTAAAACGGATGCACTCTTAGTCATACCCATAACTAAAAGATAGTAAATTAACCCCGCGAACAGCAGAGGCTCAAAGTAAATATATTTATTTGCACCAACAATTTGAGCACTGCGTAATATTTCCACTACACCAATTGTTGATACCAAAGCCGAGTCTTTCAATAATCCAATAGTTTCATTTACTAATGCTGGTAGAATATTTTTCAATGCTTGCGGCAAAATTATGTCCCACATCATCAACGAGTAAGGAATACCCATAGACATCGCCGCCTCAGCTTGTCCTTTATCTACTGCTTGAATTCCACCCCGGATAGTTTCCGACATATAAGCCCCAGAGTTAAGGGTAAAAGTTAATACCCCTGCTTCTAAAGCCGAAATGTTATAGCCAGTAAGCTGCGGTGTCGCATAGTAAACTAAAGCTAACTGTAACAACAAAGGTGTGCCTCGAAATACGGAGGTATAGGCGTTAGCAAGCCAGACTAGGGGCTTGATACCAGTAATTTTGCACAAAGACAGAACTGTACCCCAAATTAATCCTAGAAATACTGACAACAGCGTAAATAACAACGTTAGAGGAATGCCTTTGAGGATAAAGGGAATATCTGGGATAATTCTAGAAAAGTCTAAATTTAGTCCGCCTTTAGAAGGAGATGAAGATACGGTAGTGGTTGAGGTTGTTTGGGAAAACCATTTGGTTGCTAATTTTTCTAATTCTCCTTTATCCTTCATTTGTTGCAGAACTTTATTAAAAGGTTCTACAAAAGAGGAAGCTTTAGGAAAAGCGATCGCCGATCCACTCCTGTGTTCTGAGGGAATAACGTTAAAAGCCAATTCTGGATTGGCTTGGACGAATCCCCTAGCAACAGCATCCTCAACTATTGCTGCATCAATTCGTCCTGATTTAATTTCCTGAATGATTTCCGCTACTTTATTGAGCTGCTTTAGCTGAATCCCTGTAACTTTTTGAGCAATTTTTTTAGCATTTTGCTCTTGGATAGTTCCTAGTTGTACTCCAACTTTTTTAAAAGCCAGATCTTGGGGCTGTTTTATGTTGCTATTTTTAGGAGCGACAATTGTATCTTTTGCTTGGTAATAAATAATTGAAAAGTCAATATTTTTCTTACGTTCTGGAGTGGGAGTCATCCCAGCCATAGCAAAATCAGCGCGATTTGCTTGAAGTGCTGGAATAAGTCCATTAAAATCGGATTCCATAATCTTGAGTTGAAATCCTAGTTCTTGAGCAACAGTTTTGGCTATATCTACATCAAAACCAACAATTTGCCTATCACCTTTGTTAGTATCATAAAACTCATAAGGCGGATAATCTGGAGAAGTAACCATCGTGAGGGTGTCTTTGCCTAAAGATGAGGCTGCTTTGAGAGAATGACTAGAACTTGTGATCAGACTAATCATTAGTATTGGTGTAAACAGGACGGTTAAGAACCATACTTTTCTTTTCTTCATGAAATTGATAATTATTGAGGTAAACAGTTTATGATTCTCCAACATTATCATTACCCCAATTTTAATAATTCATGTCAAAAGTAAAACTCTATATTAATCAGGTGTTTGCAAAAATGAGACAAACTCTTCAAACTGAACAATTCTTCTTGAAGATATCTTAAAAATTCTTGATAAAATCTACATTAAATTATGAATGCGCTTCTAGAGCTTTAAGTGTGATACTCTCTGTAGTGGACTACAAGTTAGTGGTTAGTAAAAAAACAATAACTAACAACTAACACAACAAAATGCACAGATGAGCAATGACAAAAAGTCTATAGTTTCCTTATGACGCACATTCCTCACCCAGACACCCCAGGCATAACAGTAAGTTGCGCGATCGTAACTGTTAGCGACACACGCTCAAAACAGACTGATAAAAGTGGTCAGCTAATTCAAGAATTACTTCGCAATGCCAATCACATCATAGAAGCTTACGCGATTGTCAAGGATGAACCTGTGCAGATTCAAGAGCAAATGGAACGACTGAGTCAGTATCCAAGTCTAGATGTCGTAATTTTAAATGGTGGTACAGGGATTGCGCCAAGAGATACAACATATGATACAATTCAAACATTGTTAGAAAAAACCCTGCCTGGGTTTGGTGAGTTGTTCCGCTTTTTAAGTTACCAAGAAATTGGTTCGCGAGCGATGACATCTCGGTCTGTTGCTGGTGTGTACAAGCACCTACTCATCTTTTCCCTTCCAGGCTCCAGCAATGCAGTAAGACTGGCAATGGAAAAACTCATTTTGCCGGAACTTGTTCATTTAGTGAAGCAGCTACACAATTCAAACAGTAAACAGTGAACAGTAAAAACTGGTAACTGATAACTGGTAACTGATAACTGGTAACTGATAACTGAAAAAAAAACCCCCTCTAGTCGAGGAGGATATTATATTTGATTGCGGTAATTTATGCAATCATCATCACAGACCAATCGTCAAGCTGATGACAGCCAAAATTGCGCAAATTATGTAGAAGACCGCAACCACTTGCAGTTCTGACCAACCAGACAGTTCCAGATGATGGTGCAATGGTGCCATCTTGAACAAACGCTTGCCTTTGCCATCAGAACCTTTGGTAGCTTTGTAGTAGCTAACCTGAGCCATTACCGAAAGGGTTTCCACAAAGAAGATTCCGCTAAGAATAAACAGTGCTACTAAACTGTTAGTCAGTAAGCCCACTGCTGCTAAAGCGCCTCCTAAAGCCAAAGAGCCAGTGTCACCCATAAAAACACGGGCTGGGTTACGGTTATGAGCCAAAAACCCTATGCAACTGCCACTCATACAGGCGCAGAAAATCATCAATCCAGTTGAGGAGGGGGCGCTAAGGGCACCCAATGCTAGCAGTGCGATCGCCACCGTTCCTGCCGCCAAGCCATCAATACCGTCAGTGAGGTTAGTGGCATTACTTTCTGCCACCAGCACAAAGCCCGCTAAGGGCCAAAATAGTAATCCTAGGGGTACAGAAAAACCCAAAGGCAAAGCAATATTCGTAATATCAAAAGGTTGAGTAAAAATGAGCCACAGACAGAACGCTAGTGCAAAACCGATTTGCAAAGCTAGTTTCATCCGCGGAGATATACCTTTATTAGATTTGCGGCGCAGAATTTGCCAGTCATCTATCCAGCCAATCAATCCATAGCTTAAGGTCAAAGCAGAAACTGCAAGTACCTCTGTTGTAAAGTTAGACCACACACAGGCAGTGAGTACTGCCACAGGAACGAAGAATATGCCCCCCATCGTCGGTGTACCTGCTTTTTTCAGATGAGCCACAGGACCATCCTCACGGATGATTTGTCCGGTTTTCAGTGCTTGTAGTAGCGGTACTACCCAAAAACCGACTGCGGCTGAAGCGAGTGCACAGAACAAAAACGGCAAGGTTAACGACACACCTTGCCAAGGCAACCTATTCGCTATTCCATCTAACACTAGTGCTGATACACCCAGACTTACACCCAGTATAGAGACCAGACCTATGCCATTAATGATGTTTAACCCTTGGTTAGGAGATAATTTTGCGTCCACGGAAACTTCCCTTCACTCCACACTTGCAAAACTAAACAATAGGGACGAGTTGTGCCAATAATATACCTTCAGCCCAGATTATTTACTCCTCATCTGGAGCCGAATCATCGTCATCATCAAAGTCATATTCGCCAATTCCGTCCTCAGTACTCAAAAACTCTGTTATCTCTTCTTCGTCGTCTTGAAAATCAGCCTCGTGAACATCACGGGCTATGAGACGACCACTTGATTGTAACCAGTCCAAGAGCGAGGACTCTTGCTTTAATGGAATAACAGACGCCCGCTGGTTTCGGGGTACTTCACGCAATGGAGAATTTAGCATATCAACGAAGACAATATAAGGGGAAGGTAACTAGACACTAAGAGTCTATCACTTGATACAGCACTATTTACTTGTTAATTCAACTCTTAGCTTAAAAATCCGACAAAAAATTTTTTATTTATGATTGATACTGGAAAACGTGAAACCCTAATATTTATCAGTATGACACTATACATAGTTCATCAATATTTTCTGAAGTGAATCATGTTTTTTGAGGTGAAAAACAATGCTAAAAAAAGCGTCCCTTTTAGAAGCAATTGCTGGTAAAAATCGCGGACTACTTGCAACGGAGCAAGAGAAACAGGCTATATTAATAGCCATTACAAATGTAGAAGAACTAAATCCTACATCTTCGCCAGTTGAAGCAACACACTTGCTCAATGGCAACTGGCGATTAATATATACCACAAGCAAAGCTCTATTAAATATTGATAATTTCCCATTGTACAAACTCGGCCAAATTTATCAGTATATTCGCGTAGAAACTAACAGCATTTACAATATAGCTGAAACTTATGGCTTGCCTTTTTTTGAAGGCATAGTCAGCGTTGCTGCAAAATTTGAGCCAGTTTCAAATCGGCGCGTCAACGTGAAATTTGAGCGGTCTGTTATCGGTTTACAACGATTAATAGGATACACCTCACCAGAGAGTTTGATCGAACAAATTGAAGTTGGGAAAAAACTCACCGCAATTGATTTTCCTTTAAACAGGGATAAACAGCAAGGCTGGCTGGATATCACCTACATAGATGACAATTTGCGTATTGGTAGAGGTAATGAGGGGAGCGTGTTTGTTTTGACTAAAGCATAAGAACCTCCCAAACAAGTGCTTGCGACCAATGAAATTATGCGATCTCAAGAACTTTGTCAAGGTTTTTTTCATACTTTTGTGGTAGAAAAATCATAAAGAATACGTAATAAGTGGTAGGAGCGAGTCAAAAACCTTTATCAGCTATGCTCTGTAAGCGTTTCCTGTCACCTGTTTCCCGCACCCTTTGAACTTTTACCCTCCCTATTTACCTCAGAGGACGAAAATTGATCCTACAAGTTTCTCCCAGAATCACCACTGTAATGTCTTAAGGAATCCTTGGCAAGATAAATAACTTAACAAAGCTTCTTGGTGAGGCCTTCAGGTTGTAGAGTGAAATCAATTAGCCTTGTGTATTGGCAATTTATAACTTAAAGGGAAGAAACTCATGGTTCAACGTGGTTCTAAAGTGCGTATTCTCCGCCGGGAATCCTACTGGTATCAAGATGTCGGAACCGTGGCGTCTGTTGACCAGAGCGGTATTAAATACCCAGTCATTGTCCGTTTTGAGAAAGTAAACTACGCTGGCATCAACACCAATAACTTTGCTCAGGCAGAACTATTAGAAGTAGAAGCTCCAAAAGCAAAGGCAAAGAAAGCCAAAGACGAAGAAGCAAAAGCAGAAAACAAAGGGAAATAGCAAAGGGAGTGACAAAGGAAGAAAACTTCTGTTGCTTCCCCATTCACCCCATCTGTTTGACCAGAGATCGGGGTGTAGGAGTGAATCAGTTGCGCTTATCTTGCCCCAACTGCATTCCTCTGGTCCACTACAACCGCTCCCTGCTCTTTGCTTCTTGTTGACTCAACAGGAGTAGCACGCCAGTTGTTATCTCCTCTACCAAATGCAAGTGAACAAAGGAGAGCCGAAGCACTTTGTTCGCAATGGCTCTTCTTCTATAGCCTTGCCTGATCACTCATGCTGTCCTCCTTTATTCCCTTGTATTAGTGTCTTTCAAACAAGATGCCTGAACTGCCTGAGGTTGAAACAGTCCGGCGGGGTCTGAATCAATTGACCCTTAACCAAAAAATTACGGGTGTCCAGGTGCTGCTTTATCGCACGCTTGCCCACCCGTTTTCTGTAGAAGAGTTTTTGATTGGAATCAAACAGAGTTTCATCGTAACTTGGCATCGGCGCGGCAAATATCTGCTTGCCGAACTCTGCCTTTGTTCCTCTGGTTTGTCAGCTGGCTGGCTGGGGGTTCATCTGCGAATGACAGGTCAACTTCTGTGGTTAGATCGAGACGAACCGTTACACAAGCACACACGAGTCAGATTATTTTTTGGAGATGAACGCGAATTACGCTTTGTAGATCAGCGTACCTTTGGTCAAATCTGGTGGGTACCTCCAACAGTTGCACCGGAAAGTATTATTACAGGCTTGGGAAAACTAGCAGTTGACCCCTTTTCACCGGAATTTAGTGTTGAGTATTTAGCGCTTAAGCTGCGAAACCGCCGCCGTGCAATAAAGACAGCACTTCTGGATCAATCAGTAATTGCGGGTTTAGGTAATATCTATGCTGATGAAGCGCTATTTATGAGTGGAGTTTTACCACAAACTTTATGTACAGATTTGCAACCAGAGCAAATTGAGCGTTTGCACTCTTCGATCATTCAAGTGTTAAAAGCTAGTATTGAAGCTGGTGGTACTACGTTCAGTAATTTCCTAAATGTCAAGGGAGTCAACGGTAACTACGGTGGTGTTGCTTGGGTTTACAACCGTGCTGGAGAACCCTGCCGAGTTTGTGGTACAGCAATTCAACGGATTCGGATAGCTGGGCGTTCCAGCCACTATTGTGTTCAGTGCCAACGATAAGCAATACAAAAGAAAAAGTTAAAAAGTTACAACTAAATATTGAAAATACTAATGTATAAAAATTAATGTATTATTCTGATACAATTTTGATTTTAGATTCGGAATTTTGAATAAACGCAGATGAGGGCAGATAGTTTCTAGAAAATTATCTAGAAACTATCTGCGTACATCCGCGTGCATATGCAGTTGCAATTTTGGATTTTGAATAAACTCCTACCAGTAGGAAGTTTCAGGAATCTAAACATAGCAGCCATAAAACTAACTGAATATCTACGCAAAAAATGTAAAAGACATATCCCAACACAAATAGGGAGGAGGTAACTCCTGGCTCTACAAAGGCTTCCTGCGAGCTACAATCCTGAAGAAAACAATTTACACAATCACGAGGGAAACTCATGGCTGTAAAAAGAGGAAATATGGTTCGTGCTGTCCGCGAAAAGCTGGAAAACAGTCTAGAAGCACAAGCTAGTGATTCTCGTTTTCCTTCCTATCTGTTTGAAACCAAGGGTGAAGTCGTAGATATCAAAGGTGACTATGCCCTTGTGAAGTTTGGGAAAGTGCCAACTCCAAATATTTGGTTACGTCTAGATCAACTTGAAGAATTTAAATAACACTCAACCATTAGCAAATATGAGCTATTCCCCTTTCTCCCAAATTAAGCGCCATTCACCCCGTGTCACCGTCATCGGTGCTGGTAAAGTTGGTAGTACCTTAGCCCAACGCATAGCTGAAAAAAATCTGGCAGATGTCGTGTTGCTTGATGTTGTTGAGGGTATGCCCCGAGGACTGGCACTAGATTTGATGGAGGCAAGGGGAATTGAACTGCACAATCGTCGGATTATCGGTACAACCGACTACGCTGATACGTCTGATTCTGATATCGTGGTCATTACAGCAGGTTTTCCTCGCAAACCGGGCATGACTCGGGATGATTTGCTTTTGACAAATGCAAAGATTGTGATGGAAGCCGCAAACAAATCAATGAGTTATTCTCCTGATGCTATATACATAGTTGTCACAAATCCCTTAGATGTGATGACCTATTTAGCTTGGCAAGCAACTGGACTGCCTCGTGATCGCATTATGGGTATGGCTGGTGTGTTAGACTCAGCACGCTTTGAAACGTTTATTGCGATGGAACTAGGGGTTTGTTCCCTTGATGTTAAAGCAATGGTGCTGGGCAGTCATGGAGATTTAATGGTGCCCTTGCCGCGTTATGCTACTGTTAACGGTATTCCGATTACAGAACTGCTAGATGCAGCCACGATTGAGCGATTAGTACAACGTACCCGTAACGGTGGTGCAGAAATTGTAGAACTGATGCAGACAGGTAGTGCTTTTTATACTCCTGCCTCTTCTACCTGCGTGATGGTGGAATCAATATTGCTAAATCAGTCACGTCTGTTGCCAGTGGCGGCGTATCTTCAGGGTGAATACGGTTTAAACGATATTTTTACTGGTGTTCCCTGTCGCTTAGGTTCTAGCGGAATTGAGGAAATAATGGAATTAAAACTTACCGATGCAGAAATAGACGCTTTACATACTTGTGCGCATGAAGTACGCAAGAATATTACCCGAGCACAGGAAATTTTCGCTGCTGTGAGTCGGTAATAACAAGCTCCTCCCCTTATTCTCCCCGAAAGGGGAGAGGCGGAATCAAGAAAAAGAGCTGTAGTGGGTTAAGGGCTAGGGGTGTAGGGGGAATTAACTTAGTAGGGGCTTGAACCCAAGTGGCTCTAGGTTAGGGTGTAAAAAAAAGCGCATGTTTTTGTCGCTCCCCTACACCCTTACACTCCTAGTTTTGGTTATCAGCAGAGCTATTAATCTATCGCGCAGGGCTTTGGCGTCAATGCTTTCTGAGGGATAACCGCTCCCATGCTCCCGATGAAGAAAGAAGTCAAATGTCTAGACTTGTCTAGGGTTTACAAAGCAGATTTGTTATTTCCGCGTTAACGGTAACCTTCATCAGCAGGGTCACCGTAAGGGTCTTCACTTGCTGGGCGGACCTCGCCAAACTGACCGTAGCCCTGGTCAGCAGGGTCACCGTAGGGGTCTTCACTTGCTGGGCGGACGTCGCCAAACTGACCGTAGCCCTGGTCAGCAGGGTCACCGTAGGGGTCTTGGCTAGCTGGAATGGCGTTACCGTAGTAATTCTGGTCAGCAGGGTCGCCGTAGGGGTCTTGGCTAGCTGGAATGGCGTTACCGTAGTAATTCTGGTCAGCAGGGTCGCCGTAGGGATCTTCACTTGCTGGGCGAACGTCGCGATCATCTTCGTTTGAGCGACCACCCAAAAAATCCGTTGCCTTGCGCAAAAAGTCGTCTACCATGACTTGTCTCCTTTTTATTTCCTTGCTTTATGTTGTGGTCTTTTTCTATCCTTTTTTGGTCTTGAGTGCAAGACTTTATGTGATTCTTATTTAATATGTGGGCGCTTCCTATGGAATAATATTCAGTTAAATCGCGACCTGTCGTACGCCCATTGTAGGCTTGGAAATCCCGATACTATTGATAACAACAGCACAGGAACACAAGTAAATCCTTAACTCAAAATTATCATGCAATTTTTCAGGTTATCCATCTTGCCTTTGAGAGAAGTTGCATTCATCCTCAAGAAGTACGAAGGTAAGTAGATAACAAATAAGAACCGTAATTATATTTAAAATTTAAGAGAAACTTTTCTCAAGTTAGAGTGATACAAAAGACATTTTTCAATGGGCGATCCTCTGAGTGTACGTTATCTTCAGGCGATCGCCCAGTCAGGATTAAGCTTGAGCGATTGAGGATACAGTCGTTCTAATATAGCTTAAGTGTCAGTACCTGCAGGATTAACTTTGCTATGCATGGCTAAAACTCCCATGAAACTCTTCCCTGTACCGTGAACGACTCACCTGGATAAACCCGCAGTGGGCTTATAGCCGTCTCAAAGTAATCCACGTTAAACAAATTCCGGAAATCCACCTGTGCGCGGAACTGTCTTCGCTTATAAAAAAAAGTATTCCTTGGTGTATTTTCAACAAACAAGTTTAATCAAGTTGACAGATAAGCTTTTTTGTGTGTCAGGTTTAATGAGCTACTGCACCACCCGTAACCTTGACTTTTTTTAGGAATAAAATAGCAATACCACTCAGTAACAAAGCAATTGCAATAAAATAGAAACAATCATTAAAAGCGTTAACAAAAGCTTCACGACGCACAACATTATCAATAGCTTTTATGGCTTGGTTCTGTGCTGTACTCAAATCAGAACCACGACTGACAAAATATTGAGTCATTTGATTGATTCTCTCTTGAGTTGCTGGATTATATAAAGATACTGATTCACCTAATCGATTGGAGTGAAATTGTTCTCTGTTTGTTAATAGAGTCGCTAATGCTGCAATTCCTAGAGAACCACCCAGATTACGCATCATATTAAATAAACCGCTTGCTGAACCTGCGTCTTTCGGACTCAAACCAGCAGTTGCAATAGATGTCAGTGGTACCATGATAAGTGGTTGTCCCATTGCGCGAACAAGTTGCGACCAAATTAATTGGTCATATCCCGTTTGATAAGTCATCTTGGAATTCATGAATGCACTGACAGAAAACAAAGTCACACCCACAGCAACCATTAACCGCACATCAATGCGTTGCATCACTTTTGGAAGAAAGGGAATAATAAACAATTGGGGAATTCCCGCCCAAATCAGCACTTGACCAATTTGCAGGGCATTGTATCCTTGAATTTGAGCGAGATACAGCGGCAAAATATAGATAGAACCATACAATCCCACTCCCAAGGAAACATTAACAATACTTGCTAAACCAAAGTTACGAGATCGCACAAGTCGTAAATTAATAAATGGCTGCTTGCGAGTTAATTCAATCCAGAAAAAGATTGTTAGGAAAATAACCGCTAAGATACTCAAGCGCACAATTAACGCTGAACCAAACCAATCTTTGCGGCTACCTTCTTCTAAAACAACTTGTAAAGAAGCCAACCCAATTGCCATTGAAATAATTCCCCACCAGTCCCCTTGTTTTAGCAATTGCAATTGGGGTCTTTCTTGCTTAATTCCATACCAAACTCCAGCAAGCATCAACAACCCTGGAACTACATTTATGTAAAAGCTGTAGTGCCAACTAAAGTTTTCTGTTAACCAACCTCCTAATGTTGGACCAATTGATGGTGCAAAAACTGCTGTAATCGCAAACGCAGCTAATCCAATTGCTTGCTTGGATGGAGGTAAAGTTGTTAGTACAACAGTCATCGCGGTGGGGATTAAAACCCCTCCGGTGAAGCCTTGTAAGGCGCGGAAGACAATCATGGAATTGAGATCCCATGACCAAGCACAGCATACAGAAAAAAAGATAAATAAGGCGGTGTTAACTAACAAATACCGTTTTAGGGAAAACACGCGCGACAACCATCCGGTTAAAGGAATGACTACAATTTCCGCCACAAGATAAGCAGTAGAAATCCAAGAACCTTCTTCTAAAGTCGCCGCCAAACTCGCCTGAATATCTTGTAGTGAAGAATTGGTTATCTGAATATCCAGCACCGCCATAAATGCGCCTAGCATACTCGCCGTAACACCAATCCAGGTTCTCAACGGTATCGGTTGATTCGAGGAAGATTGTGTAGAACCTTGATTCCCTTGGTTATCAACTGCATTTGTTTCAGCCACAGCAGTACTCCAAGTATTAAATTAGATAACGGAATTAGGAATCACTTTAGCAGATTTAGAGTGAGGTATGATTGGCAGGCGATCGCCTGCATAATCTTTAGACATCTTTGTGCTACAAGTTTAGGTACAAAGTCTTGTGGTATTTAGTCTCTGTCTTCGCCTTGGAATGTCTTGATCGCGTATGCGAACGCCACGATGGCTGCGTGCAGCACGCTCGATATTTCCGAATGCGAAACGATGCCAATCTGATCGATCTTATTAGTAGGGAGTGGAACAGTCAGTGACGCTTCGGTACAATGCGCGCATCCATTGTCGTGAGCGTTTCCCTTAGAGAAGCCTGTGCATGTGTCGCTCGTGGTGACGCATTGAGCAGTGCGACGGGCTTGCCCACTAGTTCTCCGCTGCCGACTACCCAGTCGAGTGCATTCTTCAACACGCCCGGCACACCATGAGCGTACTCTGGACTCGAGATCAATATGCCGTCAGACATATGTAGTCGGGCACGAAAGTCAATCACTGAAGGCGGTTCAGAACCCTCAAGATCAGGATTGAAGTGCGGCAGATCGCCGAGATCCCCATACACGTTAATATCAACCCCCTCTGGTGCCAAGCTAGTCGCAGCGCGAAGCAGAACTGTGTTTGATGAGGCAGTCCGAAGGCTACCTGAGATACCAAGAATTCGTATTACTCTAAATTCTTTTATCATGCCTTTCATTTTTTAACGTTTCGCAGTTGCTAATATACCCTTTCGCTCATAAATTGCGAGTACCATTTTTCTTAACTCAGGCAACTGTTTGGCAAAATAGATAGACGCGAAAATACAAGCAATACCATCAATTATTAAAGTGTAAGGAGCGCCGATTTGATGGGCTAATGCACCTGCCACTAAATTCCCAAAGGGTATTATTCCTAAAAATGACATTGTGTATAAGCTCAGGATCCGTCCGCGCTTTTCCTCTTCAAGAATAGTTTGTAAAACTGTGTTACTACCGGCAATGACGAAAATTACTCCTAAACCAACAAACAACATTGCCAGTAAAGAAAGTGGAAGCAAGCGCGACAAGGAAAAAGCAATCAAAGCAATTCCTGCAATTGCTAGACCCGAGACAATCAGTTTACCAAGTCCCATAACTGTTTGTCGCGTCGCTAAATGAATACCACTTGCTAATGCTCCGACTCCCGACGCAGCCATCAAAAATCCTAGAGTTTCTGCACTACCTTTGAGGATTTCTTCTGCAAAAATCGGAGCAATAACGGTGTATTGCATTCCGAAAAAGCTGAAAAAAGCTATTAATAATAATATTGCTCGAATTGGTGGAAAACTAAAGGCATACACAAACCCTTCTTTCAAATTTTGCAAAGGATTGCCATTAGTAACTGTAGTTTTCCAAGGCTTAATTTTCATCGCTAACAAAGCGATAATCACAGCAATGTAGCTTAAACCATCAATTAAAAAACAGTAACCTGCGCCGACTCTGGCAATAAGTAAACCACCAATTGCAGGTCCAATCAAGCGCGCACCATTAAACATTGTTGAGTTGATAGCTATGACATTTGCTACATCGTCTCTGCGTTCCACTAACTCTATTACAAATGCTTGTCTTGCTGGTCCATCAAAGGCATTATTAAATCCTTGCAGTAAACTTAAGGCGATAATGTGCCAAATATCAATCATGCCTGTAAAAGTCAGTACTGCTAGCGCCAACGACTGAATCATCGCTATTATTTGCGTGCCAATAAGAATACGATGACGGGAAAAACGATCCACAAATACCCCACCTAAGGGAGTCAAAAAAAAGTTGGGAATTTGACTGGTAAATCCAACAACCCCCAACATAAATGGGTTGTTGGTTAGGTGATAAACTAACCAAATCGTGGCAAGTTGCGTCATCCACGAGCCAATAAGGGAAATGCCTTGTCCAGCAAAAAACAAACGGTAGTTTCTTGACCTAAATGCTGGTAACAGTGGACTTTTTCTAGTTGTTTGTGCGTTCATTCAAGGGTTACTTTATACAAATTAAATATCCTTTCATAGATATCATTTGACACTATACCTAACCCCTCTCTACAGGTGGAAAAGAATACCATTGCTTTTGGAAGAGGTTTTAGGAACAAATTTTTCCTTGTACCCTATCCTCTCGTCCTACTTGACTTTTACACTGATTTCTGCTGACATTCCCGGTGTAACCCGTGATTCATAACCTTTGATGCTTTGTTTATCGAAAACAATTTTGACAGGAACACGTTGCACAATTTTCGTAAAGTTTCCTGTGGCGTTATCTGGTGGTAAAAGAGCAAACTGTGCGCCGGAAGCTGGCGAAATACTATCAACGCGACCCTTAAAGGGATGATGGGGTAAAGCATCAACTTTAATCTCCACTTCCTCTCCTGGCTTCATGTTTTCCAACTGAGTTTCTTTAAAGTTGGCAACAATCCAAGATTCGTCATTGACGATCGCCATTAAAGGTGTTCCTGCTTGTACCCGGTTGCCAACTTCCACCGTTTTGCGCCCTACCCGTCCGGCTGCAGGAGCAGTAATGTTGGTGTAGGATAACTGCAACTGGGCGTCTTTCAAGGATGCGTCTGCTTGAGCTATGGCTGCTTTGGCTGCTTCATACTGGTTGCGGTTGACTGTTGTTTGTTCTCCACCTGCAGTCGCTTGTTGCAGTCCACCTTTGGATGCTGCTAGTTTTGCTTGAGCACTCACTACTCCTTCTTGTGCTTGCGCTAGTTGCGATTGTGCTTTTGCGACGCCAACTCTGGCGGAGGCTAATCGTGCTTGCGCTTGGTTAACTCCTTGAATCGCAGCATCCTTTTGGGCAACAGCCACATCATACGCTGACTTAGCAGTATCTAATTGCTGACGGGGAATTGCTCCTTGTTGAGACAAGGTGTTGTAACGGTTGTAATCAGCTTGCGCTTTTTGCAAATTGGCGTTTGCTTGGGCAACTTCGGCTTGTGCTGCGGGAATTCCTGCTTCTGCCTGTTTTACCTCAGCTTGTGCTGCGGGAATCCCAGCTTGTGCTTCCTGTACGGCGGCTTGCGCTGTGGAAATCGCTGCAACAGCACCGCTAACATCTCCCTGTGCTTGAACTGTCTTTGCATTCGTTGTTTTTGAGGCTAAGTTAATATTTGCTTGTGCTGCTTGCGCCTGACGACGAGCATTTTGTAGCGCCGCATCAGCTTGTTGCACTTTGCTTTGATAATCCCGTGGATCAAGTTTTACCAGCAATTGTCCTGGTTGTACCTCCTGGTTATCATTCACCAAGACTTGACTTATGGTTCCGGGAATGCGAGTACTGACTTGGTGTAAGTGTCCGGCAACTTGAGCGTTGTCTGTCTCTTGGTGAGTGGAAGCATACTGCCACCAGTGATAACCAAAACCTCCACCAACTACAGCACCCACACCCAATGCTGTCAAAATCAAACCTATCGGTTTTTTCTTCTTTGGTGTTTCCGGCGGTTGGGGTTTGACTTGCTTGTTCTCAGTCTCAGCCTGAGTATGCACATCAGCTTCTGGAGTTGTTTGTGCTGGTAAAGTTTTATTTGTAAAATTTTCTGATGTTAAAGCTTCCAAAGTTTCTGTGTCTTTAACGAGTTCTTTCTCCAGAACTGCAGTTTTGTGTTTGTTACGTCCGTTGGAGTTGATGTTGTTTGTGCGTTCCATGATAGTTAAGCTCCAGTATCGTTTTTACCCAGTGTAATATTTAGAGCACTAAATATTTAGGCAGATTTATTTAATAGATGTTTATTTAGAATACGTAATATTATAGAGAAAACAACCAAGAAAGCACCTCACCCAAATGGATGATTGATTCTAGGATAAATTCTCGATTGCCTGATTCATAAGTTGGGAAAACTGTTCTCGCTCAGCGTAAGAAATACCGTACATAGCTTGCTCGCGAATTTCTACCGCAATAGCTGGTAAGACTGTTTCGAGTTCTCTGCCTGCATCTGTTAGCCAAATACGCCAGATTCGGCGATCGCGACAGTCACGTTCTCGGCGAATCAAACCTCTTTCTTCCATTCTGTCTAATACGCCAGTTAACGTACCTCCCACCTGTTGCAGTTTGTCTCCAATACTAGAAGTTGGTAAACCGTCTTCCTCCCATAAACAGCAAAGCACTACCCAGTGGAAGGGAGTTAGTCCAAACGGCTCCAACCGCTCAGTCAACTTCCGACTTAACAGTTGTGAGAGAATTTTAATCCGGTAACCTAAACCGTATGGTGCACGGACTTGCTGCCATGACTCCAAATCTTGAGACTTGTTGGGTTTATAGACCATTTTTCATAAAACTTAGTGTGCGTAATATTAAGATAGCATTATTCAATTATATAGCAATGAATTATAGCCATTATTTGATGAGTTTAGTAACCTCTCTTTTAAAAAACTGGCACATTAGATTTGGGGCTACTTAAAACCGCAGATGCACAAGGCAGTGAGTGTTTTGGGGAACCAGCGCCGTCGTCGGGAGAGTTTCACAGGCTTAGACGCCCACCAGAAGGTTTGTTGTAGGATAGCGACTGGCGTTGGGTTCCCCTGAATATGGAACCAAACCGTGCGAACAAACAACAGAGAAATTACTTATTGTGTGTGTATCTGTCTCTACTGTGCTGTACAACACTTTTGAATAAAGTGGGAGGCTTGTTTTGAAATCAAGCTAATGATTAAACATTAGACAAGGAGTAGACTTGACCATCTATTAACAGTCGAGTGATTCCTTTTGCTTCTAGATGATAACGAGCCTTGTGCAGCATTTTAGTATCAGGAATTTTAATCACGCGATCGCGCTTGGTTGAGAAGCGCTTTGCGACTCGATGGTTATCGAATACTGGTAGCGTTCTTTGTTGAGTTTCCAGGCTAGGAATTTGTCCCAAGTCGCCAAATTCCCGCAGTGGACGAGTGATTAATTCTGAGGAACGATCTATAACTAAATAGCAAGTTTTGGGCAAAGCCGCTGATGACAATGGTAAGACTCTTACTAAGGCTTCACCCGATCTTGGTCTTGTGACTAAAGGTTGAGCTGGTTCAAAGTCTTCGTCGTCATATTCCTCATCATCATCATCATCCAAATCCTCCAAATCATCTGACTCGTCTAGCAAATCTTCGCCAAACATTTCCGCTATCACATTAGCCTCTGGACGTGTATCTTCCAAAAGCGGACTAGGAATGGTGGTGATTTCTAGAGGTTTTATTTCTAGAGGTTTTATTTCTGGAGGTTTTATTTCTGGAGGTTTTATTTCTCGGGGTTTTTGTTCTAGAAGTTCCAATTGCTCGGCAACTGGTTGCTCATATGGTTGCTCATATTGCTTAGCTCGGACTGGTAAAATTGGTTTTGTCTCGGCTGAGGAGCGCCGCTTCACTCGTCTGCTAGCATGAGTTGGCTCATCAACTTCCACAAGCTGCAAGTTTTGTGCAACGACAGGTTCTTCTTGCGGTAAGACAACTGCTGCTGCAGGAGACTCTGACGACTTAGGCGTCTGGGGAACTTGCAGGGGCGCAATCTCAACGACAGTTTGCGAAACTTCAGGCTCTAAAGCTTTTTGCTCTTGTTTCTCGTCTTCCTGTGACTGGTTGCTAAAAGCCGGCAGATTGTCGTAGCTAACTTGTGCCCTTCCTTCAGGGGTTCTTGCAGCACGCTTTAAAGACACAAGGTATTCATACTCATCTTCTGGCAGAGTACTTTTGAGTAAGCGGCTAATTGTCGAGTTACTCACGTCATAGCGTTCTGCCAAAGTTGAGGTTGTTTCGGCAGTTTCGCGGTATAATTTGAGAATTTCGTGTTTATCTGGTTCTGTTAGTTTTCTCACGGTAGACACCACAAATTTCTAAACTGTTTTTCTTCCACTGACACGTCGCGAACGGATAAATTATGCGTCGTATTCCTCCAACAGCGCCCATGCCAAATAAAACTCCACTTCACGCCCAAAATACCTCTAAATATCTCTCTATTTTGATAGTTACGAACCCAACTTGTGGCCCATTTAAAGCGCATCATGCCCAACCCCAGGAAAAAATCAGTGCTCACAAAAAACAGAACCGCAAGGGAAACGATAAGTTTTTCTTGCAAGACTATTTCTGTACAACTGACAAATATCTTTCCAAGGAAATATAAAAACATAACGATACTGATGACTAACTAAACACTATCACCACTCTTGTATTTGTGGACTGCGCCAATTTCTTAAGCATAAGACACCAGCAGCCAGATCAGCTATTGCTTCAAAAATATATGTTCCAATAACATTGCACTCAGCAGGCTTTCGGAGCAAGAGTGAATATGACATTATACTACTAAACACCATAAATTGTAGAAGTGCTAGCAGACTCTAACTTAGGATAGCCCAGACAATGCCTTGAGTGGAGAACATAGTTTTGAGATGGTGTAACTCGGTGTTAGCGCTACTCATAGAACTTTACTGTAGAAATGCACTTTTTTAGCAGCTTTTTGGCTGAATAATACTTCAAAAGACAGATTTGATAAAACTGAACCAGTCAGTTTCAACCTAAAACTGGTACTGCGATCACGCCTATGACTAACCAATATGCCATTTGCTTTGTTTCTAGTGTTTGTTCATTGACTCACTTTTGCGACGACTTGGATCTTAGCTTCGCCGAGGTGAAATCTGCAATAATTTTAGATTGCCTTTTGCTTAGGTTTATAGATATAATGTATAAAGTGACTGTCCAACGAGGCAGTTATTTTGATTGGGCGCGTAGCTCAGTGGATAGAGCCACGGATTTCTAATCCGTTGGTCGCAGGTTCGAACCCTGCCGCGCTCGTTTTAAATTTGACCAGTCGTTAATCAGCAACCCAGTGTCTTCAGACACTGGGTTGCTGAATATTTATCCTTACATACTTGACCTAAGCTCCAGGTCCAGCCGTGACAATCACCAGCTTATCTGGATGAATAAGTTCTTGTATTGTCTGTTGCACCTGAACCGGAGTCACTGCTTGAATTCGTTTAGGAAATTCTCGGATTTCTGTTTGAGAAAGACCATAAACGGCATTATCTAAAATCATGCTCGCTACGCTACTAGGATTAGCTAATTCTACAGGGTAGCTATTGGTGATTGAGCGTTTGGCTGTATTCAATTCACCTTGGGTGATTCCTTGGTCTCGCAACTGCTTAAGTAAAGCCAGAGTGCTGGTAATAGCCTTCTGAGCATCTCCTGGAGCGGTCTGCATCTGAATTAAGAATGGACCAGGATTGATACCTGTAGAAAAGCCACTGTAGATACCGTAGGTTAAACCTTGGCGATCGCGCACCTCTGTACCCAAGCGACTAGATAAGGTATCGCCGCCCAAAATTTGATTGAGTACCAAAGCAGAATAGTAACGAGAATCTTTGCGTGCAATACCATTGTAACCTATGTAGGTAACAGCTTCCGTCTTACCGGGAATCACTGAACTCAACTGTTTCATTGTTTGCGGTAAGGACACCGCAGGTAAATTAAGAGTCGGTGGCTTACTCTGAACTTGCCATTTATCGAAAGCTTTATTGAATTGTGCTTTCACTTGGTTAGGGTCAAAGTCACCAACAAGGGCGATCGTTGTCGTATCTGGGCGATAGTGTTCCTGGTAAAAGCGAAGCACATCAGCACGAGTTACGCTCTTTAAGCTTTCTTCTGTAGGAAAGCTATGAAAGGGATGATTTTCAGGGTAAATTGCTTGTTGGAATACCCGTCGTCCCAATCCGCGAGGATCATCGAGTTGTACTTTCAGACTTATCAAAGCCCGCTGACGAGTAAGTTCTAGTTGCTTATCTGGGAAGGTAGCATTTTGTACTACATCTGCCAGAGTTTGAATTAATATCGGCATATTAGCAGACAACCCATTTCCACCAATACCAACTCCTTCACGACTAGCAGCGAATCCCAAGCTGACTCCCTTATCTTCCAGGGTTTTTGCTAGAGTTAGAGCATTTTTGGTTTGAGTTCCATTCATTAAATTGGTTGCAACCAAACTTGCTAAACCTGCTTTCTGATTAGTATCAAATTCAGCACCAGCATCAATTTGTCCACTGAGATTCACAGTGGGGACACTGTGATCAGGTAGCAGCAAAACGCGCAAGCCATTTTTGAGTGTGAATTGCTGTGGTAACGGTTGTTGAGTCGAAGCAGTGGCTGATGTTGCAGGAGGGAGGTATTTAGCAAGTTCTGCTGGATCAACTGGCTTACCAGGGCTGAAGTTTTCTACAGTGCGACTAGAAGCACCACTGGAACTCCCTGGCTTACCACCTGGTAGAGTGGGTTCAAAGAAGCCGATAGTTTGTTTAGCAGGATTGAGGTAAGTTTTCGCTACTCGCTGTATATCTGCTGCTGTGAGTTTGGCAATTGCTTTAAGATATCCCTCAACATAACGATAATCCCCAGCGACAGTTTGGTTATATCCTAGCTGTGTCGCCTGAGAGGTGATATCTTGGTTACTAAGTACAAAGGAAGCTTGGAGTTGCGTCTTTGCTCGGTTCAATTCTTCTGTGGTAACTTGTTTTTGTTGCAGTTGAGCCAAGGACTGTTGCAACACCTGAGCAATTTTTGATGGGGGTTGACCTGCAGCAGCTGTGACATTAATTTCGTACCAACCTGGTTCGATGAGTTCTGAAGGACTTGCACCCACCGAGCTTGCCAAGCCTGATTCTACCAAGGTTTGGTAAAGCTGTGAGCTACGTCCGCCCGTGAGAATCACATCCATCAGATCAATTGCTGGTACGTCTGGATGATTAACATTTGGTAGAGGATAAACGACTTGCAATAATGCAGCGCTTCCTGGTTCTTTTAAGACGATAGGTGATTTTTTAGAAGTAGAGCTAGAAGAAGAGGAGGGAGGGGGTGTTTTTTTAGGAGTAGAGGTAGAAGAAGGTGATTTTGAAGAATTTTCCTTAGTTTGGCTGTCTTGTTTCCCCCGATTTGGTAACTTCCCAAAAGTTTTTTGGACAGTTTTCAGCACAGGTTCTGTGGCAAAATCTCCCGTAATAACTAGAGTGGCATTGTCAGGGCTGTAGTAGGTTTTGTAGTAGTTCCGTACCTGCTCCACTGTGAATTGCTGTACATCAGCTTTTGTACCTCCTACGGGTAAACCATAAGCCCGTTTCGGGAAAGCTGCTCGCATCACAGCCCGATTAAGGCGATAGCTTGGAGAATTTTCGTATCCTTGTAATTCCGAGATGACGACGCGCTTTTCACTTGTCAGTTGTTCAGCCCCAATTAAAGCGCTTTCCATGCGATCAGCTTCTAAGGTGACTAGGGCTTCTAATTTGTCGCGTTGCACTGTGCCAAAATAAGCTGTCTCGTCATAACTCGTAAAAGCATTGGACTGACTTCCCAAAGCACTAAACAGCCGACCAAATTGTACTGGACGATCTGTGGTTCCTTTGAACATCAAATGCTCTAGCTGGTGAGATATGCCACTCTCTCCTGCTTTCTCGTTGCGCGAACCAACTCGATACCAAACCTGCACACTCACCACAGGTGCGGTGTGGACTTCCTTAGTTAAGACTGTTAAACCATTTTTCAATACCGTTTTACGTACCCCCTGAGTGAGGGCAACATTAGACACAGGTGTGACTGCACTTGGTGTTGCAGCATTGCTAAAATAGCCTCCTGAGAGCACTCCACTTAAGAGGAAGCTTATAAAAAAGACTATCAAAATGAATGGACGCAGTTTGGGGAAAAAAGGCATGACAGGTCACAGAAAAAATAAACGGCGTGGTGTGAATAAATATATGCTATAAAAATGCTCCTTTGCTATCTACCATACAAGAGAGCACAAATTGTGGTGATAGGAGCAAACTTAATTTTTCCTTGAGATAACTCTAACAAGCCAATATGACGGATCAATGACAGTTGTTTGTCACTCCCATGACTGAATCAGTTATCAGTGAGCCAGCGCTGCAGGAGGGGAGCCAGTGCGTTGCGGAGCCAGTCCTGCAGGAGGGTTTCCCTCCGTAGGGATCTGGCGTTAGGGTTCCCAAGGCAGCTTTTGGGGGGAAGCTTCCCCCCAAAACGTGCCGCCCCGTTGTAGCACCTGGCGTTTTCCCGACCTAGGCGACTGCGTAAGCGCAAAGCGCACGCCAAGGGCGTAAGCGCAAGCGCACGCTAAGAGCGAACGCGTAAGCGTGTCCCTTTGGGACTTACAAAGTAGCGTCTCCGCAGGAGATACCCGAAGGGTTAACAGTGACCAGTTATCATTTTCCCTTTGTTTCACTCCTTTGAACTTTAAATTGCTGAATGAGCGATAAGCGAAGCTTGCATCCATTGGCAGATCGCACTCCTTGGACTCCTGTCCATGCAAAATTACACCGCACGATCCGCTCTCGTCACCTCTTTGAGCGCAACCAACGACTATTAGTTGCAGTTTCAGGTGGACAAGATTCCCTGTGTCTGATCAAAATACTGTTAGATTTACAAAAAAAATGGGGATGGTATCTAAGTATTGTCCACTGCGACCATTGCTGGCGTTCCGACTCCCAAGCAAATGCTAAGCATGTAGAAAACTTGGCAAAAAATTGGGGTGTTTCATTTTATATACGAACAGCTGACGAACCTTTAAAAAGCGAAGCTGCTGCACGTAACTGGCGGTATCAAGTTTTTAGTGCGATCGCCCAGGAAAACCAATTTCATTGCATTGTTACAGGTCACACAGCTAGCGATCGCGCTGAAACTCTACTTTACAACTTAATTCGCGGTACAGGTGCTGATGGCTTGCAAGCATTAACATGGCAACGACTGCTGGATAATGGCATCGTGCTTATACGCCCACTGTTAGAAATAACTCGTATGCAAACTGGGCAATTTTGCCAAGACTTTCAGCTACCTGTTTGGGAAGATTCAACAAATCAAGATTTGAAGTTTGCCCGTAATCGCATCCGTCAAAATGTAATACCATATTTGCAAGAAAATTTCAACCCTAAAGTTGAATCAGTTCTTGCCCAAACTGCTGAAATTTTGCAAGCAGAAGTAGAATATTTAGAACAAGCTGCCGTAGAGTTGCGACAAGAGGCGATGGTGATATCGCCAGATGAGGCATATTCAATAAAGCTGAACCGTGGCGTATTACAGAAAGCGCCACTGGCGCTACAGCGTCGCGTCATGCGTCAGGTATTACAAGAAATAATTCAGAGTGCTTCTAGTTTCGAGCAAATTGAAAAACTAATTGCTTTAATCAATGCACCAAACCGTTCGGAGACTGATCCATTTCCTGGAGGTGCGATCGCCCAAGTTGAAGGTGAGTGGATTTACTTCAAACAGTTATGAATATAACTTTCTGGCTCGCATTCAGACGAATGGGGAATCAGACTCCTCGACTCAAGAGCCAGTCGTACTGAATGCTCGATTATTTTTTTCTGTGCTTATTTCAACATTTCTGAGTTCTGACAACTGACTCCTGAGTTCTTTGTTAAAACTTCCTGCTGCCTTTCGAGCACTTTCAGGGCATGATTGAGATATTCGCGTACTGTTTGTGTAAAAGCAAGGCTAGTAGACACTTGAGCAAGTAACTCGTTTAGTGCTGGACTTTGCTGACTATCCAACACAGCAGAGTACGAACACTGTGTTTTGTACTCTTCCAAGCGACGTTGCTCACCCCGCAAGTGCTCCCATGCTCCTTCGAGTTCTTTACGGTTGCACGAAATCTCCGTTTGCAACTTTTCAATTTCCTGGCGGGAAGCTTCTAGTTGTTGTTGTTGCGCCTCCAAGCGCTGAAATTTATCCTCCATTTGTTGCAGTTGTTCCAAACGCTCTTCCATATCCATTTCACGCCGATTTAACTCTTGGGCTTGAAACGTCAGAGACTGCTTCCACTGGTTAATTTCTTCTTCTCTAAGCTTACATTTTTCCACCTGACGGGAAAAATTCTGCAAAATATTTACGATCGGACGTCCCGCCTCTTGAATCCGTTGTACTTTACGCTTGGGATTGATTTCAACCAATACGAGGACTCCATCACTTAATTTGCTAGCTTCCTCAGCAGGAACCACTTCTTCAGAAACTGTACTCCAACTTTGGTCAGTTCGTTGACAAGCCAATAGTTTTAGTTCAGTTTTGCCACCACCAAGTAAACCGCCTTTCTGCTTTTGTACTTCTGCTAAATACAGCACACTGTTATTCCTTTTGTGTACTTAAGACTCCTAAAATCAGTGAACAATTATCTACGTATATAAGTAAAAAGAGGTCATAAAATTTACTATAATCAGTTAAACCCAACACCAGAGGCAGTTACCTGCACCTACGTTTGTGCAGCAGGTTGTCTCACCCTTCGGGTATGTTCTATGCGTGAAGGATACGCTACTTTGTATGCCAAATGGCAGGCTGTGCGATTTTTTTTATTTTTATCCCACGGCTGAAATATTTCAATTTTATCGTCCATCATTTTTGTATGATTAATCACTTGTATCCAAGATAGCGATTATCGTTTGAATCACATACACACATGTCATGTTACGTCTATACTGTATGAACACACAACAAATACCTGTTATAATTTGTCACCTATTTCTATTGTGTACTGAACTTTTGTGTTTTACAGCCGTATAATTGCTAACTTTTTTATAACTGAGATAGCATTTTGATTCGGATAGGGTACTCTTGACAGGTTGGGATAGAATTATTTTATACAGTAAAGACGGTTAGGGAAATCAGCAAGTGTTCTAAGCAGAAACGTCTACATCAGGAGGTATATGGGCGTCATATGAGTACAGTTCTGATAG
The DNA here is from genome assembly GCF_006968745.1 of Brasilonema sennae CENA114. Lineage (NCBI taxonomy): Bacteria > Bacillati > Cyanobacteriota > Cyanophyceae > Nostocales > Scytonemataceae > Brasilonema > Brasilonema sennae. Next base: position 1,759,442 of record NZ_CP030118.1, on the reverse strand, counting down.
TGGAAGACAGTGTTACACAGAGGGAGATGATTACAGACCTATTAAAAGCGAGTGGTTTAACAGTAACCCATGCGAGTGATGGAGTAGAAGCATTGGAGGCAATTCAAACTGCTTGTCCCGATTTAGTCGTTTTGGATATAGTCATGCCTCGGATGAATGGGTATGAAGTTTGTCGTCGCTTAAAGTCTAATCCTAAAACCCAAAATCTTCCGGTAGTGATATGTTCTTCCAAAGGTGAAGAAGTTGATCGCTACTGGGGTATCAAACAGGGAGCCGATGCCTATATAGCTAAACCCTTCCAACCAACTGAGTTGGTTGGAACAGTCAAACAGCTGTTGCGAGGATAAGGATGAACACAAAATGATCACTCAAGCGGACTTTTTAGGAGGAAGTGGACAAGAGCAGTCCCGTTCTGAATTAGAAGTAAAAAGTCCAGAAAAAGAGTTATGTCTAAGATTTTATATTCCCTTCGGCTCCGCTCAGGGTGAACCCTTGCGTCAGGAGTTTGCACTACTAGCCAGTGATATTCGGGAGGTAATTGAACTCAGTCCTGATAGAATTACCCCAATTCCTAATACTTCTTCCTTGGTTTTGGGTGCTCTAAATCTACGAGGTCGAGTGATTTGGGTGGCTGATTTGGGTCAATTTCTAGGACAAGGAACCACCTTAAATACCAATCGTTCTCAGATTCCTGTGATTGCTATAGAACAGCAAGATATAATAGTCGGTTTAGCGGTTGAAGAAATCGGCGGTATGGACTGGCTTGATAAAAAGCAGCTAAGGGTATCTATGAGGAGTGTACCAGATACAATGGCTCTGTTTTTACAAGGAGAATGGATATTAGGGGCTAAAAAAAATCAGTGTTTACGGCTGCTTGATCACAAAGCAATTTTACGAAGTGCGCTATGGGTTGGGTAAAAAATCAGTTAGCCCAACTCGCTTAGGTCCTATGTCCTATGCCTACGGCACTTGGCTTGGGCGGACAGACACGAAGAGCGCGTATGCCCAGAGAAAATGCTATGTGTAAGTCCCCTTGGGACACGCTCTTGCAATGCCTGATTCGTGCGTGCGCTTACAAAATAAAGAATCTTTTTTCAATGAGCGCCTGAGTGAATTTTCAATTTAAGTGCAGCGAGTTGGGGCACCGCAGATTTTTCAGTCGTTTAATGAAGCGACAGAATGAAATGGAGGCACAAAAGGGTAGTGAGTATAAAAGAGTATGAGCAGACCTATGTTCAGGCTTATAAAGCTTACGTGCAAGGAAACTACAAACAAGCAGCCACTCTGATCGATCAACTGGTGCAACATTTACCATATGACCCTAATATATCTTTGCTGCGGGGTCACATATACTATGTTTTGCAGCAGTGTGATGTGGCAAAAATAGAATACCAAAAAGTTTTAAAGTTTACAGATGACCAAGAAATTATTCGCCTTGCCCGCAATGGTCTTGACAATATAAAAGAATATCAACAAAAGCTAGATGCTCAAGATTTTGAGAAACACGATAAAAAAGACAATAATTTTCCTGATTCTTCTCAATCTCAAACAGTGAAGAAACAAGAATTAGAAAATTCGGCAGAGAATCAAAACTTTAAGACTAACAGTAGCAGCTTTCATTTAAATTCCTTAAATGAACTTCAAAAAGCTGTAGACGACATGGAAGAGCTACCTATTAGCAGTCCATTTGATATATCAACAGACGATAGTATCGTATCTGATACAACGTTCAATTCAAAAGAAAATTTTAGCGATAGCTTTTCTGATGTTATTCAACAAGAAGCACGGCAACTATCTAATGTGAATCATCAAGAAGCGAAAGCAGAGAATACAAATACTTTTAAGGCTGACAAAATAGAGTCTTTAGAGGACTTTGATCAATTTGACGATTCAGGGAATATTCCGGGATTCAACTTCAGACAAAATTCTCTCTTTGAGGAACCACAGATATCTTCAACATCTGTGGAAAAAAACACTTCACAACCCACTCAGGCAGAGACTACACTCACTCAGCAAAATTACGATTTGACTTGGGATAGCACCCTCAAAGGTGATGGAGCTTTTCTCCTGCCCGGAAGGGACGATTGGGCTTTGCGTAGTAGCCAAGATGCTCGTGATTCTGAGGTGTTTATGAGTACTGGTTCGCAACGAAAAGTCCCAGTCATTATCCGAGCTGATCTGTGGAACAGAAAACCTCAAGTCTCTGTCAAGCAAGGTTTTCTTGCTCCATTAGCAAATGCCCCTCTACAAACTAAACAATGGATTGTCGCTGGTACAGTGGGTGTTGTTTCTGCCCTGGTTGTTGCTGGAGTCAGCTTTGTTTATGCGAAGTTGTCGCCAGTTGAACAACGGGAGTTGGTACAAAACACAGGTAGGGTAATGACTTTGGCATCTGGAATTGCTGGGTTTGCTAGCGCAGGTATTATGGGGAGTCTCACCCAGAGGCAAATTTACCGCACAGCTAAAGATCTACAAGCCCAATTTGATGCTGTGCGCCAAGGAAACTTTAATGTCCAAGCCACCGTGTATTCAAAAGACGAACTTGGGCAACTGGCAGCTGGCTTTAACCAAATGACTCGTGTTATATTAACGACTACTAATGAAGCTACACGTAAAGCTCAAGAACAAGAGGAAGCTAGAGAAAACCTGCAACGCCAAGTGATTCACCTGTTAGACGATGTAGAAGGAGCTGCCAGAGGAGATTTGACAGTGCAAGCTGAGGTAACTGCCGACGTACTTGGAGCGATCGCTGATGCTTTTAACTTCACAATTCAAAACCTGCGGGATCTGGTACAACAGGTGAAAGTCGCTGCGCACGAAGTTACCAGAGGGGCAACCAATTCGGAAACCTTTGCTAGGGCCTTATCTGGGGATGCCCTACGACAAGCGCAAGAATTGGCGGTGACGCTGAATTCTGTACAAGTTATGACTGACTCAATCCAACGTGTCGCACAAGCAGCACAGCAAGCAGAAGCTGTTACCCGTGATGCTAGCGATATTGCTCTTCAAGGTGGACAAGCAGTAGAGAATACTTTGGCAGGGATTTTAGAAATTCGGGAAACCGTGGCGCAAACAACCCGAAAAGTGAAGCGACTGGCAGAGTCTTGCCAAGAAATTTCCAAGATTGTGGCGTTGATTTCGCAAATTGCTTCTCGGACGAATCTGTTAGCACTCAATGCTAGCATTGAAGCGGCACGCGCTGGAACTGCCGGACGAGGTTTTGCAATTGTGGCGGATGAAGTACGCCAGTTAGCAGATAAATCAGCTAAGTCGTTGAAAGAAATAGAACAAATAGTCATGCAAATTCAGAGCGAAACAGGCTCTGTGATGATTGCGATGGAGGAAGGTATACAACAGGTCATTAAAGGTACGAACTTGGCAGAAGAAGCCAAGCGATCGCTAGAAAAAATTATTCAAGTCGCCAAGTGCATCGATGCTTTAGTGCGTGGGATTACCTTGGACACTGTTGAACAGACCGAAACCTTCAGTACTGTGGCTGAAGTTATGCAATCTGTAGAATTAACAGCGCAAGACACTTCACGAGAAGCACAACGAGTATCTGGTGCTTTACATAGTTTGGTGAGTGTATCTGGTGAGCTGATCACCTCCGTTGAACGTTTCCAAGTCGAAATCTCTGAAAATACAAGATAACTAGTTAATAGTCTATAGTTCAATGTATAAGTCTTGACTTTTGAATATAGACTATTAACTATTGATTTTTGACTGTTGACCAATGACTTAATGATTAAAAACTATGCTGCCAGAACAACAACAGCGCATTTTGGGTTACTTCATTGAGGAAGCAAAAGACCACCTAGATACGATAGAAAAGGGCTTGCTGAATCTCCAGAGTACCCTTGATAACCCGGAAATGATTAACGAAGTTTTTCGGGCGGCTCACTCCATTAAAGGAGGAGCAGCAATGCTTGGTATGAGTAGCATTCAACACACGGCTCACCGTTTGGAAGACTATTTTAAGGTTCTCAAACAGCATCCAATTCAAGTTGACCAAAAATTAGAATCTTTGTTTCTTGGTGTATCTGATACCTTAAAAGCGCTGTTAGAAAGTTGCACCGAACCTTCTGGTCTTACTGATGAAATGGCACAGACCCTAATGTCAGAAACTGAACCGGTCTTCAAATGGCTGCAAGAACATTTGGACTTACTAGTAGAAGAAAGTCGCAAGAAACTTACAGAAAATATAAGTATCTTAGCAAAAGTTTCTCCTGCAACTTTGCCACAGACTCTACCACAAAGAAGTGAAAGTTTGCAAAACCTACAAACTGTGCAAAGTCAAGTTATCCGGATATTACGGGAAATGTTGCAACTGTTTAAACAAACTGCAACACCGCAAACACGGCAAAGCCTTTATAAGTGTTGTGACGAGTTAGCTGAACTTGGTGAAGAATTCAATTGGTCTAACTGGTGTAGTTTGTGTCGAACAGCAGGAAGTGCGATCGCATTTCCACAAAATACCTATCTCACTCTCGCTAAAACCGTTATTACAGATCTTAAACAAGCTTTAGAATTAGTTATTGCAGGTAAAGAAACTGAAATAACAATTAGTCAGCAATTGCAGGCACTCATCAGGGTAGAACAGACAACTGAATTGTTAGAAAAACCCCTGATTTTGGCAGGTGAGTCAGATAGCCCAACAGAACTATTAGAATTACCACCAGTTATATCTTCTAGCACTTTATACTTGGAATATAGTAAAGAAATAGCACAAACAACAAGTAATGCCACTTATACAAGCTTTTTGGACATTGCTGAACATGACAGAATTACTAGTTTATCTGAACTGTCTGAGCAATTCAATAGCAATGATAACCCTCCTTTAACTCATACAACAGATACGAAGAACCAAGAACAAGAAGTCAGAAGATCTAACTTAAATCTCCTGGCTGATTTTTTTGAAGGTGACAGTTTAGAAGACCAAATGTGGGACAAAGAAGAAATTTTAGAGATTAACGCTGAGGATAAATTAAAAAGAGATGTTAGCAATGGCAACACCGAAGAAACTAATGACGTCCTTGAAAAATTAATTGATAAAAGCACAATTAGTACTCAGCAGCAAGCAATAGAAACAGAAGAAGATACTCTTTTGTTTTATGATGATTTATTAGAAGACAATTTAGAATCCGATCATCAGACAACGAGTCACTTAACTGAAGAGTTAACTTTTGAGAAAAAACTTGCACCACAAGATATAGCAGAAATTGTAAAAACTCCATTAGAACAGTTTGTTGGTACTGGGGAAAAAATACAAGATAAAGTGACTAGTCTCTTAGAACTCTTACTAGATGAAAATCAACAATTATACACAGGAAAAATTAATCAAAGACAAACAGAGACTATTGCCAATATCGATCTTTCCAAAAAACAAGAAAGTAGCTCTCATGATTTATCATTACAATCGATAAAAGCAAAACTAATAGAGGCAAGAGATTATCCTCTGTTCACTAATGTAAAAACAATATCAGATCAAGACGAAATCTTAACTTTAGAAGATCTATTTATTAAGACAGCAGAAGATAATATAATAGGCTTGCCTGGGGAAAAATCAACTTCTTATGAACTCAAGAGTTCGCAGATTGAAATAGAAAATATTAATAAGTTTTGGGAACTGGAATTAAAGGGAAAAAATGACGATTTTTCTCCTCCCGATCAACAGCATGTAGCAAGTGAGTTAGAAGAAATTTTGTTGGCTACCGCTGCTGAAGACTTTTTTTATGATGTAGTAAATCAGTCCAAAACTTCTACCTTAGATAGTTTGATGTTTGAAGATTCGGAACTTAATTTGAACATGGAAGAACAACAACTAGATTTGTTGTTTTTATCAGAAAGCGACGATGATTGGTTTCAAAAGTTAACATTAAATATCAAAGAATCATCTTCTATTGACACGACTATAGGTACCCAAAGTACATCTATAGTATCTCAGATAGATTTGAGTTTGTTTTCCCAACAACCAGAAGCTGTAGAATTAGCTCCAGAATTTACGATATTGTCTTTAGAAGCTGAAAATAAGCAAGAGTTAGTTAACAATGGTTTTTTGACACAAGAACTTCAAGATATTAATTTGAGGGTGAACTCTGAGTGCTCACACCAACAGCCAGAGATTATAAACACAGAAGCAGATTTGGATGGCGATAATTTTTTACAGCTAGATTCAGCACTTGATGTCAAGGAAAATTTGTTCAGAATAGAAGCAGTTGATTCAGAAGATGAATTAACTCAAGAAATTGATATCTTCTTGAATGGCAACTTGACTGAGTTAGATGAGTTACTAAGCGAGGAAGTAGTATCAGAGGTCAATGCAGAACTCAGATCAGAAGAAAGAACCGCTCAAGGAAAATTATTGGGTGTAGCAGCAAACCAGGTAACATCAGATAGAGGCAAGAAAGATTTGTCTCCTCGTCCCTTTGTCTATCGCACGACAAAATTTGAACAACTAATAAAAGTTCCAGTTAAGCATCTGGATGATCTGAGTAATTTAGTAGGAGAATTAGTCGTTAATCGCAACACGTTGGAACAAGACCAACAACGTCTGCGACAGTTTTTAGATAACTTGCTGCTTCAAATGCAGCAGTTGAGTAATGTCGGGGCGAGAATGCAGGAATTGTACGAACGATCGCTATTAGATGCATCTGTTAACCCGAACCGCAGTCATCACAGCGATGATTACAATAAAGATATAGACAGAGGTTTGACTAAATTGGAAATGGATCAGTTTAGTCCTTTTCATACCCTGTCGCAAGAAATGATTGAACTGATTGTGCGGGTACGTGAGGCAGCCAGTGATATTGATTTTGTAACAGAAGATACCGAAGGAGTCGCGCGACAGTTCCGACAGGTGACTAACCAGCTTCAAGAAGGGATAATGCGATCGCGAATGGAACCATTTGCGGAAGTCACCACTCCTTTAGAACGAGGAGTGCGCGAAAGCGCTATCAAGTGTGGTAAACAAGCGCAACTCGTTATCGAAGGTCGAGAAACCTTGATAGACAAAGTGATTCTGGAACATCTTAAAACCCCACTGACTCATTTACTGAACAATGCGATCGCCCACGGTATCGAAACACCAGACATACGACAAGCGATTGGTAAGCCACCTGTGGGAGTTATAACTGTCCGCGCATTCCATCAAGGTAATCAAACTGTCATTTCGATCAGTGATGATGGCGCAGGTATTGACATAGAAGCGGTGAAGGCAAAAGCCATTAAGATTGGCATAATAACGCCAGAACAAGCTAAAAGCTTATCTCGACATCATGTTTACGATTTACTGTTCCAACCAGGTTTTAGTACCAAAGAAAAAGAAGATGAATTAGCAGGTCGTGGTATCGGTTTGGATGTTGTTCTCGCTAGAATGAGCGAAATGCGAGGGAAAATTAATATTCATTCCACTCTCGGCGGGGGAACAACTTTCACTATTTGTCTACCCCTGACTCTGAGTATTTGCAAAGCCCTTTGCTGTATATCTGATAAAGCGCGCATTGCTTTCCCAATGGATGGTGTGGAAGATACCTTAGATGTTCCTGTAAAAAATATCCAACAAAATTCTGATGGGCAGAAATACATTCCTTGGCGTAACACACTCCTGCCATTGCAACAACTCAAAGAAATTTTAACTGTTCATCGTCAACTGAGTCGAGGTAGTATTTATGGTGGTCATCGGGACGACGATATGATTTGTGTTGTTGTCGTGCGATCGGCAAATGTCCTTCTTGCCCTACAGGTAGATCAAGTGCTTAACGAGCAAGAAATCGTGATTAAGCAATTTGAAGGACCGTTGCCCAAACCTATTGGTGTTGCTGGTGCGACGATCCTGGGTGATGGTCGTATTATGCCTATTGCGGATGTTATGGAAATTATTGACATCTTCCAAGGACGAACCTCCAAACAGCGTAGTGCCAGTCTTTGCCAACAGCAGCAGACTCCTACTATACAAGAAACGGCTGCTGTGGAAATGAACCCCACAGTGCTGATTGTGGATGACTCAATTACAGTACGGGAATTGTTATCACTGACATTTAGTAAAGCAGGTTATCGTGTAGAACAGGCGCGTGATGGTCAAGAAGCCTGGGATAAACTGCGTTGTGATCTACCTTGTGATATTGTATTTTGTGACATTGAAATGCCTCGCTGCGACGGCTTAGAGTTGCTATCTCGCATCCAGAAAAACCCTAACCTCAAGCATTTGCCGATTGCTATGCTTACCTCACGGGGTGCACAAAAGCACAGACAAATGGCAATTCAAATGGGTGCAAGCGGTTATTTCACCAAACCATATCTTGAAGAAGTCTTACTAGAAGCCGCATCCCGGATGCTCAAAGGCGAAAAACTTGTTGACTGATGAAAACTCTACAGCGATTTTTGTTCATCTTACTCACAACTATCATTATATGTAGGTGGTTGTTAGCTCCTGATATTGCAATTGCCAAAACTTATACTGACTGGCATTCATCAATACAAAATGGCATAACTAAGAACCAACCCCTACACTATGTAAAACTACCCTCTTCACACCGAAATATGTCTGAAAAAAAACACTTGAGCTATCCAGTTAGCCCCAAAAACAATCAAGTTGATGATTACCACGGTACTTCAGTAGCAGACCCTTATCGTCCCTTAGAAAATCCTGACTCAGTAGAAACAAAGGCTTGGGTAGAAGCACAAAATAAAGTGACTTTTGGCTATCTTCAGGAAATTCCTGCAAGAGAAAAAATTAAGCAGCGTCTCACCAAATTATGGGATTACGAAAAATATAGTCTTCCTTTCAAAGAGGGTAAGCGTTACTTTTACTTTAAAAATAACGGACTGCAAAACCAGTCTGTTTTATACACCTTAACTTCTCTCGACGCTGAACCAAAAGTTTTACTTGACCCAAATACACTTTCAGAAGATGGTACTGTTGCTCTTTCAGGAACAACTATTAGTGAAGATGGTAATTTTTTAGCATACGGTCTATCCACTGCTGGTTCTGACTGGCAAGAATGGAAAGTGAGGGATATTGAAACAGGTATTGACCTCAAAGACCACTTGAAGTGGATTAAATTCTCTGGTGCATCCTGGACAAATGATAGTAAAGGGTTTTTCTACAGTCGCTATGATGAGCCAAAGGAAAAAACAAAATTAGAAGATGTTAATTATTACCAAAAGCTTTACTACCATAAACTGGGAACACCTCAATCAGAAGACTTACTGATTTACAATCGTCTAGACCAGAAAGAATGGGGATTTAACGGTGATGTCACAGAAGATGGACGTTACCTTATTATTTCTGTATGGCAAGGATGTGACCCTAGAAATTTAGTTTTCTACAAAGATTTGACGAACCCAAAAGCGAAAGTTGTAGAACTGATTCAGGAGTTTGAGTCTAGTTTCAGTGTGATCGATAATGACGATTCTATCTTCTATTTCCGCACTGATTTCAACGCACCAAGAGGACGAGTCATTGCTATTGATACTAAAAATCCGGCACGAGAAAACTGGAAAGAAATCATCCCTCAAGCGACAGAAACTTTAGAAGGCGTTAGTATACTTAATAACCAGTTTGTTGCTGATTATCTTCAAGATGCTCATAGCCAAATTAAGATTTTTGACCTAAAAGGCAAATTGATACGTGAGGTTAAATTACCAGGACTCGGTTCAGCCGGTGGCTTTCATGGCAAGCGACATGATACCGAAACTTTCTATAGTTTCACCAGCTTTACCACACCAGGAACCGTCTATCGCTACGACATGGTAAGCGGAAAGAGCACACTTTTCCGTCAGCCAAAGGTAGCTTTTAACCCCGAAGATTACGAGACAAAACAAGTTTTTTATAAAAGCAATGATGGTACAAAAGTGCCAATGTTTCTTACTTATAAAAAGGGGATTAAATTAGATGGTAATAATCCTATATATCTCTATGGTTATGGTGGTTTCAATGTCTCTCTAAGCCCCAACTTTTCTGTCAGTAATTTAGTATGGATGGAAATGGGTGGTGTGTATGCTTTGGCTAACTTACGCGGTGGCGGTGAGTATGGGGAAGAATGGCATCAGGCGGGTATGAAGTCGAAAAAGCAAAATGTGTTTGATGACTTTATTGCTGCTGCTGAGTGGCTGATTGCCAACAGTTATACAAAGCCTGCTAAGTTAGCAATTGGCGGTGGAAGTAACGGCGGATTACTTGTTGGTGCTTGCATAACTCAACGTCCCGATTTATTCGGTGCTGCTTTACCTGCTGTGGGTGTTATGGATATGTTGCGCTTCCATAAATTTACTATTGGTTGGGCATGGACTTCTGAATATGGCTCGCCAGACAATCAAGAAGATTTCAAAACACTTTATGCTTATTCGCCACTGCACAAGCTTAAATCAGGTACAGCATACCCAGCAACAATGATTACCACAGCCGATCATGACGATCGCGTTGTTCCTGCCCATAGTTTCAAATTTGCTGCTGCTTTGCAAGCTGCTCACAATGGTGATGCGCCAGCACTGATTAGAATTGAGACAAAAGCGGGACATGGTGCTGGTAAGCCTACAGCAAAGATCATTGAGGAAATTGCAGATAAGTGGGCATTTTTGGTGCGTACATTGGATGTGAAAGTTTAGTCTCTACAAAAACGCAAAAACGCAAAAACGCAAAGAATTCTTTGCGTTTTTGCACTAAATTTCAAGAAAGTTCTCTTAGGTAAATCGGTCGAGGCGTGAGTTGTCTGACAAGTGTTACATCCGCCGTCCAAAACTCGGCAGAAACACTTTCAGCGCAAGCTATAAATGCTGCATCATATAACGTAGGTAGTACATATCGCTCTGCAATTTCCCAAGCTTTCACCCGAATGACTTCCTCTTCTATGTAATCAATGGGAAGTTCGCAGAAGTCTTGAAAAAAACCCTGTGCTTCCTCTGTTGTGATCACTTTCATTCGAGTTTTCTTTCGCAGCACAGATCCTACCTCTGCCCAAGTAAATGCTGGAGCCACTAAGCGCAAGTTAAGACTTAATGCCTCTGTGACTAAGGTTCTAGCTTGAAGCTGATAAGTCTCTGGTACAAGGTAAGGTATCCAAACGCTGGTATCAAGGCACAGGACTCTAGTCATATCGATCCTCGCTCTCTCTGAGGCTACGGATCAACTCTGTAGAGGCTGATTGTATACCAGTTTTCACTTTAACTGCCTCGCTGCGAGCAATAATCCGTTGATGGGCTGCCCAACCCCTCCGACGTCGCACCTCCTGCTCTACAGCTTCAATGACTAAATCGTTCAAAGATTCATTGCCTTCCTTGAGACTTCTGGCTTTAGCAAGTAGATCAGATGGAAAACGGATTGTTACAGCTTCGCGTTCCATAGCAGCTTTTGCAACCAAATTATGATACCACTTATTGTAACCGCAATCTCAGTGACTTTATAAGAAAAATGCTGAAAACCCCGTACCTTCTGGTCGGCGATCAAAGCTAAAAGCAGGATTTATCCTACTGAACAGTATTGAGCGATCGCTACCCTTTAATCTAAACACGAGTTAGCGCCATTCGGGCACTTACTCGTGTTTTTATAGTTTAGTGTGATTTCTATCACATCTTTTTGTTATTCTTAGCTTTTTTATTGAAAAAACAAAAACAGTTAGAGAACTCATAATCTTGTACCGCCGCCTCCTAAGCGAAAATCGCAGGCGAAAAAGGCTTATTATTTCGTAGGGCTGACAGTACTCACCCTACCCTTATTGAAAGGTGCAAGATGTCAGAGAAGGTAAAGATTGAGTAAAATGTGGTTTCAATAGATACTCATAGTACTTAAGTAGCTGTTATTGTGAGAGTAATTTAGAACAAAGTTTGGTAAATATCTGGAATACAGCGAAGAGAATTGGTAGTTAAGTTAGTAAATTCCGCATAAGTATACGCATTTAGTATGAGTGGACACTGTAACCATCTACAAAATCAGCAATGGTGAACTCACGCTACAGACTATTTACAGCCAAAATAGTAAACAAATAGCACTTCTTTTGCAAATTACAGCAGTTTTCACCTAAATGAACCACACCGCTTGTAAGGACGCAAGATATTGCGCCTCTACGACTGTAGTCTATTTACCTGAAAATGGCTGTAAATATGTTGAATCATACAGGTGTAAATGAAAAGTTTCTACCAATTATTAGGAATTAGTGCAACTATTATCCTGGCTAGTTTAGCACTGACATCCTGTAAGCATCAATGTGAATTTACAACTCAAGACGCTCAGAAGGAAAGTGTGCAACTGAATGATTCTATCTACAGTCGCATATTTGGAAGTCAAAGCTGCTCTCCTCATAAATTAGTGTTGAGATTACCCGTCAATGTCAATATAAAAACAGAAAAACAAGACAAAGTATTAACCAGCATAAACTATACACCAAAAATTACGACTTTGGTTACATTTTCTAGTAACTATAAAATTTTTGATATTAGTCGTATAGATGAATATGCTAATGGTTTTATTTATACAAATAAAGATACTTGTCTTGCCTGGAAACCGTCTAATGATAATAAGCAACAAGAACAAGTTCTGTATTTGAGCATGGAGAGAAACCTTCAAATTCGTAATCCCAATATTAAAAGTGTTATTTTCTTGGTTTCTCTACCACTTGAAATGAAAGAAGCTGGAGTGAATATAACTCTTGAACGTTACGTACGGGATAAAGATACATCAAAAGTCGGAGCCATTAATTATTTCAATTTTTCCAGACAATATCCAATTTTAAAATTTTTGTTAAGACAAAAAGAAAAAGGAAGGATAAATGCAAGTGAGGCTTTTCATGAAGGTAAACAAGTTAGTAATGAAGTAGCAAGAGAATTTTTAGAGATAAGTGATATGGGCGGAGTTCTTCTTGAGCATGATTTGGAATCAATGATAGAAGCAAAATACAAAAAAACTTATTTGGATAGTCCTGAATCTCCTGCTTGCGAAATTCCCAAAGATTTAAAACAGTTATAGCTTATTGAAGAACAAAAATTATCAATCTCATTAAGGAGTAAACATGACTGTAAATGAGCCAGACAGACAAGAGATTGAAGAACAGTACCAAAATTACATTGAAAGTCCAAAATCCCGTAAACAACTTGAAACATGGTATAAACAAGAACAAATTCGCCACAGAATTCTATTTTTGATGTTATTCATTGTTTTATGCTGTCTGGGTTTTGGGCAGTTTGCAATATTGGACTACTCCTTTGGACAAAGGCTTGCTCTGTCGGATAGCGACAAGATACTTATATTTCCAATTAAAGGTGTACTCAGTTTACTTGTAACGGCTGCTTTACCTATAACTACTCTAGTAGATGAATCAGAGATTCTTGGGCAAAGAATAAAAATGTCTTTATTTGGTAGGAAAGTTTCACCAATATTTTTTATTTTATTAGGAGATGTATTTATAACATTCCAAGCAGTATTAGTAGGAAATCAAAATGCCAAGTATGCAGACCCGTATCTTCCTGCTATAGCTTTTGTTTTAGCAGCTATTTCTTCAACATTTGCTTTTTATCTAAGTAAAGGTATAGTTGCTGCTTATAGAAGATATATGTCCGCTCGTGAGGAATTACAAATAATAATTATATATGGTATTAACCCTAGACCTTTCTACAAAAATGCGGAACAAATTAGATTAAGTGAAGAGTATGAAGGAGCCGTTAAAGAAGCTGAACAGAAAAATAAAGAGCTAGAAGAGATAAAAGTAGAAAAACAAAATTTAGAAGAGCAACAAACACAAGACCAAGAGCAATTAAAGCAACTTCAGTTCCTAGAAGCAGAACAGGTTCAAAAAATACAACAACTAGAACAAAAAAGGCAAGAACTAGAACGACAAATCAGCGCCTATAAAAGTCATGCAGATTCAGTCAGTCAACTAAAAACTAACTTTAATAAAGTCAGTAAACTCATTAGAGAATTTATTTATCCGGGGAAAAAGATGTTTGAAGATTTCGCTAGTCTTGACGAATCTATCAAAGATTTAAAGTTCCCTTCACTTGAAGTCATTTCAAGCGTAAATGGTAATGGCAAAGTTGTAGAAAGACCGACATATTACTTGAGATGGCCAAAATCTAATTCATCGTGGCAAGACTTACAACTACAGTCTGAGTTATCTCCTGTTGGTGTTAACTTTTTAAGCTCATTGAGCACAATGGTACAACAACAGGAGTTACCTGTACCTAATAATATAAGAAATTATGCACCAAGACAGGAATTAGCACAGTGTTTAGTCATAGATTTTGAAAACTATGGTGTTATTGTCTATTGCCGAGATGAAGAATACAGAAAAATTGGTGGAAAATGGGACGAACAAGCTGAGAGTGACTTTGAGAATAAATTAGTTAATGACCAAATTAGGGGATATTGTACTTTAAAAGTTACTGCTCAGGAAGTTATGAGAAATCAGTCAAGAGTATTAGAGCGAATCAAAGATACAATCAACAGCAAAACGGGTGAGGAGGCTAATTAATTATGATAATAAGTTTTGCTATTGGACCCAGAGAGAGAAATATTTCCTTGCCTGAAGCATTCGATATAAGCTATGAGCATAAAGGTTGCATTTGTACTGTCATGGTTTATGGAGATATCAATAACCCTCAGGTGTTGGTAGTCCCTCCTACGCCATTACCAGCAATACCGATTTCGAGATACTGGTTTTTCATGAATATCTCTTGGTCAAAACTAGATGGTTTTGAGTTTAATCATTACAGCGATCCGGAAATTAGCGTTTCTCTCAATTCTACTGTAGACACATTGCCAACTATAGGCACATTAAGAGGTACTGATAAAATACAAATCAATAAAGGTTTTCTTACCCTAACCTTTAAGGCTGAGGTTAATCAAACAGACTTAGGCGATAATGACCCAAGAATATTTCTGGAAAAATGTAGCGAATCTGGTATAAAAGTAGCGTATATTGAATTTGATGGAGTTAGTAATCTCTATAAACTGAATTGCCAAAACTGCCAGCTTTATAATGTAAAGTTTATCAACTCGGAGCTAAGTCTTGCTAGTTTTAATGGCTCGAAATTTACTCATGTGCAATTCATAAACTCTACAATGGAGTTTGCAAATTTTACTAATTGTCAATTATCTAAAGTAGAGTTTATGCAAGCACGGTTAAGAGAATCAGTTTTTGACAATAGCCGAACCTTAAATTACAATAAATCAAGACTAGAGAATAACGAATATCTTAGTTTTTTAAATTGCGATTTAAGTTATTGTAGTTTTTTGAAAACTAGGATATATAGCAAATTTGAAGACTCTAATTTAGAAAATACAAACTTCTCTGAATCGCACTTAATAGATTGTATATTCTATGATTGTGCCTTTGATAAAACGATATTTACGAAATCTCGGTTTACTACTTTAGGAGTACAAATTGATAAGTCTCAGAAGCAAAATACAAGCGTAACTGAATCAATTACTTGTCGTATTGGCTCAAAACCAGTATTGCCCACACAAGGGAAAGTCGAGAAAAAGGGAACTATTAGTAATTGTAAGTTTGATAACGCATTAATGAATTATGTAGATCTCAGTAATAACGTAATTATAGATACAGATTTTGAAGCTACTTACTTATTAAAAGCAAAACTTTATAATTGTGAATTTATTAGAACAACATTCAATGGCAAAACACTAAAATCAGCAGATATTTCTGATACAAATCTTTGTTTTAGTATTTTCAATCAATGTAACCTTAACGAAGTCAGGCTCCATCGTGCCAGAATGATAGAGACTAGAATAGAAAAATCTGATTTAGTTAAAGCTAATTTTTCTAATGCAACTTTAAGAAATAGTAGCTTGATTGAAAGTAATTTAACCGGAGTAGATTTTAGATATGCAGATTTAACACTACTCACTTTAGATAAATGTCATCTCAACTGTGCTAAATTCTTTCAAACTCAAAGGGGTGGTCTAAATTTAAATATAGTTATCAATGAAGTTCAACATCAAAATAAAAGTGATAAACAAGCTCAGAATAATAGAGTTTATCAAACAAGTTGCTTTATTGACTGTATTGACTGGAGTCCCAAAGGAGATGGTGAAATTCAAATTGATAAAAATTCTTTTTTAAGTATAGTAAATGGTGATAAATCCGCTGTTGCTGTTATATCTAATCTTTCCAAGGAAGGCGCACAATTCATATTAAACACCTATGCTACAGCTAATTCCCAAAGTGCTGGGAACGATTTAATTGATGGTTCAGTTAATATTGGTAGAGATGTGAATAACAGTGAAATTTTGGGAGCCAGTATTGAAACTGAACAAGTTCCTGAACCTGGTGATGACAAAAGTTCAGAAAGTCAGGATTCTTCCTCTGATCAATCTTCTAACCAAGAGGATGAATAAAGATAGTGTTTTCTTAGTTTAAATACAGTCTGCAAGTGAGGCAAAAACATGACTAATACAAATAGAGCATCTATTAAGATTGGCGGCGGTGTAAATGGTTCTAAAGTTGAAGGTGGAAAAATCCGTACTGAAAAAAGTACAAGTTCTACAGAAAATAATGTAGATATTATCATTGATAAGGATGTAACTAATTCTGCTGAAATAATAGGTGGCGAAATTCATGTATCGTCAGATTTAAAGGCAGAGATTCAGGAATTGCTAAATGAACTGGCTAAGAATCCTATAACTAGAAAAGAAGCTGTTGCAATTGAGGTAATCAAAGAGCACATCAATGATAACCCGAGCCTCAAACAGCGGCTCCTTAGTGCCCTAAAAGCAGGTGGCACAGAGGCATTAAAAGCAATATTCAATCACCCTGTTGTTAGCGTTTCTGTTGAGACAGTAAAGGGATTTCTGGAAGCAAGTTAGGTGATTGAAGCGCTTCCCCAAATCAGAGATTTAGGGCAACCAAGCCAAGTTTTGTTGGGCAGTAGGAGGCACTACGCGATCGCCCTTTGGGTGGCTCCCTTCAGGAGGATAGCGCCATCAGCTTGTAGGACTTTTGCCCAATCAAGCTATAAAGTGACTCATTTTGAAATTTGATGTTCCCTCTCAACAGTGGTTTAACTACCCCCTCTTCGCAAGTGAAGAGGGGGAGGAGGTTAGGTAATTACAAAAACCAACCGTATGAGTGCAAACCCTTACCCAACAAATTAACCCCTAGGTAGCAAATCCAAACAACAACAAAGCCACCCGCAGCTAAAAGTGCAGGACGACGCCCTTGCCAACCGCGAGTGATGCGAGCGTGAAGATAAGCAGCAAAAACTAACCAGGTAATCAGTGCCCAAGTTTCCTTCGGATCCCAACTCCAGTAAGACCCCCAAGCTTCGTTAGCCCAAACAGCACCAGCAATGATGCCAATAGTCAACAGGGGAAATCCCAATCCAATAATACGATAGCTGATGTTGTCTAGAGTTTCGGCAAGGCTCAGACGCTGGGGTGAAAGGGGTTCTGTTGCGACAGCTTGAGACTGAGTGACGGTGACTAAATCTAAAACAGCAGTTTTGCCGTTGTTGTTGCTTTCTATACGAGCGACTCCGTTATTCTCAGCAGCAACTGTCGATGGTTGAGCATTTAGATCAGTTACTTTATGCAAGCGATAGCCGTTGCTACGATATCCACCAGTACCGACAGAACTGCCTTGTAATTGGATTTCTTTACCGCTGGTGACAATCAAGAAGGCGATCGCCACTAACGAACCCACCATCAAAGCTGAGTAACTCAACATCATCACGCTGACATGCATCATCAGCCAATTAGATTTCAGCGCAGGTACTAAAGGTTCTGCGACTTGCATTTGCGATGGTAGGGTGAGGGTAGCGAA
The DNA here is from genome assembly GCF_006968745.1 of Brasilonema sennae CENA114. Classification (NCBI taxonomy): domain Bacteria; kingdom Bacillati; phylum Cyanobacteriota; class Cyanophyceae; order Nostocales; family Scytonemataceae; genus Brasilonema; species Brasilonema sennae. The sequence continues at coordinate 1,741,677 of NZ_CP030118.1, read as the reverse complement.
AGCGGTGATACACATAGCGACAGGTGCAGTCACAACTCCTACTAAGCGGCTGCGACTTGTATTTTCGGCAATCAGATGGACAGTGGTTATTCCCCAAGTTAAGAAGAATAAAGATTCATACAAATTACTCAGAGGAAAATACCCAGCTTCTAGCCATCTTGCACCTAGTAAGGTTGCTATGCACAAATTAGCGATCGCCATTCCAGCCGTACCTACAACAGTTGTAGGCAAGTTTGGAAAAGCCGCCCCGCCCCAATAAACTAGCATTGTCACAAATAGAACTGCAAATGAGGCATTGTCTAGCCAATTCTGGAGTCCAACCAAATTCATAATTAACTTTATCCCCAGTCAATATGCTATAGATTTCGATTGTTACGATCCTATCTGTTTTAACGCAGGTAGGAATTATAAATGATGAATGATGAATGGCGGGATGGGGATCCAAGTAGAGCACAAGCGCGTTGTCTACAATCGGTTGGGGTTGATTCCCCAACAGAAGTGATGCTGAATTCTACTACTACTACTTCTTCATCTTGATTCTGAGTTCTGAGTTCTGACTACTTCTTCAATGATTCATCATTTATTTGCCGGACTTGGTAAAGGATCTGGTTTTCCAGCTTTTTTAAGTGATACAAAAATGTCGTAGCGAGTACTGCGGCTATCACTCACAGCACTTGTCACTCCTATTGAGCGTGTTGCTTGTAACAAAGTTTGTTGTTCAGGCAAGAAAACCGGTAGAGGAAAATTTTTCGCCGTATGTTCTACATCCAAGAAAAACTGACCATTTGTAGGATTGGGTTGTCGTGGAACTGTGTCCTGGAATGAGCCACTACTGCCTAGGGTGTTATTTGGTCTAGGAACTATTTTATCAGTGACAGATCCACCAACCGCCAAGAAAGCGACATCATCATTTAACCAACCATGACTGGCTGTCAAAGTTCCAAAAGGTCCGAGCCAGTTGACAACAGGTTTACCATCAACTGTTGTGTATTTTATCTGGAACTGGTATTGATTTTTCATAACTTCATCAAGCTGCTTGAGGGCGGTTTCACCACGGCTGCGATCACTTGCCTGTACCATGAAAACCAAAGCAGCACGAAAATCGTCTGCTATACCTTGTTTGGGAGTATTTGGAATCACTGAGACAGAAAACTCTCCTCTCATCCACGAGAGCAAATCTCGCTCTAAATCAAGATTTGTGAGGGATTTGACACCATTTCGCAGTTGTTCTGGCATAACTGGTGCAGAGGGATTTGCTTGGGAAGTTGAGGCATAATCAGTCCAAAACTGCTGTAAGTTTCCGCCAGACAGCATCATTAAGGTTTCTGTGGGCAAGCGGTTTTGCATGTTTCCTGCTTTATTTTCCACCGTTAGCACGCGCGGGCTGGTCGGATTTAGCCAAGAAACACTCTTTAAGCGAATTCCTTGTGACTCCAAAGTCATCGTCCCTGCTATACCTTGATTATTTTGAAGTTGACTCAAAACTTCAGCAGGCAAAGGGCGGTTTGGAGATTTAGCGGCTATTCTAGCAGAGTAAGGCACATTCACATAGAATTGACCAAAGGGTTGGTAATTATAAATTTTTGGCACATTGTCTGCAAAACCCGGACTTGTCGCTAGGGATTGTTGACGTTTATATGCGTCAATTGCCCGTTCTGTGGTTTTGGAATTACCAGTGATGACGAGAAAACGTTTGTCCAATAGGGCTGTTGAAAATTTTTCTCCTACTTGCCCTTCAGTTTCTTTAATAACAATATTCTCGTAAGTGCGGTCAATCCACTTACCGCCTTTAGCGGCTTTGGGTTGTGCTAGAATGCTGCTTGCTTTTTCGGGATTTTTGACTGGCAGAATCATAACCATCGACTGCTCATTAGTCGTTGCTTCTCCATCAGTCGCAATCGGCTTTGACACTGGTTTACTGGCGTTTGGGGCGAGAACTGCGATTGTGACTTGATCGCCAACCCAAGGACTGATATCTTTTTGGAAGTCGTAACCATTACTAGTTAAGAAGCGATCGCGCAACTGCACTAAATTTTTATCCAGTAAGCTTTGAGTTTCTTTTGTGCCAAACTCTCGTAATTTGTCCCATTGTCCTGGATCTGTGCTCACAGATACTGCAAATAGGGCATCTTGGGGAATGATATTCGCACCTGGTAGTAAATCTTTAGATGATGAGTTTCCCTGAGTTAACAGCCAGTACCCTCCACTCCCTGCACAAATTAAGAATCCTGCAAACGAGAGCGTTAGTACCAGAGACGGTTTCTTTTTTTTCTTCATTGATATGCAGTTTGATTTTATCAAATAAATCCTTGGGTTCGGTAGCAAAAATCTATTGACACCATCATGCGACAAACCCCTGGCATAATCTCCGGCAAAAGTACACATCCAGCATCCGCATGATTCTGCCAGTAAGAATAGAGGTAAGTGTTCAAGTCACACGAATCAGTTAATGGTTTGGTACAGGACTTACGCAACAATAACGTAGTTGCACCCGTTGCGACGTAAGGAAGCAATCTCACAGTCAAGTTCATTAGTAACTCATGCGTAAGTCCTATGGTAGTAGTTCTCATAGTGTTCCTACCCCAGATAACAATTCAAAATTCAAAATTCAAAGTTCAAAATTAAAGACACAGGACTTACGCAACTGGGACATTTTTCTTAAAATTGTCACACGGAGATATTTTAGCTATAACGTTTATAAATCAATGTTTACGAGCATTTACCTCAATTTGAAATATATGTGCCAGTTGACCTTATATTGTGACGCTTGCGTAAGTCCTACTGTCTTCCAAGGCTTTTAGTGATTAGCGATACGCCCTTGACCTCTGTGCTCCGTGCAATCGCCTACCACTTTCATTTTTTCAAAAATGCATTTTTTGTCTACTTTGTCAATGCTTAAGTTCTAAGTCTAACCAATTATGTAAAGTTTTATAACTATCTTAACTATCTTAACTATCTTAACTGTCTTAACTGTCTTAACTGTCTGCTTAACTCACATCTCGCACCCGGAAAAAATTGATATATTTTAGTCACTCAGTATTAAAATCAGTATGTCTGATTTTAAAAGAATTAGTCAGAAAAAGAAGGTATTTTTATAGTCAATTCTTTACAAATTTATGTGTTTTTACGTAATAAAGAAGAGATTTAGTTAACTGTCTTAATGTCTTCAATTTTGATTTAACTATCTGCTTAACTGCTTTACTCTACCTATTGCTTTTTTTGTTTCACTATGAGATTGTTTTACTCGAATGCATCTTACCTTAGAGATAAACTCTGGTGAATTTAGAGGCAAACCCTAGTAAGCACTGATTTGCAAGGGTCGAAGATCAAAAATAAGGTGACTCAAAAGTCCAATAGGACAATGATCGTAGCGATGCTTTAGCAGGCAGACGCCGAAAGTGTGGTGTTCTTAAAATAACTTGTCTAAAAGCGAATCGCACTGAAATTTATTCGTCCAATTTGTCATTTTTCACTGATAGGTTTAAATGGACAATGACTTCAAGCAAGCAACCTTTTGAGTTGCCGAGTTTTTATGTGCCTTGGCCGGCACGACTGAACCCAAACCTGCAAGCGGCACGGGTACATTCTAAAGCCTGGGCTTATGAAATGGGGATTTTGGGTGGGGCAGAGGGATCAGAAGATTATGGAATTTGGGATGAGCGCAAGTTTGATGCCCATGACTATGCCTTGCTGTGTTCCTATACCCATCCAGATGCCGATGAACCCATGCTCAATCTGGTAACTGACTGGTATGTTTGGGTATTTTTCTTTGATGATCACTTCCTTGAGCTTTACAAGCGTAGCCAAGATATGGCTGGGGCTAAGAAGTACCTTAATGGACTGCCAGCATTTATGCCTGTGCAGCCCCAAGAAACGCAGCCAGAACCCACCAATGCCGTAGAACGCGGTTTAGTAGATCTCTGGGACCGCACCATCCCTAATGCCTCCCAAGACTGGGTAATCCGGTTTTCTGAGAGTACCATCAATCTTCTCAAAGAATCTCAGTGGGAACTCGCCAACATCAGTCAAAATCGAGTCGCTAACCCCATTGAGTACATTGAGATGCGCCGTAAGGTGGGGGGAGCGCCTTGGTCAGCTAACCTAGTGGAACACGCGGTTGGGGCAGAAATTCCGGCTGCGATCGCGCCCACTCGACCAATGCGTGTTCTCAAAGATACCTTTTCTGACGGGGTACATCTGCGAAATGACATCTTCTCTTACCAAAGAGAAGTGGAAGAAGAAGGGGAAAATGCTAACTGTATCCTGGTTTTAGAACGATTCCTCGATGTGAGTACCCAAGAGGCGGCGAATCAAACTAACGACTTACTCACATCAAGGGTGCAACAGTTCGAGAACACCTTTGTTACTGAGCTTCCTTGGTTGTTCGAGGAATATAGTCTGACTCCTGATGAGCGTCTAAAAGTAGTCCTATATGCCAAAGGACTTCAAGACTGGCAATCGGGAGGTCATGAGTGGCACATGAGATCGAGCCGCTACATGAACCAAACATCAGACAAATCTTCGACCCTCAGCTGGCTTTTAGGTGGCCCCACTGGACTAGGCACATCGGCGGCTCGTCTGGGAGCTTTATACGATAGTTTGGGACTAAAACGGTTCAAAAGCTTTACCCATATCCCCTATCAGCCTGTAGGACCAGTAAAACTGCCGCAGTTTTATATGCCCTTCTCCACCAGCTTGAATCCTCATCTAGAAGAGGCTCGGCGGCATTCTAAGGAATGGGCGCGTCAAATGGGGATGCTGGACGTATTGCCAGGGATGCCAGGTATTTACATCTGGGATGATCATAAATTCGATGTGGCAGACGTAGCGTTATGCGGTGCGTATATTCATCCCAATGGATCTAGTCCTGAGTTGAATATCACAGCTTGTTGGCTCGTTTGGGGAACCTATGCTGATGACTACTTCCCTGCACTGTATGGCTATAGCCGCAACATGGCAGGAGCGAAAATTTTCAACGCTCGGCTATCAGCGTTTATGCCCCTTGATGGAGATTCCATTCCCGAAGCAACCAATCCAGTCGAACGGGGTTTAGCTGATATTTGGGCGCGGACGGCTGGGCCGATGACAGCTAATGCTCGTCGTCTGTTTCGTCAGGCGATCGAAAGTATGACAGAAAGTTGGCTATGGGAACTAGCGAACCAGATTCAAAATCGCATTCCAGACCCCATAGACTATGTGGAGATGCGTCGTAAGACCTTTGGCTCCGATCTAACCATGAGCCTGTCTCGACTTTCCCAAGGGGACGAGATTCCATCAGAGATCTTCGCCACCCGAACCATGCAGGGAATTGATAATTCAGCCGCCGACTTCGCCTGTTTGACGAACGATGTTTTTTCTTACCAGAAAGAAATCGAATTTGAGGGCGAGATTAATAACGGTGTGCTGGCGGTTCAGAATTTCCTTAACTGCGATATCCCCGAGGCTGTCGCAATTGTTAACGACCTGATGACCTCTCGTGCTTGTCAGTTTGAACATATCGTTGCGACTGAACTCCCTATCTTGTGTGATGATTTCGACCTGGATACCAGTGCCCGTGAGAAACTGTACGGTTACGTCAAGAAACTCGAACAGTGGATGTGCGGCGTACTTAAGTGGCATAGGGCAGTAGACCGCTATAAGGAATTTGAATTGCGGAATAACTCGACACAAAAGCGGTTACTCAATGGTCCAACAGGATTAGGCACTGGGGCGACCCAAATTAGACCAAGTGTTGGTCAGCAAACAACTCAAACCAATATTCAGCCAGCGGTGCAGAACTTACTGAGTGGTCCGACAGGGTTAGGGACTTCAGCTACCAAAATTGGATCGCTCTTAGGAAGGAAAGGTTAACTCAACTCAATCTGAGTCCCTATTGCGATCAAATAACTTGTCAACAAACATTACCAATGGAGATTAATCATGACTGATGCAGCAAACACTCCCATACAAAATCAAATTGAGCAATTGCCAATGAGTTTGCAGACCCAAGCAGCGCGTAATTTGGCAACAACCACCAAAACTCAACCCCAGATGCAGGGAATTACCTCACGGTGGCTCTTAAAACTGCTGCCTTGGGTAGAAGCAGTGGGTGGTACCTATCGGGTTAACCGTCGCTTAACCTATGTGGTTGGAGATGGACGAGTCACCTTTACCAATACAGGGACTCAAATACAGGTCATTCCTCAAGAACTCACTGAGTTACCTTTGTTGCGGGGATTTGAAGATACTGAGGTCTTAAACGCCTTGGCTAGTCAATTTGTGCAACAAGAATTTGCTGCCGGAGATGTCATCATCCGAGCAGGTCAACAAGCGGATCAAGTCTTGCTGATTGCTCATGGTAAAGTCAATAAAATTGGCGCAGGCAAGTATGACGAGCAAGTTGTTTTGGATGTATTAGCCGATGGCGACCATTTTGGCGACTACGCTTTAGTCGAATCCGAGGATACTTGGGATGTCACCCTCACCGCCCTTACGCGTTGCACCATCTTGTTTCTGCCTCAAGCAGCCTTTCAAAACCTGGTTAACCAGTCCGAGGCGTTACAAGCGCAAGTGGATCAATTCAGGGCAAAATTGCGCCAACCCAAAAACCAAGAGGGGGAAGCTAATATCGATATTACCTCCGGCCACCTCGCGGAAGCAGTATTACCTGGGACTTTTGCAGATTATGAACTCAATCCACGGGAATATGAGTTAAGCGTTGCTCAAACCATTTTGCAAATCAATACACGGGTTGCTGACCTCTACAACGAACCCATGAATCAGACGGAGGAACAGTTACGGCTGACCATCGAAGCATTACGAGAACGCCAAGAACACGAAATGGTTAACAATCGTGACTTCGGACTATTACACAATGCTGATCTCAAACAACGTATTTTTACCCGCAGTGGTCCCCCAACTCCCGATGATCTTGATGAGTTGATCTCTATTGTTTGGAAAGAACCAAGCTTTTTCTTAGCTCATCCCCGCACAATTGCAGCTTTTGGTCGGGAATGTAACCGCCTTGGACTCTATCCTGATCCTATCCCCGCAGGCAACAGTGCAATTCCGTCTTGGCGTGGTATTCCCATCTATCCTTGCAATAAGATTCCCGTTACAAAAGAGCGTACTAGCTCCATCATGTTAATGCGTGTGGGAGCGGCTAACCAGGGTGTGATTGGTCTTCATAAAACTGGCATTCCTGATGAATATCAACCTAGTTTGTCTGTCCGCTTCATGAATATTAACGAAAAGGCTGTTATTTCTTACCTGGTTAGTGCTTACTACTCTACAGCCGTTCTCGTTCCTGATGCACTAGGCATCCTTGAAGATGTAGAAATTGGTCTCTAAATAGTCGAACACCCTCCTTAAAGTAGGGGCAGGGGTCACCCCAATACGGTTCGGATAAGCTCTTAAAGCTAGGGAGTGAAGATGGAGAAGTAGGGGAGCTAGGGGAAGATGGGGGAGAAAAAGAGTTGATATACGTTAATTTTACTCCCCCCCCACTTCCTGTGCTCCACTCACTCCCCTACTTGACTCAATAGATAACTTTCCTAACCGAACCGTATTGGGGGTCACCCTACCCCCGATGGTCTCTCTTAGGAATGTAAATTTAGTGGGATGAAACGTTAACGTTATGACAGATGCTTCGCTTAGGCCAGATTTAGACCAAGAAAACGGGCAACCCCAAATGAGCTTAAGCACGAAAGGGGCGCGGAATCTAGCCAAAACCACGAAAACTCCGCCCCAGATGCAGGGGATTACCCCCAGGTGGTTATTACAGATGTTGCCTTGGGTACAAATCAAGGGTGGGGCCTATCGGGTTAACCGTCGCTTGACTTATGATGTTGGCAATGGACGGGTCAGCTTTACTAATACAGGAGCCGAAGTACGGGTTATTCCCCAAGCACTTTGTGAGCTACCTTTACTGCGTGGGTTTGAGGATATTTCGGTACTCAACGCCTTGGCAGACCGCTTTGTGCAACAAGAATTTGCTCCTGGTGAGGTCATTGTACAGGAAGGTCAACCAGCCGACCAGGTGTTATTAATTGCCTATGGTAAAGTTAATAAGCTTAAGGCAGGAAAGTATGAAGCGGAAGCTTTACGGGATATCTTAGCTGACGGCGATTGTTTTGGTGGCGAAGCTATAGTTCTGTCTCAAGATACTTGGGATGTTAGCCTCAAAGCGATTACGCGTTGCATAGTTTTGTCTTTGCCAGTACAGGCGTTTCGGGAGCTGATAAACCAGTCGCAAGCGTTGCACACTCAAGTTGATCGCTTTAGAGTTCTATTGAGCAAACCTCAGGATAAGCATAATCAAGCTGAGATCGTTCTGTCCGCAGGTCATAGTCAGGAGACTGAGTTACCCAGGACATTTGTTGATTACGACTTGAATCCACGGGAGTATGAATTAAGCGTCGCTCAAACCATTTTACAGGTGAATACGCGAGTTGCTGACCTCTACAACGAACCCATGAACCAGACGGAGCAACAATTACGCCTGACTATCGAAGCGTTGCGGGAACGGCAAGAATACGAAATGCTAAATAATCCTGATTTCGGGTTGTTGCACAATGCTGATCTTAAGCAACGCATCTTTACCCGCACCGGGCCACCGACTCCAGATGATTTTGATGAATTGCTCTCTCGGCGGAGGAAGTCGAAATTCTTCCTAGCTCACCCTCGGGCGATCGCTGCTTTTGGCCGAGAGTGTAACCGTCTTGGAGTCTATTCCCCAAGCATCGAGGTCAACGGAAAGATTGTACCTGCTTGGCGTAACTATCCGATTTTTCCTTGTAACAAAATTCCGATCACCAAGGAGGGTACTAGCTCTATTTTGGTACTCCGTGTTGGAGAAGAAAACCAAGGGGTGATAGGTCTACACAAAACGGGTATTCCTGATGAATACCAACCCAGTTTGTCTGTGCGGTTTTTGGGTATCAACGAAAAGGCGGTCATTTCCTACTTAGTAAGTGCTTACTACTCTGCTGCCGTAGTCATCCCCGACGCACTCGGCATTCTTGAAGGTGTCGAAATCGGGCGCTGAGGCGAGGGGTCGAGCACATTGAGGTCAACTTAATATTCTCTTGCAGTGCCGCTACGTGTATGCCTAGGGGCACAATTTTTACTTGTGCGATTTATTACATGCTGAATCACGGTATTCAGCCCGTAAATAAGCATGTCAACCAGAAATGGTTGAACTTCGGACAAGATGAAGGTGAAAACCCTTCCCCTCAAACTCAGAGGTGACTCCTTATCTGCCCACACCGAGCGGACTCGGAATTCCGCAGAGTGAAGCTGGGAACAGGGCGCAACCAGACGGTTGTTATGAATCGACACTGGCGCTAACAGGGAGTGCGCAAGATGAAATAGAACCTAGAAAAACGACCCAGATTGGAGCAAGGCATAACATAAAAACCTTGACTTCGTTAGAGCAAAAATCCCGCCGATGATAAGTACGCAAGCGGCAAGAGTAAGGGGTTCTAACGGTTGGATTGGTTACATCTGACGGCACATATATCTTGACTGAGGAACGAATAAAAACGAGCTAAGAGTCCTGGGAGGTCGAACCCAAGGTAGGTATGACGAGATACGGAACTCTCTTAGCACGGGTAGGATTCAGCGTAATTGCTGAAAGGTGTTCAGAAAATAACCAAAAGGAGTAGAGTATGGTTAGGCACAGTCATGAGATTAGTGAATCATGGAAGAATCTGCCCTGGAAGAAATTTCGGAAAGATTTATTCCGCCTACAAGTTAGGTTATTTAAAGCAGTTAAAGCAGGAGACAAGCGAAAAACGCGGTCACTCCAAAAACTGATTCTGAAATCTCAAGCTGCAAGGTTCCTGGCTATTCGTCAAGTAACTCAGCTAAATGCCGGAAAAAAGACTGCGGGTATTGATGGCAAAGCGTCCCTCAATTTTGAAGAACGTTTTGCACTTGAGGAAAAACTCAAGACTAATTACATCAATTGGCATCATAACAAATTACGCGAAATTCCGATTCCAAAAAAGGACGGAAAAACTCGAATTCTCAAAGTCCCAACTATTGCAGACAGAGCTTGGCAATGCCTAGCAAAATATGCACTAGAACCAGCACACAAAGCAACATTCCACGCGAGAAGTTACGGATTCAGACCAGGCAGAAGTGCACACGATGCACAAAAACAACTGGCAAACAATCTAAACTCATCCTCAAATGGAATCAATAAACGAGTCATAGAACTTGATATTGAGAAATGTTTCGACAGGATAAGCCATACGACTATCATGGAAAACCTGATAGCACCAAAAGGGTTGAAAATCGGTATCTTCCGATGCCTAAAGGCAGGAATACACCCCGAATTTCCCGAACAAGGAACTCCCCAAGGTGGTGTAGTAATACCATTTCTTTTTTGGTAAGCTACATATAATGGTGGTTAAAATTATTAGGCTTGCAATATGGTTAGGGTTTGCCAACTAAACATAAAGGAGACAGGGGAAGAACTTCATACCCTTTTAAATCAGCAAAAAACAGCCATAGGTTTTCAAAAAGTGCAAACGTTGTACTTGTTCAAAACTGGTCAGCTAAAAACAATCAAAGATATAGCTGTAGCAATCGGTTCCCACCGAGTAACTGTACAAAATTGGTTACATAAATACCGCCAAGGTGGGATTTTAGGACTGTTGGAGGTGCGTCACGGTGGAGGTAGGCAAAAGATTATTCCTCCAGAAGCGATCGCCGTTTTAGAAGAACGCCTAAAAGACCCAAACAACGGCTTTAAAAGCTATGGTGAAATTCACAAGTGGTTGCAAGAATTTTACGGCGTAAAGGTTGATTATAAAACGGTCTATGCAACAGTACGTTATCAGCTAAAAGCAAAACTTAAAGTCCCTCGACGCCAAAGTGTGAAAAAAGACTCGCAGTTAGCAATTTCCTTTAAAAAAAACTGCCTTTCGTCCTCAAAGTCATTCAATGGTTAAAACAGTATTGTCCTGAAGCTACAAAATCTTTAGCGTCAGTTCGCTATTGGTGTCAAGACGAAACTCGTTTGGGATTAAAAACCATTGAGAGACGACGGATTACAGGTTTGGGGGTGAAGCCTATCGGCACAGTGAGCGTGGGACTTTAAAGCATTTTATATCTATGGGGTAATTGAACCAAGAACAGGGGTTGGGTGAAACCATGACAAAACCGGACAACCTTCCCCCACGAGTACTCTTGAAGCTCCCACAGATATCTGTGGTGGGGGCAAAAAAGGCGTTGATTCTCAATTACTCGTACTTGTTGACAGATCAACCCGCCTTTTTTGCCAAGGTTGTCCGGTTTTGTCTAGGAAAAATGTAGCGGAAAGTTTTTTCTTAGAGTTTTCTCATCTAGATACCGATTGCTTTCAAATTTATTTGAATAAATTATCAGAGCAATATCCAGAACAACTGAATATTATTCAACTAGATAATGGTAGCTTTCACACTACCAAAGCTCTGCAGGTTCCTCCGAATATTATTTTCTTATTTCAACCACCTCACAGCCCAGAACTGAATCCGATAGAGAGGCTCTGGCAGTATATTAAAAACCACGATTTGTTGGGGGATTTACGACAATTTAGAACAGCTGCAATCGCATACAAGAACGGTGTTAAATAACCTCACTCCAGAAGTGATAGCTTCTTTGACTGGATGGGACTACATTCTTCAAGAGCTAAATGTAGCCACTATTTAGAGAAATGGTATAAGTCCCTTATTAGCCAATATTGCGCTAAACGGAATCGAAAGTATCCATAGATATCATGAAATAGCAGGTAGAAGGATAACTCCAAATACCCCTACAAAATATATCATCGAACCATCAGTCAGATACGCTGACGATATGGTAATAATACTTAGACCCGAAGACAACGCAAGAGAAATACTTGAAAGAATAAATCAATTCCTTGCAGACAGAGGAATGAATATCAGTGAAAACAAGACTAAGATAACCGCCTCGACAGATGGGTTTGATTTTCTAGGCTGGAAATTCAAAGTACAGAAGAACGGAAAATTTAGAAGCATCCCTTCAGCGGACAATTTTAAAGCATTTCGTAAGAAAGTCAAAAACATCGTCAACTGCCCTAACTATGGTTCTAAGGAAAAAGCCGAAAAGCTCGCTCCTTTAGTTAGAGGATGGAGAAATTACCACCGCTTCTGCAAAATGAATGGGTCACGAAATTCATTGTGGCACATCAACAACAGAACATTCACGGTATTTAATAAAGAAACCAAGAATGACCGCTACTCAAGCAAAGAGCTTGTAGACAAGGCATTCCCAGCGGTTCCTTACTCCGAAAACAGTCATGTCATGGTCATAGGAAATAAATCACCATTTGACGGAGACATACCATACTGGAGCAAGCGCAACAGCAAGCTCTACGATGGGCACACCTCTAAAGCCCTGAAACGGCAGAATCATTCATGTGGAATATGTGGAATGAAGATGATATCTTCAGATACAGTCCATCTACATCACGTAGACGGAAATCATCAGAATTGGAAACCCAAGAACTGCATAGCAGTCCATCGAGAATGCCACCAATACCACCACATGAGCAAAAGGGAACAACAACCCTAAGAACATCTGGGAGCCGTATGCACGGAAACGGGCACGTACGGTTCTGTAGGAGAGGTGCTCCGGATAATACCGGACATCGACTCTAACATGGACACGCTGATCAAACGGAAAATAGCCATGTCTAAGTACTCAATTTGACCAGAAAAAATCCTGATTATTGTGACATCATAATTGCTTGTTGGTAAGATTAACCAAAAGGTTTCCTTTCCTTTATTGATGAGTTGATCCACAACATATTAAGTTAAGTATTGGTGGGACAAAATATCTGTCACGGTTCAGGATGCTGAGCACATGATTACTAAACGTAAGATTTTCATTGATGGGGAATCAGGAACCACGGGCTTACAAATTTATTCGCGCCTCAACCAACGAGACGACATCGAGTTAGTTAATATTGAAGCATCTCGACGCAGGGATTCAGCTGAGCGAGCGAAACTGATCAATGCTGTCGATGTTGCCATTCTTTGTCTACCGGATGATGCAGCCCGCGAAGCTGTTAGCAATGTCCGCAGTGATAAGGTTAAAATTCTCGATGCTAGTACTGCCCATCGAACGGCTGAGGGTTGGGTTTATGGGTTTCCTGAACTGAGTTCGGGACAAAGAGAGAAAATTGCCAGCGCCCAGTTTGTTAGTGTTCCAGGCTGTTACCCTACAGGATTTTTAGCTTGTATCCGTCCGTTGATAGACAAGGGACTCCTCCCGAGTCACTTTCCCATTACCATTAATGCGGTATCAGGATACTCTGGTGGCGGAAAGAATCTTATCAAAGATTATCATGCTTTCCACGATCAGCAAGCTGGAGCACCATCGCTCTATCCCTATGGTATCTACAGTACACAGTTTGGGCACAAGCACCTTAAGGAAATGCGTAAGTATTCAGGATTAGCATCACCGCCGCTGTTTGTACCAGCAGTGGGGGATTTTGAGCAGGGGATGCTAGTACAGGTACCCTTACCACTGTGGACTTTGGATCATCCACCGTCTGGTGAGGTTATCCATCAAGCGATCGCCGACTACTACCAAGGCGAAAAATTTGTACAAATCGCTCCATTTGAAGATTCCACTCTTCTGCGAGACGGAAAATTCCTAGACCCGATGGCAATGAATGGCACTAATATTGTTCAAATTTTCGTTTTCGCCAATGATACAACCCACGAAGCGCTCTTAGTTGCTCGCCTCGATAACTTAGGCAAAGGCGCATCAGGAGCAGCTGTACAAAACTTAAACATCATGCTGGGCTTTCCAGAGGATCTGGGACTTTGATGTTGAACAAAGCAGCATAGGGAAGCTAGCACAGATGGATGGAAAATCCTGATTGTGTAGCAAAAAACAAGAAGTTTTTGCTACACAGCAAAATTTGCAACTAAATCTCAGCATTGATTGAACTGAGCTGCGTGGATCCCAAATATTTCGTCAAGTAAGGCGAGAACACCTCGTAAATTAACGTTAAAGGCTGTCCGTGGTGCCAAAACAAGTAGTGGCGACCCCAAAAAGGTCCGGTTTCATCAAAACCTGACTCCAAAGCTTCTGAGTCACCGTAGTAAATCCCTTGCACATCCCGATACAATTCTGTACGCAGACGAGCTAAACTCGCCCAAATCGGTAATGAACGGTTTTGCAAATACTCATCTACGTGAGATGCTTCCCACCATGAAGTAGCATATGCCAATCGTTGACCAGAGGCGGTACGCAGCCACACCTGTCGCCGTAACCGTGGTCCTGGGACAGCTTTAATAAGTTCTGGTGCACCATCTAAGTCCATGCCAATTAATGACATATCGATGACATCTACCTCTGTCGGTTCGCCCGTTAGTAATTGTAGGTGTCTGGTTGGAGAACCATCACCTAAAAGCAGCAATTGCCAAGCTGGTGCTAGCTGAGTGTGGGGCAAACTTTGTTGAATGACCTCTTCGCCACCTTGCCAAGTTGCACTGAGGCGGTGCCATCCAATAGGTAATGTTAAGTTGTTTGTTGGCCTAAAAGTAGCAGTCAAGGTTCTTTACAAAACTTCACTTATTTCTATCAAAGCACAAGTAAAGACTTATTGACGTACTCTCACATTCGTAGCCTGATCGCTAATCAAGTGTGACTGATGAGTGCTAAGTCATTCTTCCATTTACAAAAGTTGACACTTCGGCACCCATAACTTGGCACTAAATAATAAAATATGCGGATGGCGAGACTCGAACTCGCAAGGCAAAGCCACACGCACCTCAAGCGTGCGCGTATACCAATTCCGCCACATCCGCAAGGTTTCCCTGGATATATAGTATAGCACAACAAAAATATTTATCATCAGTAATATCCAAGTAACAAAAAATTAAGTACAAGAATTCACAACTATCAACAGATGGATATACTCGACGGACAGAAAAGTAATGACTTTCCAAGTGATATTAAAGGTATCGCGCGATCAGCTGCTCGGCAATTGGTTCTACCCTCCGGGAACGCCCGTCGCCAGGCTGCGCTTGAAAACGCCACATGCTACCCGAAGGGCACTGTCCTCCCCTACCAAGAGCGCGCTTACTCATCATGAAGCGCACAGTACGCTCTTATTATGCCAAAGTCGGGAAAATGAACTCATACTCGGCAACATCGCTGCTGCTAGTCTAGTTAATACCCGTAGAGGCAAGCAGCGAAATCTTTCCTTATATTTGGAAGGAATTTTGGGAATCTCCAGTCAGAATTTGAAATGAGGCTCTGCGTAATTTCAATTTTGATGGCAGAACAATGTCAATCTACAGGACTGATATCAAAAGCTAAAAGATGAAGTTTGACAAAATATTAATTGCTAATCGAGGAGAAATCGCGCTTCGCATTCTCCGCGCCTGTGAAGAAATGGGGATTGCGACTGTTGCGGTACACTCCACCGTTGACCGTAATGCTCTGCATGTCCAACTTGCTGATGAAGCGGTTTGCATTGGCGAAGCTGCTAGCAGTAAAAGTTATTTGAACATTCCTAACATTATTGCAGCGGCATTGATACGGAATGCCAGCGCTATTCACCCTGGTTATGGTTTTTTAGCAGAAAATGCTCGGTTTGCAGAAATATGTGCTGACCATCATATTGCTTTCATTGGTCCATCTGCGGAAGCTATCCGGCTGATGGGGGATAAATCCACCGCGAAAGAGACCATGCTAAAAGCTGGAGTACCCACAGTACCAGGTAGTGATGGGTTGATAGAGTCGGAGGAAGAAGGTTTGGCGATCGCCAGAAAAATTGGCTACCCAGTGATGATTAAAGCCACAGCAGGCGGTGGCGGACGGGGTATGCGCTTGGTACATTCTGAAAGCGAATTTGTCAAGTCTTTCCAAGCAGCCCAAGGCGAAGCCGGAGCTGCATTTGGCAATTCCGGAGTATATCTGGAAAAATTTATTGAGCGTCCCCGTCATATTGAATTTCAAATCTTGGCTGATAACTATGGTAATGTCATCCACTTAGGTGAACGGGATTGCTCAATTCAACGCCGTAACCAGAAGCTTTTAGAAGAAGCCCCCAGTCCAGCTCTAGATCCAGATTTACGAGAGAAAATGGGACAAGCTGCCGTCAAAGCTGCTCAGTTTATCAACTACAGTGGGGCAGGTACGATTGAGTTTCTCTTAGATAAATCCGGCAAATTCTACTTTATGGAAATGAACACCCGGATTCAAGTTGAGCATCCTGTCACGGAGATGATTACTGGGATAGATTTGGTTGTTGAACAAATCCGTGTTGCTCAAGGGGAAAGACTCAAGTTGACACAAGACCAAGTTATTTTACGGGGTCATGCGATCGAATGTCGTATTAATGCCGAAGATCCTGAGCATGACTTTCGTCCCTCCCCCGGACGTATCAGTGGTTATCTCCCCCCAGGAGGTCCAGGAGTTAGAATAGATTCCCATGTTTACACTGATTACCAAATTCCTCCTTACTACGACTCCCTCATTGGCAAGTTAATAGTTTGGGGAGCAGACCGTCCCACTGCTATTAACCGTATGAAACGAGCACTGCGAGAATGTGCCATCACGGGATTACCCACAACGATTGGGTTTCATCAGAAAATCATGGAACACCCACAGTTTTTGCAGGGGCAAGTCTACACGAGTTTCGTACAGGAGATGAAAACGTTAGTGCAGTAGTATTTGTGACCAAAGCTAAGGGTGTAGGGGGGTAAGGGTGTAGGGGAATAAGAGAATAAGAGAATAAGAGAAAAATGCATTTTCTCTATCTCAAGCGTAAATGCATTTCCTCTATACGCCTATACCTTTACACCCCTACACCCCTTGTTACTAAGCACGAGACAGCATGGTCAGCAGTCCTTGCTGACCGAGAAGAATTTCCCGTAAAAGACTGAAGATACCAACCCAAATAATTGGGGTTATGTCCACCCCACCCACAGGTGCCACAATCTTTCGTAACGGTATTAGAAAAGGTTCAGTAGGCCAAGCGACCAGATTAAAAGGCAAACGATTCAAATCAACTTGGGGATACCAAGTCAGAATAATCCGGAAAATAAACAAAAATGTCATCAGTCCTAATATTGGACCGAGAATCCAAATGGCAAGGTCAGCACCAGTCATGATTTAAGCTTGACTTTTTTTGAATAAAGGGAAAGAACTGAATCAGCAGATTTTAAGGTTTGTAAAGCCTTTCTCTAATTTTAACCAAAGGCTGTTAAACAACTTGAATCATTTATCTTTGGGATAACTGGCTTCTCAACGGTCTACTAGACCATTAGAATTGTTATAAAGTATGTAAAAAAAGGTTGAAATCTATGACGCCATCTTTAGCAAATTTCCTTTGGAGTCTGTTTTGGGGTGCATTAATTGTTGTTGTCCCCGCCACAGTAGGATTGCTTTTTGTGAGCCAGAAGGATAAAATCCAGCGTTCATAAGATGTATTGTAGGGGCGTGGCATACCACGCCTCTAGTTTTAAAACTGGTTTTCCGCCAGTTCACTGCTCAATTGGTAACTCTTAGCAATTCATTATAAAAAAATAATTATACTAAGCTTACTGAGTTGACAGACACAGACTTGTTAGCTTTGGGTCATAATGTAGAGACGCATAAGTGTTACTTCGCTTAGCCCGAGTGGCAAATTTACATCCTTAAAGTATATTGTGTCTAATTACAGTAGAGATTTCAATTCTGACTCGCTAACATAGATTTTGATATTAGGTAAACAACGATGCTAATGTTTGGGCTGAACTCAGCCAGTGTTCTGGCTCAAGTCAATTTTGGGGCAAACTCAGCCAGTATCCTAGGAATTTTCTTGGCTGTGGCTGGGGCAGCACTGTATTTTCTCCGCACTGTGCGTCCAGAACTCTCACGCGACCAGGATATATTTTTTGCTGCTGTGGGTTTACTCTGCGGCTTCATTCTCATATTCCAAGGTTGGCGTCTGGACCCAATTCTACAATTTGGTCAGTTGCTTTTGGCAGGCTCAACTATATTTTTTGCGGTGGAAAGTATTCGCCTGCGAGGTATAGCGACTCAGCAAGCCAAGCGTAACACTCCCATTGTTGATGATGAACGAGAAGTTAGCGACAACTACAGGTATAACAAGAAGTATAAGGCACAGGTAGACGCTGAATTAGAACCACTGCCTTATGATGATGACTACGATGAGCGCCCCGTGCGTGGTCGAATTTCGGGTAGCAGGGATAACCGTTCATCTCGGGATGATTACTACGAAGATGAAACTCCTCGTCGTTTAGAACGTCGCAATGGTAGTGAAAGACCAACATCAAGTGACAAAACTGACAAAACCCGTCGCCGGAGTTCTGGACGTTCTGTACGCCCTTCAGAAAGGATTGAAGATGAAGATTGGAATGGTTCCGATAGAGTAGTTGATGAGTGGGGTAGCTCGACTACTGAAGAAAGACGACCTTCGCGTCGTGGTAGTAATGGAACAGTACGTCCAGAAAGTCGTGATCAGGATGTTCCTGCAAGACCGAGAAAACGGCGATCGCCCAGTGAATCTGCTCCTCAAAGGGGACGTGAGGATGATGAAGTCATTTCTAGTGAGTATGTAGAATACAAACCATTAGACCGTCCTGAGCGTTCGGATCAAGATCGAGATAGCTCATCCAAATTTGATGATGATCTATAAATCTATAAATAAGATTAGGTGGAAGACGCGAAAGCGTAACGAAAAAAGTTGAAGTGAGGAAAATTACACCTAGTTTTTGGCTCCAAAGGCAAATTCCTTGGGGTCTAAGTTTTACATTGGCAAGTTTGCTTGTATCTTGTAGTTATAGCGATATCCCTCTTGGACCGACTTCCCTCAACAGCCGTTACACGGAACAGCAACCTGCGTTGAGTGGAAATGGTCGTTTTTTAGCATTAGTCTCTAATCGCAATGGTAGTCACCAACTGCTGGTGTATGACTTGGATCAGCAACAGTTTATTCAAACACCGCGCTTAAACCAACCGGAAACAATTGTCGAAAGTCCTAGCCTCAGCTACACCGGACGTTACATTGCTTATATGACCAGTGACCAAGGTAGACCAGTGGTGGCGCTTTATGATCGTGCTACGCAACAGTCGCAAATTCTTACCCCAACCTATCGTGGCTGGATCAGAAATCCAAGTATCAGCCCAAATGGGCGTTATGTTGTCTTTGAAAGTGCTAGCCGTGGTCAGTGGGATATTGAAGTTTTAGATCGCGGACCGGATGTTGAGTTAGATATAGACAATGGCGCATCGGTGGGTGCACCTCCATAAGGGGGATGGTGTAAAAGTCTAAAGTCTTCGACTCATGACTCATGACTATGAAACATTCTATTTTTCTACCTATATTTGTTACAGCTAGTTTGTTAAGTGGCTGTGTTGGTTACCCACGCATAGTGAACTATCCTTACGATCCAGGCGGAGTAAGTCTTAATAGTTCTGCTTCGGAATTAGATCCCCAAATCTCAAGAAGATATATCGTTTTTGCGAGTGACCGAGGGGGTAGACAAGATATTTATATGTTTGACAGAGTTACTGGTAGTTTGGTAGATTTGCCCGGTCTAAATTCCTTTGATACTGTCGCTTCTCATCCTGGTGTTTCTGAAAGTGGTCGTTATATCGTGTTTGCAGGTAGTAGACAGGGCCGCTCAGCTATTTTTCTGTATGATAGAGAAACACGTCAATTAAGAAATTTGACTGCCAACCTGCAAGCAGAAGTTCGTCATCCAACAATGAGTGCTGATGGTAATAGGATTGCTTTTGAGTCTAGTGTGAATGGGCAATGGGATATTTTAGTTTATAACCGTTCCGGACAACCGCTGAATATACCTCAAGATCCACGTTAAGGAGATTATGAGGGAAGGAGGGAAAGAGGGAAGCAGGGAAGGCATTTTCCCTCCCTCACTCACTCTCTCACTTCCTCACTCCCTCACTCCCTGTAATTTCTTCTCTTCTTGCTTGACGGCTTCAATCAGCGATCGCACTTGTTGAGTTCCTTCGGAAGGTTCAAACGAAAGAGGAAACTTACCTCGGGCTATCATTCGCAATCCAAGGGGAGCAAGACTGAGCAACCCTTTGAGGTCTTTAAAGTAGTTCCCGACGACTTGTAAACCAAATTGACGCTCATCAATCCACCCGCCTTCTTTAACTAAGTCTATCAATACTTTACGATGACGAATTGAACGGCTGTCGCTTGCTTGTTTGCGATCAAGAATTTCCTGCTTGATTTTTGTGATTTGGTCTAATGGGGCGACTTCCATTGGACATACGGAATTACAGTAAAAACAACGGGTGCAACCCCAAACTCCTTTAGTTCCTTCGTTATATTCTTCTAAACGACTTTCGGTTTTGTGATCACGAGAGTCTGCCACCATGCGGTAAGCTTTAGCCAGTGCGTGGGGGCCAACAAAATTTGGGTCAACTTCACGAGCATTGCATTCAGAATAGCAAGCTCCACACATGATACAATTACCAGTTTCATCAAGCCGTGATCGCTCTTGCGGTGTTTGTAAAAACTCTCTTTCTGGAATGTTACGTCCCGCTGTACTCACATAAGGAGCAACCGCCTCAAGGTTGTTCCAAAAACTGCTCATATCTACCACTAAATCTTTGATCAGAGGCATATTGCCTAGTGGTGCGATGATGATTTCTGGAATGCCATTTGTATGACTTCCTGTTATAACAGTTTGTTCCAATTTGGCAATTTCACTACCAACATTTTCCTTACAAGCCAAAGCCGAACGCCCATTGATTCGCATTGCGCAGCTACCACAAATCGTGTTGCGACAATTTTTGCGAAATGCCAATGTCCCATCTTGCTCCCACTTAATAAGATTGAGACAATCTAGGATTGTATTCCCCCCTTCAACATCCAAATGGTAATTCTGCACTATCGGGGAGGAATTTTGTTGTTGCCGTATGATCTTAAAAATAACTTCCATGACCACCAACCAAAGTTTTGAAATTGCTATACCCATCTTTGGGAATAATTTCCACTATGGAGTAGCTCACCAATAAGTGAGCTATACTCTTGTTGCCCTTAATTAAAAGCTACCTGTTAATAGGCTGATGATTAAAGAGGTACTCATTATAGTTTAAGGATAATTATCAAAATTTTAGTTGTATTACTACCCAATGGGTTTAACACCAGATGTGTCAATAGCCAGATTACCAGAAAAATGCTCACTGCTTGACAATTAATTTATATCTTTCGGCGTTGGAGGAAGGAGAGTAAAATACAGCGACACTGTTCTTGAGACTTTAGTTCATTGTAAGCTGCGAAAATTTCCAAATTTAATGCTCCTTGGATTCTAACTATATCTTGATGTCAAGACGAGTTAAACAAGCCCTGAGTTAAAAAATCGCTCAATTGGTCGTGAAGCTCTATTTTTTGGTTATATAGAATTGTTAAAGCTCTTAATGAACATCTTGACCTCTTGATCAAGAAACTCGCTTGTTCTCACTCATCTCGTTAAAACTGCTTGTCAAAATTAAATGAATTTTTATAAAACCCGACCACCAATACTCACCCCAACCATAAAAATTTCGATAAAAGTGTATCAGCAAGTTGATTTAAAAGTGAAACACCTATTTTGCTATTATTAAATCATGCTACTATTTAATATAAAATTATGAGGCAACAAAACCAGTATTAATCGCCGTGTAAGTGCGACTGTTACTGCTTTGTTTCTTTGTAATAAAGTGGAGGCAAGAAATTTATGGTCTCTACTAGCAGGGTTAAAGGTTGTATGTTGCTGCAACCTTAAGAAAATACTATGCTGTCAATTATGTTTCTTGAGTAGAAATGGGTAAAACCCTACGACTCAAGGTCAATTAAGACAGAGTAAGGAAAGTAAAAAGCCTGCAATTTATTGGGTCTACGACTTGTTTGGTCGTGGTAGAACACAACGGCGAAACGGCGAGAAATCGGGATGAAAATCCTCACCCGGACACTTTGCACCCCCCTTGGGAACCCCTAAGGGCGCAGTGTCATCGCTTTTTGTCTCCCCAATTTGTAGTTGTTCAAAGTTGCTCCACTTTAGTAGTGCCAAAAAAGAGAATTATTTCGTTTCAGATGGCAAATGATGGTTAGAAATGGCGTAAAATTACGAAAATTAATGCCTGTGACAACTACAACCATCTTCTGTTGTGGTCAATCGTAACAGATACTCTTGTGGCTCACCCTATATGGAGGAATAACCCCTCTGGTATTAGGTCTGAAGCAACTTTGTGCAGATGTCAAAAAGCCAAGTACTGGCAGAAGATGATTTGTTTATTTGTTTGGAGAGAGTGAGGATATTTGAAGCATAATGACTGAAACCGCAACTGCACCATTAACTGGGAAAACACTGCTAGCTAAAGTGAAAGAACTTTCTACCTTACCACGGCGAGAAAGAGCTAAGCAGTGTGGTTATTACACCGTTACAAAAAATAACCAAGTTCGTGTCAATCTCACCGACTTTTATGATGCTTTGCTCTCGGCTAGGGGAATTCCCTTAAGTCCAGAAGCACCAAAAGATGGTCGTGGGCGTGAACCTACTTACAGGGTTAGTGTCCATCAAAACGGTCAGATTGTGATTGGTGCAACTTATACCAAAGCAATGGGTTTAAAGCCGGGTGATGAGTTTGAAATTAAGCTGGGTTACAAGCATATTCACTTAATTCAAGTTGATAGTGATAAAAAGATACTCCAGCATGATGACGAAGAAGTCTATGATGAAGAGCTTGAAGACGAGGAAGATTTTGAAGACGATGACGAAGAGGAGGAATAAACTTTTGTGATCGTAGAGGCAAGTTTAAGGCAAACGCTGGACAACTTGTCTTTACGGCGAAAGTCAAATTTTTAAATTTTTTGAACAAAAAAACGATTAGACTTCTTGGATGCATGATTCATTTTAGTAAAAGGTTTGGTCAATAAAAAGAAGAGCGATTAGATGAGCAATACTTGAGGTAGTGAGAAAAGAAGCGCAACCTAGCTATTCCTGCTTGAAAGCTGCTCCAAATTAATAAAGCTTTTCTCTTACCAAAATAAAATGTTTCTACTATGCAAGAAGTCAACTGTGTTTTTTTACCTACTTTCATATCGTTACCTGAGCCATCAATCAACTTTTTACTGTCATCCTTAAAAGATGCACCAGTATTGTTTGTTGTGATGGCTTTCTTTATTGTTTGGGTGTCCTGCTGGTTACCCATAGCAGCTTTAACAGCGTTTGTCCTCAAATGGCAACCTTCTCAACTTTTGCAACCAGAACAAAAGTTACCTTTAGTAGTGTCTCTCTACTTACTAGCTCCGTTGATTTTGTGGGTAACTAGTTGGTTAACCGATACACCTTTCTCAGATTACGGCTTGATTGGAAATGTTTCAACTTTATATTCTTTGGTGGTAGGTTTAGCTTTAGGAATATTTAGTATAACATTAGTTTTTTTATGGCAATCGTGGCTAGGATGGTGCTCTTTTCAATGGTCAAATATTAAGCTTGTGCGACCTATCTTACTACCTATTTTGTTAGTGGCGTTATTTGTAGGTGGTATTGAGGAGCTAATTTTTCGTGGGTTTGTGTTTACTGAACTAGAGAAGGGTGGTTCTGTTTGGGTAGCAGCGCTCATTTCTAGCTCGATTTTTGCGTTGCTACACTTGGTTTGGGAGCAAAAAGAAACCATCCCACAGTTACCTGGACTCTGGTTTATGGGGATGGTGTTGGTACTAGCACGGTTTGTGGATGGGGGGAGTATAGGCTTAGCTTGGGGATTGCATACTGGATGGATATGGGCGATCGCCACAGTAGACACAGCCGCACTGATTGATTACACAGGTGAAGTCTCGGAGTGGGTGACAGGTAAGAATAAAAAACCCCTTGCTGGTGTAGCGGGTGTTGTTTGTTTACTCCTGACTGGAGGAGTTCTTTGGTTATTTTCTCGCTATTTTGATTTTGTGCATTGACGCTCTCGGCGTAAAAAATCAGTAGTGACAGCGTAAGGTAAACAACTGAGAGTATCTTTGTTCTCAATTGTTGCTGAAAAAAATCTGGGATGCTTTGACTTCAGTTGGTAGATTAGTATACTCCCCTCAAAAGGGAGTCACCAAGCACTGTCAATAAGTCAAGAGGATAAGGCGTGACAAATCTAACTTTTGCTAATGGTTATGCATTACTCATCGGTGTTGGTGCTGATTTAGGCATTACTGTTAAAGATGCTACAGCCCTACGAGATGTTTTGGTTAACCCCAATCAAGCCGCTTATCCACCAAACCAAGTCAACCTGCTCACTGAGACTTCTGCAACTCGGCAACATATTCTCAAGGCTTTTGACCAGCTTATCGCACAAGTGAACCAAAATGTGGATGCGAGTGTCATTATTTACTACTCTGGTCATGGTGGACGGATTAAGCGTACAAATGAATACTTTTTAGTGCCTTATGGCTATGATCCCAGTCAACGTGGAGACACTGCCATATCAGGATTGGAGTTTACCCAAAAAATAGAGGCGATTAAAGCACGTAAGCTCGTCGTTTTGCTAGATTGCTGTCATGCAGGAGGTGTTCCTGCTCTTAAAGAAGCAGGAGAAACTTTTGTCAAGTCACCTGTACCACCTGATTTGTTAGATATTCTGGGAACAGGAAGTGGTCGAGTTGTCGTCGCTTCATCGCGAGAAGATGAATATTCTTATACCGGTCAGCCATACAGTGCTTTTACAGATTGCTTGTTAGAAGCTTTACAAGGCAAAGCCGCCGTGAATAAAGATGGCTATGCTCGTATTCTTGACGTTATGATTTATTTGTTCGACCAAGTACCTAAGCGGGCTTCCGGACCACAGCATCCATTCGTGAACAAAGTGCTTGATTTGGGTGATAATTTTCCACTTTGCTACTACGCAGGTGGAAGTAAATTTTTACCTGGGGAAACACCAGTGGCTGAAGTTAACTCAACTACCAGTAGTTTGAGGGCTGGACAAAAGCGACGATTAGCGCAGAAACAAGACACACTACAGGCAGAATGGGATCTCCGTAGTGAAAAGGTGAAGCGAATGCGGGATGCTTTGGCTATTGAGACTGGTACGGCTGTTAAGTTTCAATTAGAAAAGCAGCTTTTGGATGAAGAGGCTCAACTAGCGCGTCTTGGTGATGAGTTGGATGAGATGGAACAGGCGTTGCAGTAATTTTAGAAGGCTGGAGCTAAGTTAAAGATGTCGTTTGTCAAAACTATAACAAGTAAAAATATTGTGTATAAAGTCTAATATTTTATATTAATGTCCTCAGTTCGGCACTTACAGCAAAGACGGAAAGAACTTCAGCAACAGTACGAACTGCTATGCCTGAAAATAAAGCGCTTGCGAACTGATTGTGCTATCCAAGCTGGTGCTTCAGTGGCTTTTCAGCTAGAAAAAGAAATTGAGCGGTTTGAGGTGGAACGCGATCGCCTCCATAAGCAGATTTCAACTATTGAAAGGTCTTTAGACAATGAGCGAATACATAGCGAACTGTTTCGCCTAAATTATGTCAAGGAGGTGCGGCTGTTCCGAGAATTTATTGAAGAAAAACGAATAGGAGCTTTTTTGGTTCATGGCTCACCGGAATACGGTCAAATCTTTCTGCTGAAGCGCTTGTTACACGCAATTCCAGACAGTACCATAACTGTGCCAATCCAGTTTCACCTCCGCCGTAGGGCTTTGAGAACAGATATTGCTGCTTTGTGGCGAGAACTGGGGCGTCAAATGGGAGTACAAAACTTTTCATCCCATGAGGAGATTGCTAAGAATGCGATCGCTCAGTTGCAAACCCAGCACGTCATCCTGGTTTTTCATGACTTTGACTGCATTGACGAAGACTATCTACATGAACTGATGCGCGACTTCTGGCTACCGTTGGTAAACTCAGTTCAACAGACAATCTACCCAACTAACGAGTTTTTTCTCCTCATGTTTTTAGTTGATCATGAGGGTTGTGTCAGCAACTGGAAAATCCAATTTGCAAACCAGCTCGATCAGGTTTGGGAACCCTGTATCCCTATTAGGTTACCAATCATAGATCCTCTATCTGAGCGAGTATTAACTAATTGGATGGAAAATGCAATTGATGCATTGCCAACCAAGGTCACTAAAAAAATTGACTATACAGTTCAGGTCATTTTGGAAAAGAGTGAAGGGGTTCCAGAGCGTGTGTTTGCCGAAATTTTTGATTTGTGTGACTGTAAGTGGCAGGAGGAAGAAGTTAGGTGGCTAGAGCTTTAGACGGAAAGCGGCTGAAATACACAGGCAAGGTGCAGCCCAAGCCAGAAGAACAAGACCCGCAGACGGGGCAATTGCTGTATCCCTACCTGCCGAGTGAAAAGTTGGTAGAAGCAGTTAATTTGGCTATAACCCTTGAACGACCCTTATTGCTGAAAGGAGAACCAGGGTGTGGTAAGACAAAATTAGCTCGTGCGGTGGCTTACGAACTGGGTTTGCCGTATGAAGCTTGGTACGTCAAATCTACCAGTCGGGCACGAGATGGGCTGTACACCTATGATGCGGTTGGAAGGTTGCGGGATGCTCAACTTGCTGCGTCGGGAATTGATGATGAAGCCGCAGTCCGGGCGAAAAATGTGGATGCTTACGTAGAGTGGGGACCGTTAGGGCGTGCTTTTCGCAGTGACTTGCGCACAGTGGTGCTGATTGATGAAATTGATAAGGCTGATATTGACTTTCCCAATGACTTGCTGCTGGAACTTGATGAGAAACGGTTTGAGGTGGCAGAAGTAAAACAGACTAGTTCCATTAAGAAAATTCAAGCGAAGGTGACGCCTATTGTCTTTATTACCAGTAACGATGAGAAAGACTTACCAGATGCCTTTCTGCGCCGTTGTTTATTTCACTATGTCAAATTTCCGGAGCGTCAGCAGTTAATTGAGATTGTCAAAGCACACTTCCCAGTTTCACCTTTAAAAGTAGTAGACACAATTATTGACCGCTTTGTTGAACTGCGGGAAGAGATGCGGCGGGATAAGGGTGAGGCTGGCAAAAAGGTAAGCACCAGCGAACTGATGGACTGGGTGCGGATTCTGCGGCATCATGAAGATGACGAAATCCTTGCCAAGTTAAAGACGGAACTGTTGTATCCGGGGGTGTTGCTCAAGAGTTGGGATGATTATCGGCGATATGGAGAACAGGGTTTATCGCCTCAAGAGGACGACTCCTCCGCGCCATCGTCATCAAGAATATGAACATGGAAACTCTCCAGGCAGAACTACCACTACTTGACCTCTTCACTCGGCTGCGAGAAGCTGGCTTACCTTTAGGTATTAATGAGTACCATCTTATTTTGCGTGCGTTACAAGAAGGCTTTGGCACGGCTGACCATGAGGCTTTGGCGGAGCTGTGCCGTACCTTGTGGGTGAAATCTCAGGATGAGGAACACCTGTTTAACTACCACTTTCAGCAGCTATTCGCCAAATCAACCAGTACTGCCCCAGTTTCATCTCCTGAAAAACCAGTTGTACCAGACTCAACCACTGTTGATTCGGATACTGCCCCCACGTCTGAACTTGACACAACTACTCCAG
Source organism: Brasilonema sennae CENA114 (assembly GCF_006968745.1). Classification (NCBI taxonomy): domain Bacteria; kingdom Bacillati; phylum Cyanobacteriota; class Cyanophyceae; order Nostocales; family Scytonemataceae; genus Brasilonema; species Brasilonema sennae. Next base: position 1,714,150 of record NZ_CP030118.1, on the reverse strand, counting down.
CTTCCGTACCTGTCTCATCGGAATTAATGCAGGTAGAAGATGAAATTAAAGTCGCAGAGGCGGTACAGATTACTACTCAACGAGATGAGGATATTACTGTTAATCGCTTCACACAAACAGATGAGTATTTCCCAGTCACTCGACGGCAGATGAAACAAAGCTGGCGACATCTCAGGCGTTTTGTGCGGGAAGGTTTGCCTACAGAATTAGATGTGGAAGCAACTATCGAGCGAGTTGTACAGCAAGGGGTGTTGCTAGAGCCTGTTTTGCTTCCCCGTCGGGTAAATCGAACTGAGTTGCTGTTGCTGATTGATCACAAGGGATCAATGGTACCGTTTCACGCCCTATCTCAGCGGTTGGCGGAAACTGCCCAGCGGGGAGGACGCTTAGGAGGGGCTGGTACTTACTACTTTCACAATTGTCCTACTCGGTATCTTTACCAAGACTCGGCACGCGAGAAAGCTGAATCTGTGGCAGATGTTTTGGCTCAGCTACGCCCAGAACGTTCCACTGTATTAATTTTTAGTGATGCAGGGGCAGCACGGGGCGGCTTTAGCATAGAACGCCTGGAATTGACCCAAAAATTTCTCGACCAGCTTAAACAACGTGTGCGTTATGTTGCATGGCTCAACCCAATGGCAAAAGAACGTTGGTTTGGGACAACAGCAGGTGAAATCGCCCGTTTGGTGCCAATGTTTGAGTTTAGCCGTCAGGGCTTGGATGGGGCAATTGATGTGTTGCGGGGGCGGGGAAGCTATGCACAATTAGAATATGGGCTGTTTTAGTAACAGCCTTGGACTAAAGTTTGAGTATAAAGTTTGAGTTCACAGCTAAAGTCAGTTTCAACTGATATGTTGCACCAGCTTGCAAGACTCGTCCGCCAAGGGTTAGAAACCCCTGGCTTATAGCCTAAGTCCTCTTAAGAGGACTAAACGCTTACTTACCAAAATTTTCAGTCCATTTTAATGGACTTGAGCTAAAAGCCTGTGAACTTCAGTTCTGGGCGGGTGAGGAAGCTAGTTGAGAAATCGCCCACAGTAAAAGAATGAAAGTAGACTTTTAGAGACAGATGTCAGTTGAAACTGACTAAAAATGCACATGCCATACAGTGATTTTACTCTTGCTAAAGCTAAAAATACATTGAGCTTAACTCTGGACGAAACTCGCAATTTGTTTCGGAATGTACTAGGAGTGCAGCCATCTGACTTGCTGACACGCTTGCTAGATGAAAACTTACCTTTAGCAACAGCTATCAACAGTGAAAAAGCCCGTTCCGAGTTCCTTATTGCTCCCATCCTGTCTGAAGTCAGACGACAGCAGGATTATCGAATTAGCTTATTTTCTGGCACGGAGTTTAATGTTGAACCAGCGCAAGGACTCTCAGGCTTTTGTGACTTTATCCTGAGTGCGTCTGGTGAGCAGTACTTTATCAGTGCTCCAGTAGTCACAGTGGTTGAGGCAAAAAATGAGAATATTATTGCAGGGCTAGGGCAATGCGCTGCCACAATGCTTGCTGCTCAGATTTTTAATCAAAGAGCAGGAAATGATGTTGAAGTTATCTATGGAGTCGTTACAACTGGAACCAACTGGAAGTTCTTGACTTTAGAACAAAATATTGTCTGTATCGATTCTATTGAATATTACATTAAGGAAGTTGATAAGATTTTAGGAATTTTCTTGCAACCTTTCCAAGGTTCTTTGTCGAAAACTTCAGTTTAGAAAAGCACATGAAACCAGAAGTAGCTACTCGCCGTATTAAAACTTTTGGGGAACGTTTTGGAGAAGCACACCTTTATCTGGCTTACCATGCGGCTTTTCCATTAGCCCTCACACCAGATTTACTCTACCGGATGTGGGCTAATTTCCAGCGCGATATCAACGGTGAAGCGCTGAACATCCCTTGGATGGCGGTGGCGGATTTGCTGCTTTCTAGCCTTTGTGATGAAGTGGGGCATGAACTTTATGAAATGGATACGGTAGTGCGAAATGCGCTGCTGAAGGAGTTGAAGGAGAATTCTCGCTTTGGTGAAAAGCGGATAAATGAGTTATCTGATTTTTTACTTGCCTATGTGCAGCAGCAGCTTGATAGTCACGATCCGCATATGCGAGATTTTGATCAGGTTCAGAGGTGGACGGCGTTAGCTTATACAAAACCTAATGAAGTGGCGCGGGAGATAGCATCTACTCTTTCAAAGTTGAAATTGGAGGAAAAAGCCGAGTGGATTCGCATGACTTCCCTAGTAGAAACTTTTGCAGAGTCGTTAGCAGAATTTCAACCACTACTAATTTATTCTCGTGGCATGGCGAATTTCATCCGTGGAAACCACGAAGGTGCAACAGCCAAGATTACAGGTTTACTAGCAAACCAAGAGCCATTGCATACAGGTGTTAAGCGTATTCTTGCCGTAGATGATAATCCTGACAATCTCATCTTGCTTGAAACAATTTTTGAGAGTGAAGGGTATGAAGTTGAGTTAGTAACGGATGGAGTAACTGCTCTAAAGCAAGTTGAACAATCTCCTCCCGACCTGATTTTACTAGATGTCATGATGCCGGAAATGGATGGCTATGAGGTGACACGCCGCATTCGCAAGAATCCAGAGATATCATACATTCCAATAGTGCTGATAACTGCCTATCATGATGCAAGGGTTGTCGAAGGTTTGGACGCAGGAGCAGATGATTTTATTCGCAAACCATTTGATCATGAGGAGCTACTGGCACGAGTGCGATCGCTTCTGCGACGACTTAAATACGTCATAGCCAAGATTACAGGTTTACTAGCAAACCAAGAGCCTCAGTTACATATTGCTGGAGTAAACCTGCCGATTCCTGAACAAATAGCCAGTTCTGTTGAAGAAGTTAGCCCTATAACTCAGTTGTCAACTAACTTGTCCTCTTCAGAATTGTATACAGGTGTTAAGCGTATTCTTGCCGTTGATGATAATCCTGACAATCTCATCTTGCTTGAAACAATTTTTGAGAGTCAAGGGTATGAAGTTGAATTAGTAACAGATGGAGTAACTGCTCTAAAGCAAGTTGAACAATCTCCTCCCGACCTGATTTTACTAGATGTCATGATGCCGGAAATGGATGGCTATGAGGTGACACGCCGCATTCGCAAGAATCCAGAGATATCATACATTCCAATAGTGCTGATAACTGCCTATCATGATGCAAGGGTTGTCGAAGGTTTGGACGCAGGAGCAGATGATTTTATTCGCAAACCATTTGATCATGAGGAGCTACTGGCACGAGTGCGATCGCTTCTGCGACGACTTAAATACGTCATAGCCAAGATTACAGGTTTACTAGCAAACCAAGAGCCTCAGTTACATATTGCTGGAGTAAACCTGCCGATTCCTGAACAAATAGCCAGTTCTGTTGAAGAAGTTAGCCCTATAACTCAGTTGTCAACTAACTTGTCCTCTTCAGAATTGTATACAGGTGTTAAGCGTATTCTTGCCGTTGATGATAATCCTGACAATCTCATCTTGCTTGAAACAATTTTTGAGAGTCAAGGGTATGAAGTTGAATTAGTAACAGATGGAGTAACTGCTCTAAAGCAAGTTGAACAATCTCCTCCCGACCTGATTTTACTAGATGTCATGATGCCGGAAATGGATGGCTATGAGGTGACACGCCGCATTCGTAAGAATCCAGAGATATCATACATTCCAATAGTGCTGATAAGTGCCTATCATGATGCAAGGGTTGTCGAAGGTTTGGACGCAGGAGCAGATGATTTTATTCGCAAACCATTTGATCATGAAGAGCTACTGGCACGAGTGCGATCGCTTCTGCGACTGAAACACATCATGATGAAGATGAATGCGATTTAAAAGATAAAGCCATCCATGTTAAATAGCTATTTGTTCAAAACGAATGACTCATCATTCTAACTACCCACCAAAACCAGGAACAAGACGCTTAAGCGCCCGACCAGTCACATCGCTGTAACGCATTTCACCACACAAAAGTTTGCCCATAATTTGCACAGATGATGGACGCTTAACACCCACCTTATAACCAATATTAGAAAAACGGTAAAACGCCCCGGCTAATTTCTGCGCCCAAGCCATATCACTACCCCATTCTTCGTTGATGGTGTCTGTGTATTTTTCCAAAGCGTTGATATCACCACCCAAAGCTTGGTCAATGGCAACTGCAGCTTTCATCCCGCTAAAAATTGAGGGACGAATACCTTCTGCGGTGAACGGATCAACGACACAAGCTGCTTCCCCAGCCAAAACGGCATTTTCTGTGTGCAGCTTTTGATTACCATTCCACAAGCACAAAGCATGTCCATACTGCTTACAAATTTTGAGATCTACACCAAACAAGCTGCTGTACTCGTTCAAAATGCTCTTGAAATCTTGGGATTCACCACCGCCAACAAATGTGCCAATTCCAATAGAATATCCATCCGCTTTGGGGAAGTTCCAGAGATAACCATTTTTGACCATACCAAATTCAAAGTGAGCAATGTGACCGTTCTCCACTTTAGCTGCGGCTTCCGCTTCTAAAGCTCCTGCTAAACGGCGTTTGCGCTCTTTAAAGCCTAGCAATCTTGCCATTGGTCCTTTTGCGCCATCAGCAGCAATTAAGTAACGTCCTGTAACAGATCCATTTGCTGTATTGACTTGCCAAAAGTCACCTTTAAATTCAATGCCTTTGACTTCCGTATTATCTTTGAGTTGGGCCCCTTGCTTTTGAGCTTGTTGAATCAGGAAATGGTCAAAGACATCGCGCCTCACCATCCAAACTGGTTCAGGAATTCCTAGTTCAGCTTCTACAGGTTCGCCCATTTTCCAGGTGCAGCGAATTGTGGTTGCTTTGATGGAAATTGCAGGGCTAAAGTCAAAGTCGAACCATTGAGCGATCGCTGGCGATACTCCACCCCCACAAGGTTTATATCTTGGCAGAGTTTCTTTTTCCAGAACTAAGACTGAGCGTCCCCGCTTAGCTAAATGATATGCAGCTGTTCCACCAGCTGGTCCTGCACCGACGATAATACAGTCGTACATATGCTTTTTGTCTTTGCTCCTGAACTTGTTAGCTTCCCTGTTTTTTATTACTCTGTCAATACACAGCCTGATGAGACTTAACTGTTTTTATAGTTTGCTTTTTAAAATCGTACAGTGCTTGTCTGACTCCTCAATTTTTTTCTTAACTATGTTTAACGTCAATCTTAGTATATGGAACTACTGTTATTATTTCTTCTTTTATTGATCATGGCTCTGCTCTGATTATCTTTTTTATGAAAAAACATAGTTTTCAATATTTTTGATAATATCAATTGCTTTTTGCTTACAAGTAACTCGTCTCTTTTTTTATCTACATACTAAAATACATTTCATTCATTTTACTTTCCACAAATTTTTTGCTAAGCTTTTTCTGAATTTATATTTTTTTTGTAATTTTTTTATCTTTTTTTTCCTTTTGGCAATTTTTCAAAAATGTTTTGTATAATCTATTATAAGGTAATCAAAAATTTATAATAGTTATTTATAACAGTTGCCAAAAAGCAAATTTATACCTCAACCAACAGTTTTGAGGTCATGCATGAGAATTCGTTGATCTGCTGTAAAAACTGTAAGATGCGCTGACGCGGTTTCTGTTTTATGCGTATACACGAAGAAAAGGAGACGTTGTGACACTGTTGATAACGTGAAGATAACTAGACGCTGTGACGGGGGGAATCTTTCGGAAGAATTTCCCCGTATTTGGTTTGTCGCTTTGTCTTGGTATCCTTTATCGTCATGTCTCCCTTGTGTTGATAACCGCGTCTCCCTGATGAGCATTTTCTTTAGTTGTTTCTAGACAGTTGTGATGTCTTTTTCTTTTTCTGCGAGTAACTCGTCTATTTTGGCAGTGTACTTGTTTGTCAATTTTTGCAGTTTGTCCTGCTGATCACGTGACTCATCCTCAGAAACTTCGGCGCTTTTTTCTAGTTTGCGAATTGTATCTACAGTATCGCGACGGATATTGCGAATAGCAACGCGCCCTTCTTCGGCATACTTGGCGGCGATTTTGACTAATTCTTTACGGCGATCGCTCGTCAAAGGTGGAATGTTGAGCCGAATTAGGGAACCATCATTGCTGGGGGTTAAACCCACATCCGACATAGAAATTGCCTTTTCAATCAAATTTAAGGTATTGCGATCGTAAGGCTGAATCAGAATTGTTGTGGAATCTGGCGTACTAATGTTTGCCAGTGATTTTAAGGGCGTTGGCGAACCGTAATAATCTACGGTGATCTTATCCAATAAACTCGCGTTTGCGCGACCAGTACGAATTGTATTAAAAGACCGTTGAGTTGACTCTACGGTTTTTTGCATTGTACTCTCAGCTTCAGCTAATTTCACAAGAACCTCCCACAAGGGTGCCGATGGACTCTCCCATGACTGCTCGATGGATATTACCGCGCACAGTTAAGTCAAATATAAGAATAGGGATATTGTTTTCCTTACACAAGGCTATCGCGGTACTGTCCATTACTCGTAAATCTTTTGCCAAAACGTGTCCATATGTCAAGGTATTGTAACGTTTGGCGTCGGGGTATATATGAGGATCAGCATCATAAACGCCATCTACCTTGGTAGCTTTAAAAATCACTTCAGCTTCTATTTCTGCAGCTCTTAATGCTGCGGTGGTATCGGTGGTGAAGAAGGGATTTCCAGAACCAGCACCAAAAATAACCACCCGCCCTTTTTCTAAGTGACGAATGGCACGACGACGAATATACGGTTCAGCGACTTCTTGCATAGAGATTGCGGTTTGCACCCGCGTCTGTACCCCGATTCGTTCTAGTGAATCTTGTAATGTCATGGCATTCATTACCGTAGCAATCATCCCGATGTAGTCAGCGGTTGCTCGATCCATTCCCGCCGACGCCGCCTTGACGCCACGAAAAATATTTCCGCCTCCGACGACGATGGCAGTCTGAACGCCTGTTGACACTACCTCTGCTACTTCTTCGGCTATTTCCTTGACCACTTCTGGATCAATTCCATAACCCAAATTGCCCATGAGGGCTTCACCACTAACTTTAAGTAAAACCCTTCGGTAATGTGTTCCCATGAAGTTACGCGCTTGATCAAAAATTTGTTATTACCTCCAATTTAAGATAGCAATACAGTGGCATTCTGTCTCTAGTTTTTCATTACTAAATAAGTATAAATTCATTCAGTCTCTTTGGGATGAATTTCTTGACCTTGCAATAAACAGATAATTGGGCAAAGTTTACTACCCACTGCCTGGGAGATGGTCTAGCCTTCTCGCCCTTCAAAGGACTGGCTCCGAGTCTTTGCCCAATGCGACACCGCATTTTCGCTCATGAATGCGTAGGGACTTTAGTCCTGGTCATTTCCTAACAAGAACTTTTTCTTAACTTGATCTATTGTCTTACCCATATGGGTAAAATACAACATATCAAGGAGGTGAGTGGACTTGAAACGAGTAACGCGAACAATTAAGCTAAAGTTTCTGCAATTAAATAAAGCAAAGCAGCAGTTGTTTGAAGAAATGACTGTTGAAGCAACAGATTTGGCTAACTGGTTGTTGACTCTTCCTCTTCCAGAAAGACGAAAGTTAACAACCTCCAAAGTTCAAACTCGTCTCATGTCCGCGCTGTCTAATCAGGTTATTCGACACACCACATCTGACGCTGGGAAGAAGGCAAAATCTTTCAAGCGATTCCCGCCAGAAGTAAATAATCAGAACTGGGTCTTGCACAAAGTGGGAACTACATACAGCGTTAGCTTCCCAACCATCAAAGGAACAAAGCGTGTTCCTGTTGAAGTTGCATCATCGCACTGGCAACCAGTTTTGGAAGGAATTCTTAACGGCACGATTGAAACAGGTAGCGCCAAGATTATTAAGCATCGGAACAAATGGTATGTCTATGTTTGTGTGACCGAGGAAGTTCCTCAAGTTGATGCAACTAACACGATTGGCTGTGATAGAGGACAGAACAACCTTGCGGTGGTGGCTCCCAAAAATGGATTTGGTAAGTTTTTTAGTGGCAAAAAAGTTATGCATCGTCGTCGTTATTTTCAGAAACGGCGTAAGCAACTACAAGAGGCTAAGAAATTTCGAGCACTTAAAAAGTGGGACAAAAAAGAACGTCGTTGGATGGACGCAGTAGACCATACTGTTTCGCGTCGGATAGTGCGTTTTGCTGAGTACTTAAATGCCGACGTGGTGGTTGAGGACTTAGAGGGATGTCGCAAGACCATGAAGCAATCTAAAAAACAGCGTGGTGACTCTGCCCAATCTCGTCACTCGTGGTCATTCTACTCGCTGGAGATGAAGTTAGACTACAAGTTGGCAATGTTAGGGTTGAAGTTAGTTAAGCGTCCAGCACCATACACATCAAAGTCTTGTTCAACTTGTGGAACTCTGGGTATTAGGGAACGCCACCACTTCAATTGTCCGCATGGACACTACCATAATGCAGACCTTAACGCTGCTAAAAATATAGCGCAGTGGGATGGTTTTGCTTGTTCTTTGGATCTAAAGAGGGACATAGCTGCAATGGCTATGTCTGATTCAGAGAATGGGCTGCTTGGCGCAGCCCCAAACTGGATGAAAACTCAATCCACGGGGATTGGGGACTAGATACCAGAATCCTACGGCTTTATGTGAGGCACTTGCCGTTTTGGACACCACTTCCTTCAAGTCGGGAAACTCTAGCCTATGAGTGGGGAGGGTTCCCGTCGTTAGCGGAGCGTTTCCGCAGGAAATTGGCAAAGTGCCGAACCCGAAGAGCCATATTGGAGCGTTCGCGCAGCGTGTGCCAAAGGCACTCAGCGAAAATATGGTAGCCGTGGGAGCGTCAAAAGTTATCATCTTGTTTGTCCTTGATGCGTATCGGCAGAATTATAACCATATTTCTCATGCCCAACGCTTAACACCTTGGGCTAATCATTGTTAAGTACTGCAACAATAAAAACAGTCGTACCTGTAGTCTGCGGGTGCATCTTTACTCCTTGTACTAATTATTCATCTGTCATGACCACCTCTGCTTCCACTCCAGCATTTACTTCAACAAAAACGTGGATTTGGCAAGGTTTTCCCATTTCCTACCAAACCCAAGGAACCACTGGACCTGCTGTTATCCTCGTGCATGGCTTTGGTGCTTCTTGGTGGCACTGGCGGAAAAATATCCCTGTGCTGGCAGAACACTGTCGTGTCTATGCCATTGATTTGATTGGCTTTGGTGCTTCCGCTAAACCAAAGCCAAATGAAAAAATAGCTTACACAATTGAAACTTGGGGACAGCAAGTCGCAGATTTTTGCCGTGAGGTCGTGGGTGAGCCAGCTTATTTCGTTGCTAACTCCATCGGCTGTATTGTGGTGATGCAAGCGGCGGTGAGTTACAGTGAAGTCGCCTTGGGAGTTGCGTTACTTAACTGTTCCTTACGACTGTTGCATGATCGTAAGCGGGCAACTTTACCGTGGCATCGCCGTTTTGGAGCGCCAATACTCCAACGTGTACTATCTGTCAAATTAATTGGTGACTTCTTTTTCAATCAAGTCGCCAAACCCAAAACAGTGCGGAAAATTCTCTTGCAAGCTTATGCTGATTCACAAGCAGTTACAGAGGAGTTAGTAGATATACTGACAACACCCGCCCGCGATCCGGGGGCTGTAGCTGTTTTCCTTGCCTTTACCTCTTATTCCTCAGGTCCATTACCAGAAGATCTTTTACCTCAACTGTCGTGTCCCGCGATTATGTTGTGGGGAACTGTAGATCCGTGGGAACCTGTCGAGTTAGGTAGAGAGTTAGCCAATTTTGCGCAAGTGCAGAAGTTTTTTCCTCTAGAAGGCGTTGGACATTGTCCTCAGGATGAAGTTCCTGAGGTGGTAAATCCAATTATACAGGATTGGATTTTCAAGCTAACACGATAACATCAAAAGCCCTGAATTTTCTGCATAAATGAACAAAGCCAAATTCATGCAGATGGGGAAGTGTTAATTTATCTAGTTCCAGCTATGGTTCAACAGGGTTCTGATTGATTTGTGTTTGCCGCAACCAGTCCTTACCCACTTGGATACTAATATCAGAACCAAGATTACCGGTGCTTTCTACCCGCACTTCTCCAAACCCTAAAGTGTTGCGAATTGATTCGGCCGTGTTACCATCTCCTTGTTGGGCAACAATATGAGTTTCTTCTAGAGGTTCACCCCAGCTTTTGGCTACATAAACGTTGGTATAGCCAAGTTTTTGCAAAGCTTTTATCAATGTTTGGAGATTAGCTTTATCGTTACCCGTGCTGTTTTGAATTGCGACTCGCAAAGATCTTGGATTTACTACACCAGATACAGAATCTGTTTGTTGCACATCAAAGTACTGAGCCATCATGCTATGAATGCGCTGCCTATCTGGCATCCAGTAGCCCCCTTTTTGTTGGCCGAACTGGCCAGGTAGCATTAACATTTGCATATTGGAGCGATTTGTTCTTACCCCAAAACCAACTAGTGCTAATAGCTCCTCAAGTGTCAAGTTAGTATCAATGTGTTCTTTGACGACGTTAAGAACTTTAGGCAATTGAGCTACGGTTGCTGGGTTGACAGATTGATCCATCAGTGCTCGCATCACCATTTGCTGCCGCTGAATCCGACCAATGTCGCCATTTTCATCATGTCGGAAGCGCAAAAGTTGCAGTGCCTGATCGCCATTGAGATGCTGTTTTCCTTTCTTTAAATTGATGTATAAGTGCTGAGAGTCATCTTGATATTTCATATCCTTAGGTACGTAGACTGTAACTCCACCCAAAGCATCAATAAGCTTAGCAACTCCCAACACGTTAATCCGCATATAGCGGTCAATTCCTACATCATCTAACAAGCTACTCACAGTTTTGGCGGTTAAAGCTGGTCCACCAATCACATTTGCGGAATTAATTTTTTTTATACCATGCCCATCTATTTGTGTCCGAGTATCTCTGGGAATAGAAAGCATCATCACTTTTTTGTGCTCTGGATCAAATTTGGTCAAGAGCATAACGTCAGCAAGACCATCAAAAGAGTTGACTTGGGGCAGATATCTCAGATTTTTGGTTTGAGCAGGAGGATTTCGCACATCAGGGGGAAGTACGCTCATCCCCATGATTAAAATATTCACGGGGCGAGTTAATTGTGAAAATTTCAGTCCATCTCCAGCAATGCGATCGCTATCAAACACCGCTGCTTCATCTGGGCTTAAAGAAGCTTGCATTAAAGGAGTACCTGTTAAAGAAACTGCTAACAGTGCTCCTGCTGTTGCTGATACCATTGCAATCCCGCTCATAGCAACCCAAAACCACAGCCAACGTCCAGATTTGTCAGTGTTGGCATTTTTATCACTTGAGTTGCTAGTATCTGTAGAATAGTCGTCTTGCGCCGAAGTTCTTTGAATAGTCACGCTACTCCTCACACTTATCTGAATAAAATCTGGAGAATCTGTTGCTATGGAAACAGACAAATTAACCCATGATAGCTAACTCTTAGATTAACAATGATAAATTTTACACTTCAGTATGCTCCACAACACTTATTGGAGTAATTCTCCTATTTTTTCAGAAATCCGGAGAGGTTTTATTTGAAGTATGACAATCTCAAAAGAGATTTGACTAGACCTGTTAATAATAAAATGCATATTTTTTAGTAAATTAAGTAAAAACACTGTTAAGTCTTTTGATGACTAAAGAATTCTGACAGATATTTGTCAAGCGCTGTTTCGACAAAACGACTCATGGGCGTGGCTATCGCTTTAATCTGCTCTTAACTAAAGGAACAATTAACCAGATATTAATCAAAAACTACCCAGATGTGAGAAAGTTAGGAACGATTTGTAGATGCAATATTAAAAACTTTGAAGTTGCCGCCCCAGTTGCTAGTAAAAAGTAACCCAAAAGCCAGGAAAATACTAAAGTGATTGACAGATAAGTAACTCGAACTTGTTCCCGGCTTTGCTGATGATGGTAGAGTGTCCATAGTGAGGATAAAAAGTCTGTGACCGGAATCAGGTAGATAACCACCTGTCCACCAGAGGTGGGGGAGTCTTGAGAATGGTGAGAATTGTCAGATGATTCAAGAATTTTGATGATTGCTGAGTGCAATCCGAAATAAGAGGGATGAATCATAATGGTGTAGTCAGAGATAATAAGGTTGATAGAAGAATTTTATTTAGTTGTATCCAACAATTGGCAGATGCAGACACGCAAGCTCTTAAACTGGTGGGAAACACTTACACCCGTAGCACGATTCTTGACAATAACTCTATTCGCTCCACTGCTAGTGCTTAATGGTTGGGCGATTAGCGCAATTTTTCATTACTTTCACTCCCTAATTGTTATTTTAGTCGGGGCGTCAGTGCTAGCATTTCTGCTAAACTACCCAGTTAGCTGGATGCAGCGCCAAGGTGCTAGGCGAGAGCAGGTTGCTATTTTAGTCTTTCTACTCGCTTTGTCAGTTTTACTGGCGTTGGGTGTCACCCTTGTCCCGCTTGCTCTGACTCAGGCTCAGCAACTGGTGGCGCGTATACCAGAGTTAATAGATTCTGGGCGATCGCAGTTGATGATGCTGAACGAGAAAGCAGACAGCTTTGGTTTACCCGTCAACCTTGATGCTTTAGTTTCACAAATTAACGACCGTGTCAAGGGACAATTGCAGGCGATCGCTGGACAAGTTTTAAATTTGGCTGTTGTTACAGTCACCAGCCTGCTTGACTTTATCTTGACAATGGTATTAACTTTTTATCTCCTACAGCACGGAGATGAACTGTGGGAAAGTTTAGTATATTGGCTACCTGTTAAATTCCGTGAGGCTTTTTCAGATACAGTACGCCTGAGCTTTCAAAACTTTTTCATTAGTCAGTTAATTTCATCCACCTGTATGGCATCAGCCCTGATTCCCATCTTTTTGTGGCTGAAAGTTCCATTTGGCTTACTATTTGGTTTGACCATTGGTATCATGGCACTTGTACCATTTGGTGGTTCTGTAGGTATTGCTCTAACGACTTTGATAGTGGCACTACAAGACTTTTGGATGGGCACAAGGGTATTGGCTGCTGCACTTATTGTTCAGCAAATTCTGGAAAACTTTATTGCTCCGAGAATTTTAGGGAGTTTTACAGGTTTAAACCCTGTTTGGGTGCTTATTTCAGTTTTGACAGGCGCAAGAATTGGTGGACTTTTGGGTGTGATCGTAGCGGTACCCAGCGCTGTTGTACTCAAAACAGTTTTAAGCGCTATACGTCCTTACTCTTCTGTATCTAGTGGCAGTAATGTAGAAGTACTTCCTCAAGGAAGTTCAGAATCTAGCAATACGAAAAATGATGAGACTGCAGGGGATAGTATAACTGCAGATTCAAAGGCTCATTCTACTGAGGTAGCTGCACCCGTTTCAGTTGAAGTATCGCCTTCAACTGCTCAAACAAATCATCCTGGGGCAAATCCTTCTAAGACTGTGGCTCCACAATGGAACCCATAAACAATATGCTTCCTGTTTGATTATCCCGAATCGCACAGAAGAAGGGACGCTCAACAATCATTTGGAATGGCTCTTTTGGTGGCAAGAGCGCTGATAATGGCACCATTTGCACAGAAGTAGCAGCAGCAGCTTCTGTACCTTCCTCATTGACTTCAACAAAAGTTTTATGCTTGACTTCGCTTATTTTTAAATCCTTACCCATCGCGGAAAAATTTGCCTGATCGCTGAAAGCTTCACCCATACCTATGGCTGTTAGAGGATTTTTCAGCGTGACGTCATAGTTCATCTTAAAACGGGGTAAGCGAATAGACCCCTGTTGTTTGCTAAACTGAGCCATCCAATTTTCCCAATTCTCTGCATTTAGGTTTTGATAAAAACTTTGTAGATTAGAGTTTTGTTTGGGCAAGAAAATATAAAAGCTCATTTTAGCATCTTTTCCATACGGTAAGCTAACTGCCTGAAATTGTTGATTTTCAAAGTATCTATAGTCACCTGATTGTGACATCATTGGGTGTTGTTTCTGTTCACCTGACTGGAGATAAAAAGGATATTCTGCTGTTTGCTGTTTATCAAATTCATTTGTCCAGCTACCTTTAAAATAGATAGCGTTGATAAGAAATAGAACTTGGTCAGGTTGTATTTTTTCAACGATATTAGTGATTTTACCGCTTGTGTTCTGATTAACCCAGTCATTAATCACGTTCAAAGAACTCGCATCTGTGAAGTTAAGACTGGCAATTTTAGCTGTGTAAAAATCTCTATTTCGTTGCAGAAAATCTGGTTGAAAGCTAGCTTTTCTATTTCCCCAAAGCGAATTAGCAATTGTCAGCTGCACCTTTGGATCTGAGTTTTCTAATAGTTTTTTTAACACCACGTTAGAGGAATTAATTTGTTCTAAGTTCAACTCCTTAAACTCCAGTGCTTTAGCCATTGCTTCTTTTGTGCTGCCACTCGCGCCATTGTAGGTCATGGCAAGGGCGATCGCCACACTAGAAGGTGAAACAAAAATGTTTTTGCCACTATCGTTTTTCAAGACTTCTGAAAACAGTTTGAAGCCAAACTTTGTGTTGGCTGTAATAAGTTTACTATCAGGATTTAATGCTGGCTTCGATACTGGAGATTCTGAGCGAGGTGAACCCGACTGGGCAAATGCACTCGTGCTACTATTAACTTGAGAGCATCCTATAACACCCATTAGGACAACGCTCGCAGCCGCCAAAACGTAACGTCTGCCTAAACGAACTCCATAACGTCTTTGTAAGAAATTTTCCCCAGCATTGCTAAATTTATGCTTCATTTTACCACCATTGTCGCCAGAGTCTTTATTTTGACTATCGCATCTGGTGTGAGGTAATATCTGACCCGTTACAGTTTTGGCAACAGTGATTGTACAGTTTGAGGTTTTTTCCTGATTACGAATTTTGCTAATTAGTCAATAAGTATTAGTTCTTAGCTTTGATTTTTGACCACTGTTTGTGGCCCAATTTCCTACCTGACGGGTACACTCCACCAAGCTAAAGCGTAAGCCTGAGTTGCTTCGTTAACTTTCTTGCGAAATTGAACACGGATTTTGTACTGACCTGTTGCGGGAACAGGGCAAAAAATATGTTCAACACTGTCAACTTCACTGATTGAGGAACAGACAGCGTCAGCATTTCCATTTTTATCATCAGCTTTGACCAGATAAAGGTCGAGGTTGTTTAAGGCGCGATCGCGAAAATATTCTCCTGCGTCAAACTGACCGTTTTTATTCCTGTCGTTTAGCTCTACTAACCTATCCCAAGTTAAGGTGATAGAAACAAAACTCCCCTGCCTTAAGGGTTTTGCTAACTTATATTCTACAGATGCTTCTGCATTGACTGTGCGATAGTCCCAACCAAGAACTGGTACACTTTGCGTTGGATTCCATTCACCAGCGCTAAATTGTTGGTAAGCGCGAAACGCGTTCAAATGACCAGTTCCCATTTGGGAATCTAAAGGAATTTTTGGGTCTTTATATGCTTCAGTTGCCAACCAGTCTTTATTTTGTTTATCGATGAGCGTCCGCGTCATTCCTAAGCGCAAACCGTCGCCACTGTCTTGAATTTTATCAGCTGAGTTGAGCAGTACTGCTTTCATCACTTCATGTCTGCGAGATTCTATACTCCAGTTGGGTTGTTTTGTGCGCAGTTGTTTATCACCAAACTCCTGCAACAGAGCAACTGTAGCAGTCACCTGAGGCGCTGCAAAGCTTGTCCCCGTGACTTTATTCTTTTTCCCATCTGCATTTCGCAAGCCGATGTTATTCCCTGGAGCAACTATACCAATAGCACGACGTGGACCAAGATTCATCTCTTTTCCAGCAAGCCGCGTCACTAGTCCTTCATCAACAGCCGCCAAATTAGAAACATCAACTTTATTATAAATCCCTCCTCGACGGGATGAAAAAGCTACGTTGAGTCCGTTATAATTATCTGTAGGTATCGGAATGCCGCCCTTTCCCTGATTGCCTGCAATTATGTAAAGACTATTGTGGATGCGACTAGACCAGTCAATACATAAGGTGAGTAAGGCGTTGCCATCTAAAACAGCCTGAGGTCGTGGGTCACGGTTTAAAGGTTCGCCAAAGCTAAAGTTAATTGCGCGGATGTCTCCCCCATTTTGTAGTGCTACGTGCTGTGCTGACAAGCACTCTTGTGGTTGACCTAAGCTTTTTCCATAACCCACAGCAGATGAGTACAATCGTGCTCCTGGAGCTACTCCAGGAAATGCTTTATCTGTACTGACCATCATACTAGCGACATTGTAGGCGTGGGGGTCAACACCGCTATTTGACTTTGCAAGTTCATTGCGTAGGAATGCTCCTGCTATAGATACTGAGCGATTTTTAGAGACGGCTTTATCCAACCCAAACCTACCTGGACGCCCAATCTCTACCTGACCAATAGCAATCTTGCGGCCGATTAAATTATATGGGAGTTGGTGTAGTCTTAGAGCATCAATACCATTAGTGCCAAAAGGAGATTCCACAGCAGCAAGTACTGGCGCACTCAAGCAGCAAGCACCTAATCCCCAAATTATCCAAGTTTGTTTGTTCGCCATAGTCAGTTAGAAACCATGAGTTGTTATAAGATTCCTATTTAATTTGTGAACGCAACTCAGTACAGTTAAGCGTTCCTTGTTACCTACCTTAACTAGTAAATTCATAAACAAAACCGAATTCTACATTTGTTTGTTGTCAGAAAGTACTACTAACGACTAATTAATCCCCAGGAAGGAAAAAGTGGGGATCAGATAGATGAGCGTTTGCTCAAGTTTTGTTACAATACTGACAGATGAGGACGCTTTAAAACCCACGAGCCATGACCCAAACACAATCTAAAAAGCCCATTGTAATAGCTCCATCCATCCTATCAGCAGATTTTAGTCGTCTAGGAGACGAAATACGTGCTGTAGATCAGGCTGGCGCAGATTGGATTCATGTCGATGTAATGGACGGTCGCTTTGTACCTAATATTACGATAGGTCCTCTGATTGTGGAGGCGATTCGCCCAGTGACACAAAAGCCTCTGGACGTCCACTTGATGATTGTAGAGCCAGAAAAATACGTAGAAGATTTTGCGAAAGCAGGGGCAGATCACATCTATGTTCATTGCGAACACAACGCTTCACCTCACCTGCACCGCACGTTGGGACAAATCAAAGAAGCTGGCGCAAAAGCAGGAGTGGTTCTTAACCCCGGTAGTCCTTTGGATTTGATAGAGTATGTTCTAGAACTGTGTGACTTGGTGTTGATTATGAGCGTCAACCCTGGTTTTGGCGGTCAAAGCTTTATTCCTGAAGTTGTGCCAAAAATCCGCAAGCTACGTCAAATGTGCGATGAACGTGGTCTTGATCCTTGGATTGAAGTTGACGGGGGACTCAAGGCAAATAATACCTGGCAAGTTTTGGAAGCTGGGGCGAATGCGATCGTAGCTGGTTCAGCTGTGTTTAAGGCAAAGGATTATGCTGAGGCTATAGAGGGTATTCGCAACAGCAAGCGTCCTAGTCCACAACTCGCAACGGCTTGAACTATTAATTGACGAATAGTCATTAACTCAATTTTTCTCGTTCCCAGCCTCAGGCTGGGAATGCATAACTTGAGGCTCTGCCTCAATATAATCATTATAATCATTGGGAGGCTCAGCCGGCTGAGCCTCCCTTTAGGTCTTCCCATGCAGAGCATAGGAACCAGAGAAATAAATTTCTAAATATCCCCGTTTTATATCAGTTTCTTGCCCAACGGGTTCCCTTCCAAATACTGATAAATAAAGTTCCTGCAACCACAGCACCAAGATTCCATTTTACAGAAGTTTTAATCAAGCTTAACCCTCGAAGAGACTGAGTTGCTTCTGCTTGAGTTTTTATCTCTTGTTTAGCTTTTGAGACATCTGATAACAATTGCTCTTTTAATTCTTGAGGATTTTTATCTATTTTGCGACCTTGACTCTTGAAAAATTTATCTATCTGTTCGGGTGAGGCTTTAGTTACTTGCTGTTCTAATTGTTCAGCTTGATATATTTGTTGAGTCGATACAGTTTTTACTTGAGCGGCATTTTGACTGTTTAATCTAATGGTACTTACTAGTCCTAAAGGTATTAATAGAAAAAATAATATTCCCAATAATAAAGTTAACCAAGATAAAAACTTTAAAACAGGAATTTCCAATTTTGTTCGTGAATGTAACTCCCCAAAAAACACTAAAACTAGTCCAATTAAAGGCACTGGAACTTTTTCAACTAGCATCCCCATTGTTTGAAATTCCCATACAGGATTCATAAAGTTGGGCGGAATAAACATCTCAATGATGTCGAACAATGCCAATAATAATAAACCATAGCCCAGCGATCGCACTATTGTCATCGAGCCTTGCTGACTGAAGGCAAAGTCTTGTAGTTCTTGAACGACTGGAATAAATTTATCGCTATTTGATTTTGTCATTTTGCGAACCGAGTAATACAGAAAAAGTGACGATAATTTAGGACTTGGGAAAGCGTGGTTCCCACCATCGATACCAAGAAAACCAAGCGTTTTCTAAAACTTGGTAAGCTGCTTCTGGAGAAGAATTTTTGAAAGGAACTGATAAATGCGCCCAAAGACAACGGTTGTCTTGAAGTTGTTCCTGACTCAATATCCAGGACAATAAACGTTTCGGCTGGATTGCGTGGGTATGTAGATTTTGATTAAATTGTTCGTTAGTAAATGTACTGCCACCTTGAGGGTTGATACAGGCACTCAAGTAAGCTCGTTGCTTTTCTACTCCCAAACCATAGTAGCCGACTCCTTGTTGCTGACGTACAACTGCAGGGGAAGAGATAAAGGTAAAATCTCGCAGAAGCTGAACAACATCTCCATCCTTCAAATAACGCATTTCAATATCTAGAACCCAATTCTTGTTTAGGTATTGATAATGCTTTTGAGCTATGACTTTGTAAACCTTTTTTGTTGGCTGTGGTAGTGGACGACTGATAGTGAATTGCCATTGTGGTAAAGGAACCTCTTGAGGAAATGTAAACGCAGGCACTGTCTGTTTGTCTTTTGTGGGAAGAAACACTATAGTTCCTAAAACAAACAGGACACCACTCAGAGTGAATGCCAAAAGTGATATGCGTAATTGTTTCCAAATCATCGCTTCCAAATCATTACTTTGATGACTCCGTGGCGTCTTTATTTCTTAATTCAGACCTTCCAAGGTGAAACCAGCAAAATAATCCAAAAAGTAACACGGCAATCAGCGAAAATACCAGAGAACCATCTCCCTCATGCCAGTAATCAAAGACTTCCATATGTCCTTGCGCTACCAAGATAGCCATCAGAGCGACTCTTAAAGCATTCACAATAAACGCCAATGTGCCAGCTACAAACGGGATCAGAATTTTGTACTTCAAATTTTGAGGAAACATCAAGAGAAAAAGTAGGGCTAAGCCTACTAGTTGGAATATAAGCTCTATGCCAGAACAGCCAGAATAAACTTCTACGCTTCCAGTCGGAAGATAAATTAGAGTTCCATTTCGAGCAACTTCAAAACCTGTGTACCAAAGAATTAAAGTTGTAAATTTGGCAGTTAATAGGGATATATCAAGCCATGAAGATAATAATTTAGGTAAACTCAGAAAAAATAAAATGAATAATTCTGCTTTGTATTGCTTTAATCCCTTAAAACCAGAAGCCAACAGAGCAAGACCAATTGCCAAAATCACTGGTGAGAGGTACAAGAAAACACCAAAGCTTGTGAGGGATATACTTTTTATGAGTAACAGCGCAATTAGTGTTAGACCAAAAAAACTAGAGAAAATTTCACTTTCTAGATTTAAACTGTAGCGCTTTTCCCAAACTAAGGAAGATATAGCCGCCCAAAATAGAAAAGTCATGCCTAACAAGCTAGAATTATTAGCTTTCCAAAGCACAGCCAAATTAATTGCAATTAAGCCTGCTCCTATTGCTAATAGCCAGATTTGGGGGTATTTGAGTTGTGAGACTGTGAATTGAGAAGCTTTCATATCATGATGAATATAGCTCTTAGCCAGGGGTGTATTACCCCTGGCAAGTGATGAGATGGGTGTAGGAGATAGATTTTATTTAAGTTTTCCTACACTTTTGCAGTCTCTTTTTGTTGCTGCTTGTTGTATTTACGACGCAGAGCAACACCAAAACTACCTGCAGCTAAGGAACCTAATATGGTTAGAGGTTCGGGGACAGGTTGTTCTGAGGCAATTTCACGTCCTATTTTCTGTGTGACAGCATTTCCAAAGTCCGAGAAGTTATTTGCAGCAATGAGGAAAGAGCCAGAACCTCCAATAACATTGTTTCTGTAATAGGTATCTAGATTAGCCTCACTACCAAGAATTGGTAGACCGTTGATGACAATTCCTGCGTTAACTGCGTTATCTCGTGCTGCTCTGAGGTTTGCGTCTGAGGTAACATTTTCTGAACCATCACCTGACACATCAATAACTCTTCTGTTCCCAACATAATCATTATTGTCGAGTAGATTTCGAGCAAAATTAATGCCATTAGCAATACCAGTGCTACCGCTAGATGGTCTTGAAGTTGCTGCGATCAAATCAGCAAATGCATTAGCACTAGCAGCATCACTAATAAATGTCCAAGGCACTGATTGTACAGCACCACTAGACCAGTAGGATAGAGTCGCTGCAAGACCCCCTGGTAAAGCTGAAATTTGATTCTGAATTGTCGGATTTCTGAATGCGTTTACGTAACCTTGTTTCTGCAAGTTGAATTCATTGGTGTCAACGCTACCTGAGACATCGACAGAGAGCACTAACTCTGTGCCAACTACAGTGGCGGCAAAAGATGCTGACGGGGACAGCACACCCAGCGTCAACGCGGCTGTCCCCAGACCGATGACAGCCGCTCCCCATGTATACTTGTTTTGAAAGTATGTAGGCAAGAAATTCAGAGTTGCTTTGCCTATGCCTTGTCTGCTCCCACTTCGATTAACACTCGTCTGTCCGATGCTCAGTGTTCCTAAAGCAACATATTTTGCCTTAGAACAAACTTTACGTAACTTTCTTCTAACCTGAAATCTTGTCATTGGGCTCACTCCTACAAGTAGGTAAAAGTTGATGGTAGATTTACCCTGGAGTGAGATTTGCTCTTCACCTCAAAATAGTTGCACACAACAGTGCTGGGACGGGTTAGCGTTAACCTGTCACACACCTGATCACAAAACATCTATCAAACGCTGATCGCAAGTTCTATACTTGCCTCTCTTTCTGAGGTACTAGGGGTGTCTTCAGTAATGCTTCTGAAATTGCATAGTAATGAGTCTCACTGTTTAAGTAAGCAAAATCAACTATTTCTAGTTGTCTTAACACAAAATTTAAATTGAATGTTGTTATTACGTAAACATTAGATAGCATGAATAGTGAGCTTAGATCAAGCTTCTAGATGATTCATCACCTAGATTACTAGATAAAAATTTGGTAAATTTACCACTATCAAATAAAAAAGATGGGCATTATTGCCCATCCTACTACAAACTTAAGAACTCAACACTCAACTTTTATCGGTTATGACTCCCTAACCATTTAGCTGCAGCAATTCCCAAAATGGCTGCTACAACAGGATTGCTGAGAAACCTGATAATACCCGGTTGCTCTGCCAACACTTCGCGGAAGATCTCGGGATGGTTGTAATAAAAAACGAAGCCCGCGTTAGCGGACTTCGTTTGCGCGCTTTGATAGCGCAGGTAACTATAAGTTTTTAAGTTTAATAGCGTAGGTATTTGTTAAAATAAATACGCCATTACAAACGATCAAACCTAGTAGAAAAAGCATTAGTTCTATTTAAGCGCGTCTTTTACGTCATCTTTAACGTTTTCAACACCATGACGTACTTCGCCTTCTGCTTGCTTAGCCTGACCTTTCGCTTTATCTTCTGGATCGCCAGTAACGTTTCCTACTACTTCTTGAATTTTACCTTCAACATTTTTAGCTACAGCCTTTGCACGATCTTCTAAACTCATTTAGCCCTCCAGGAATCCTATCAATTACGTTTTAATGTTGATGATTAACTTTGAGCTTGTTTTTCATCACTCTTCCAAATTAGCTGAATTTTGTGACAACAGCCTTCCACCTCCAGATATATTAATCTCCTATGCTAAAAGAGAGAGGAAGACTTACTACTAACTATTCCTTTAACACTAGTTAGTTATGAAAAACTTTTGATGCGACTATATGGCAATCTGACTTAAAAATGGGTGTAAGGTGTAAGGGTGTAGTACAACGCGGCGTAAATAGGGCAACCATTTAAAATCCCTAAAAACCTCATCCCATAATACTTCTGACTTTTGACTTCTGACTTTTGACTACCGCCTTGCGGTAGTAGGGGTGTAGGAGAAAGACATTATTCATGGCGAGGTTTGTGAGATTTTCTCAGCAATGCTGACTTGAAAATAGAACGGGCTGCGCCCTTGCACTGTACAGCAACTCCTGACTTAGAAAAGGCTGCACGCTTACACTCTACAGAATAAAGAATCAATTTTCATCTGTTCTAGTGTTCTGTTCTAATGTCAGGAAGTACATGATGGCTATTTAATAATAATGTTTTATGAATAACTCTTAATGCCCCCTATTTGATTAATCAAAAACCCGGCATCTTTACGAAAACCGGGTGAATAAAGTTATGTGTACAGTTTTTATTTAATCAAGAAAGCCCATGAGAGATTCGGGATCGTCAATAGTATTTGATGCTATTGGGCGATTTCCCATGGCAGAGTATGTTTCATAAATGACGAGATCACTTGTACCAACTGGACGAGTTCCAGACTGGTTCATAGTGTGAGCAACTTCAAATAAGTGACCTGTAACTGGGCGTATACCCATTACATTCCTTGTCTCTACAACTTGCAAATCACTGGAGCTGACAGGACGTATTCCACCGACAGGTAGTGTATTATCTACTTCAACTTTACCTAGTAGTTCTATCCCTTTTTGCTGGTCACCACTGTGCTCTACTTGGTCCCAACTTTTACCCTGATTATTTTCCACTGTAGTTTCTCCGTTAAGCTTCAAATTTTTTCGCCGAGGACTTCTTGCTTCACCAGAGCTATTTATGCTCATTCATTCTCACCTGGTGCATTGTTAACTAATTTTACAAGATTCTGAGAAAGTTAAATTTTTCCTTAATATCTTTAGTTTAACTTTAAAAATATCGTGTAGGTATAATTATTTTGTAAGACTTATATTTTCAATATAAATCTAATATTTTTGTTAATTAAAATAAAGAAATGTTGCAGGTCTTATCGGTTACAGATTTCAAACTACAGATGAAACTTATTTATACAGTCAAAGCACCGATTGGATCGAAGTTGTTAGCATATTAAATAGAAGCAGCTAAATTAACTTCTATGACGCAATTTCACCTTCAACCTCCCTTTCAAGCAACAGGCGATTAACCACAAGCGATCGCCCAACTTGTCGATAGTATTTAGGCTGCTGATATTTTTAGTATTTTGGGCAATCATCTGATCAATAAGGTTGCAAGTGATGTGGAATAGTGGGCATCGCATCCTCAAAGCCCTAAAAACTAGCATTTGCAAACATGCGCTACTTTCAGCGTTGCCCAATAGCACTACCGTCACAAACAATGTTTACTTCAAGATTAGTAAAATATTTCCAGCTTTACAGAATATAGCACATTTTTGCTTTTAAGTATCAAATCATCTATGTAAGTACAGTACGGTCATCCAGTGTCAATAATTTTAACTGGATTCTGTTGGTACCTGCGAATAAACACTTAGATTTATTTGATCAATCCGGAATCATGAGTTACCTTATTGTTGTATAAATCACATTAAATGGCTTGTAGCTGAATAATCGATTGACGCTATAACCCTTGCTGCGTATTTTTTTGGGCATTTTTTCAGTGTATCAAGCCGATGAGTAATATAGAGTAGGTATGTAATTATGACGAGCCATCTGATAATCTATGATGAGCACAGACAACCACGTAGACTGAGCGAAAAAATCGGTGGTGGTGGACAAGGAGACATCTATCCACTGGCAGAAAATCCCAGTATTGTAGTTAAAATATTTAATCAAGAGAAATTGCAAGAAAGAGGACGTGAACTGAGGGAAAAAGTTTTCGTTCAAATTCGTGTGTTAGAAGACCTGATTAGCAGTCCCTATGTAACTTGGCCGCAAATAGAGGTTTTTGACAGCAACGACCAGTGGATGGGCTATGCCATGAAAAAAGCTAAAGGAATACCACTGAGTAAGTTAGCTCACCCGATGCTCTATTTAAAATACTTTCCAAACATAGATAGAAAAGGCATAGTGCAAATCTTGCTACATCTTTTAGATACCATTGACATTTTGCACAAAAAAGGAATCTACGTTGGCGACATTAACTTAGGGAATTTTCTTGCAGACCCTTCTACGTTTAAAGTTTATCTGATTGATACAGACAGCTATCAAGTCAAAAATGCTAGGACTTCCCAAATCTATCCTTGCCCTGTAGGTAGACCAGAGATGACACCCGTAGAACATCATGGCCAGCCGACAAGATTATCAGAACACTTGAAAGCGACTTATTTTCGTTGGCTATCTTGATGTTCCAATGCTTGATGTTGGGACAACATCCTTACAGTCAAGTTGGTGGTGGAAATCCGGTAGAAAATTTGCGAAAAGGTAATTTCCCCTATGGAAAAGGAGGCGCCAGACCAGGGGAGGTAGAAGCTGTACCACCAGGACCTTGGTTTATTATCTGGAGCCACCTGTCATTTAAGGTCAAAAACCTTTTCATTAGAACGCTGAAGGAAGGTGTTCGCGACCCATCAAGTAGAGCATCTATCGCTGAATGGCGAGATGTACTTCAACAATACTACTTTGCTATCCAACGAGGGCATATGACTTCAGAAATCAGACCAACAGAACGAAAACCCAGTCGAGATTGTGAAGATAGGATTGCTTAAAAATATTTTGTAATTGCCTTTTTTTTTGAATTATTTCTTGGAATTGAATTGATTTGGAGACAGCAATATGAGGATGTATCTCAATAACTCATATGGTGATTTAATTGAAAATCCAACGCCCCGTTGTGCATGTATGTTGGTCTTGGATGTCAGTGGTAGTATGTCTGGTGATCCAATTAGTTTACTCAGTAAAGGTGTAAATCAGTTTATTCAAGAAGTCTGTCAAGATGATTTTGCAAGCCTTGCTGTAGAAGTAGGAATCATTACTTTTGGTAGTACTGTAGATGAAGTAACTCCTATCCAATCGATTTTGGGAATTAGTACACCGACTTTTTCTGCTATGGGAAGAACACCGATGGGTGCAGCAGTTTCGAGAGCGATTGAAGTTTTAGAAAACCGCAAGCAGCAATACCAAAAACATGGTGTTCCCTATTATCAACCTTGGATTGTACTGATGACTGATGGTGAACCAACTGATGAATACCTCAAGGCTGCGGCTCAACTGCGCGAACTAGCAGAAGATAGTAAAATGCTGGTGTTTGGGATTGGTATAGGTGACCACTGTAACTTGAAGAAACTTGCTGAGTTTTGTCCCGCAAATCGTCCTCCAAAAAAATTAGCAGAGTATAGATTCAGGGAATTTTTCCAGTGGCTTTCTCAAAGTATGGCGAAAGTCAGTGTTTCGACTCCTGGAACTGGTGTTGAATTACCAAATACTAAAGGCTGGGATACCATTCAAATTTAACAGTTATCAGTTATCTCAGATCTTGCACCTCGACTTTAGTACGCCTTGAACTTAAGTTCAAGGCTGCATAGCCAAAGTCCGTTAAAACGGACTGAAAGACTCAGCCAGTCCGTTTTAACGGACTTGAACTTTGAGCCAAGAAATTTATTTCTTGGCGGACGAGAATTATGGTGCAAGATCTGATTTATCAGTTTCACTGTTTGAAAAAGGTAAATGGCTCTACACTGAGCATTATTTATTGCTCATGAGTCATCAAAAAGTGATGAACAACAAAGTTTCATGTAGGGTTGACGCTCTACAGAAAATTGTAATTAATTTACAAAACAATGGAGGCGAAAATTATGGCTAAAAAAGTCAAAAAAACAGATAAAAAAAAAGAAAAGTCTTTACGCTTGACAATTCAAGATTTTAGTGAGATTCAAAGAAAGTATCCTGATAGCATAGAAGCACTCAATTATGCTAATCATTATAAATCTAAAAATATTGCCTATATTAAGCTGACGGAATTGCATAATCAGCAAAAAAAATTAGGCAAAGATATAGTTCCAGACGTACTGATTGAGGAGATGACAAGTAACTGGGGAGATGATCACTTTCGGAGAAAAATTCAAGACAAAAATAAGGCATTCTCTTCAAAAAAGGAAGTGCCATGTGTGGAAGATAGTTTTTCAAATTTAGAAGAGATGAATGAGGCTGCAATCTTGACAGCAAAGAATGAAAAGAGTAATGCGGATCTCACAGATAATCAGACACACAAACCATTAGAAGATATCATTCCACAACAAGAAATTTCCACTGAAGAAGACAAAATACCAGAGAAAACAGAGTGGCGAGGTATTTATGCTACTACTATTGGTCGTTCTCATCTTCACTCTCATCCACAAGTACCATGTCAAGATGCAGCAAAAGCTATATCAAAGCCGCGAGCAGGTATTTTTGTGGCTGATGGTGCTGGAAGTGCGAGACTATCTCATTTCGGTTCTAAGGCTGTTGTTGAGGGCTTGGGTGAGTTTACTCATTCAATAGAATCTATTCATCAAAACATTTTAGACCGAGAACAAATACTTAATTGTAATGAAAGTAATGAAGGTAAAGAGTATGCGTATAAGTTTATAAAATATGCAATTGAAAGATTACGAGAACTTTCAGAACAAAAAGAATGCCGGGTTGACGACTTGAAGTGTACGTTACTGATGACGGTGTTAGGCAAACATTATTTATTTTGGCTGAAAGTCGGAGATGGCTTTATTGTTGTTGAAAAGGATAACAAGCTGGAGTTACTTGGTTCTGTAGGAAAAGGAGAATTTGCCAACCAAACTACATTTCTTAGCGAACGCTTGAAAGACGAAGCTATATATTATGGTTTTTTACCTGTTCAAAATGTGACGGGTATTGCTGCATTTACAGATGGTGCAGCAGAAACTTTAGTGAGTATGGATGGTTCTAGAATAGCAGGTGCGTTAAGTCATTTGGTCTTTAATAAAACTGGCATTGATGGCACTTTGAGGTAGCACTCTTTTGTTCTGGCTGACACGGGTAGCAGGTGCAGCGATGTAAAGATTGCCATTATCATCCTTCGCACCATGAC
The DNA here is from genome assembly GCF_006968745.1 of Brasilonema sennae CENA114. Lineage (NCBI taxonomy): Bacteria > Bacillati > Cyanobacteriota > Cyanophyceae > Nostocales > Scytonemataceae > Brasilonema > Brasilonema sennae. Next base: position 1,686,883 of record NZ_CP030118.1, on the reverse strand, counting down.
CGGAGAAGTAGAACAGCACCAAGTCTTCTGAACTGCGGTTAGCAAAAAGGTTGTATATGGCATCTGCCATTGTGTCTTTTGTCGGATTCAATAGCAGGGTGATATCAGTTTCAGCAAAACCCCCTATGTCTGGATGCTGCAATACACGCTTCATTTCCCTAGCATCTCTGGTAGCGCTGGGCAAGGCTGACAGCCCTTGTTGATGATAATTGCTGACTCCAACCAGTAATGCTACCTTCTTCGCCATCTCTGACTCCTTATTCTCCAACAAATTCCTGGGCGGCTTTAATAGCTGCTATCAACTCAGCTTGGCTACTGGCTTTGGCTTTGAGAGTTTTACCATTAGCCGTGACTTCGATCTCAATCGTTTTCCCTAGTAGGCGATCGCCCAAAAGCCTCATGAAAGATTGAATCTTTGTTTTATTAACCTTAGCCGTCAGCACCCCCAGTAAATATCCACTTACAGACTTTGAGCCTTCTGGGGAATTCTCTACTGTCACAAGACCTGCATCTTCTACTTCAACCTCTTGTTTAATATCTTGTAGGAGATTCTCTGTTTTCTCTTGCAGTTCTGAATCTTCGAGACGATCATCTAAAAGCGTGAGTTTCACCTGAACATTTGACATGCAATTTATTTCTCCAACTGGTGGTGACTGAATTTACGGATTAATCAACGAATCCTCTGATGCTTACCTCTGACTTTGCCCTCAGCAAAATTCCCAGCACCCTCACTCTTTCCTCAAGCTCAAACACCCGCGTTAACACCTTAACCTTGGTAGTATGAGTTTCATATGGGGCTTTGCAGAAATTTTCCACCAATTCTCACGCCTTTGAGGGGGGGTGAGGAGGTGATTTTAACTTCTAAGTTATTTATGCTACACTAGTATTTCGTGGAGAGCTACGCTGAATGCCAATTTAAATGTAGATGCTAGACATGATGGTCTTTTTAGACACTTGACATATTATACCAAATTATACCAGTGGGTTGTCTACCCGTTATTGGTTGTTAAGAGCGGGTTTTGTTGAAAGGTTATTGATTTGTCTGGAGCAATAGAGGGGTAAACTTACACCACTTATATAAAGATTGCTTAGCATATAAAATAGAAGCAGCTAAATTAACTTCTATGACGCAATTTCATCTTCAAGCTCCCTTTCAACCGACAGGCGATCAACCACAAGCGATCGCCCAACTTATCACCAGCGTAAATAATGAAAATAGGTATCAAACTTTACTGGGAGCTACGGGAACAGGAAAAACTTTTACTATCGCCTCAGTGATTGAAAAAGTGGGGAAACCCACTCTCGTTCTTGCTCACAACAAAACTCTCGCCGCACAACTGTGTAACGAGTTGCGAGAATTCTTTGCTGAGAATGCAGTTGAGTATTTTGTTAGCTACTACGATTACTATCAGCCAGAAGCATATATTCCTGTCAGCGATACATATATAGAAAAAACGGCTTCGATTAACGATGAAATTGATATGTTGCGACACTCAGCAACGCGATCGCTCTTTGAACGCCGCGATGTAGTTGTTGTTGCATCTATTAGTTGCATCTATGGTTTAGGAATGCCCTCAGAATACCTGAAAGCTGCGATTCCCTTTCAAGTCGGTTTGGAAGTAAACCAACGGGAAATACTGAAAAACTTAGTATCCATTCAGTATAGCCGCAACGATGTGGAGTTAGGTCGCGGACGTTTTCGCGTCCGGGGTGATGTGTTGGAAATTGGTCCTGCGTATGAAGACCGAATTATCCGCGTGGAATTCTTTGGTGATGAGATTGACGCTATTCGCTACGTTGACCCTGTCACAGGTGAAATTATTAAGAGTGTAGAAGCGGTGAATCTTTACCCGGCGCGTCACTTCGTCACTCCAGAAGAAAGGTTAGAAGAAGCTTGCGATGCGATCGCAGCAGAACTCAAACAGCAAAAAGCACAATTAGAGGAAGCTGGGAAATTACTAGAAGCGCAACGCATAGACCAGAGGACGCGCTATGATTTGGAAATGTTGCGTGAGGTGGGTTATTGCAATGGTGTGGAAAACTATTCCCGTCACCTCGCAGGACGCCAAGCAGGGGAACCACCCGAATGTTTGATTGATTATTTCCCCAAAGATTGGCTGTTGGTCATAGATGAATCTCATGTCACTGTACCGCAAATACGCGGAATGTATAACGGCGACCAAGCACGGAAAAAAGTGTTAATTGAGCATGGGTTTCGTTTACCCAGTGCGGCTGATAACCGTCCATTGAAGGCTGAGGAATTTTGGACAAAGGTGAATCAGTGTATTTTCGTTTCCGCTACCCCCGGAAATTGGGAACTAGAAGTTTCTGAAGATCATGTCGCACAACAAATCATTAGACCAACTGGAGTTGTTGATCCAGAAATCATAGTCCGTCCGACAGAAGGGCAAATCGATGATTTGTTGGGCGAAATCAAAGATAGAGTTGACCGCCAGGAACGAGTGCTGATTACAACACTGACTAAGCGCATGGCAGAAGATTTAACTGAATATCTGCAAGACAACAGTATTCGGGTAAGGTATCTGCATTCGGAAATTAATTCGATTGAGCGAATTGAGATTTTGCAGGATTTGCGCGATGGTAGCTTTGATGTGTTGGTTGGTGTGAACTTGCTGCGGGAAGGTTTGGATTTACCAGAAGTTTCTCTGGTGGCGATTTTGGATGCTGATAAAGAAGGCTTTTTGCGTGCAGAACGTTCTCTGATTCAAACGATTGGAAGGGCTGCGCGTCATGTGCGAGGACAAGCGATTATGTATGCGGATACCTTAACTGATAGCATGATCAAAGCTATGGAAGAAACCGAGAGGCGTCGCAATATTCAAATGGCTCATAACCGGATGCACGGAATTACACCGCAACCAATTGTGAAGAAAAAATCGAGTAATGCGATTTTGTCCTTCTTAGAAGTGTCGCGGCGATTAAATGCAACTGAGTTAGATACAGTTGAGCAACATATAGATGAATTTCCCCTAGAAGAGATTCCAGGGTTGATTACTCAACTGGAAGCACAGATGAAAGAAGCGGCGAAAAAACTAGAGTTTGAAGAGGCGGCGAAATTGCGCGATCGCATTAGGCTGCTGCGGGATAAGTTGCTGGGACGCTAGATGCTTGCGGAGATATCTCGTACATTTCGCTACTGCATAACTGAGTCTTTAAACGAACTTATCGTTTCTGAAAGTGCTTCCCACAGGATTTGAACATCAATCTGTTGAGTGCGCCAGTTGGAGAATGCAGCTCGAATTGCTGGCACAGTTCCATAAACAGTTGGTGTTAGGAAAACCTTTCCACTATCGTGCAACATTTCCAGGAATTTTTTAATGGTGTCTAATCGAATCTCTTGCCCGTCAACTGACAAGGTAAAGCAGACGACATTCAGACGAACAGGAGCCAAAAGCTTGAAATCTCTACAACTTCTTATTTTCTCACCTAACAGTTGAGCTAACTCACAGTCTCTCTCGACGATGTCTTGATACCCCTGTGCACCATAAGCTATCAAGCTAAACCATGCAGGAAGTGCCCTGAATCGGCGTGAGTTTTCTGGAGTTAAGTGAACAAAATCAGGATTTTCAGCCGGGACTCCAAGATAAGCTGCATTATTTTGAAAGACTTCGAGTTGGAGATTTCGATGCCGTGTAAATTGCATAGCTGAATCATAAGGAACATTCAGCCACTTGTGAGCATCAATGGCGATCGAATCCGCAGTATCCAGTCCTTGTACCAGATGGCAGTATTTAGGTGAACAAGCTGCAAATCCACCAAAGGCAGCGTCTACATGTAGCCAAAAATTAAACTCTTGCTTGAGTGCTGCAATTCCCACTAAATCGTCAAAATCAGCGGTATTAACGGTTCCTGCATTTGCCACAACAATACATGGCTCCTGGCAACGACTCAAGTTTTTGGTGAGTTCGTCTAAGTCAATGGCTTCTCGTTCGGGTAAACAAGGAACAATTTGTAGATGACTTTTACCCATTCCAAGCATAGAAAGCGCTTTGCTGATGCACGAATGAGGTGAACCGCTGAAGATTTTGATAGCGGGCAAAGCATACAGTCCATTATGAGTAATATCGATCTTCAGCTGTTGAGCAATCCATTGTCTGGCTAATGCTAAACCCACAAAATTGGACATTGTCGCACCTGAGACAAATGTTCCGGAGTGGGAGTCTGATATCTGGAAGAGTTGGCGAAGGAAACTGATTGTCTCTCGCTCAACTTCAGGCGCAGAGGAATCTTTCGCACCGATGACATTTTGATCAAAGATACTCACAAGCCAGTCACCTGCAATCGCCGCAGGTGTAGAACCGCCAGTCACAAAGCCCAAGTAACGAGGACCGCTACTAGCAGTAATCCCTGCACCATACTTGTTGTTAAACGCCTCTAGAGCTTTCTCTGTACCAATCCCCTCTTTGGGCAAGGAAGCTATGTCATAGTTTGGAGGCACAACTCCAACGGGACGTTCGTTCAAACCTTGCAAAAATTGGGTTGCATGACTCAGAATTTTTCCGAGTATCGGGTTAAGGCGTGTGACATCGGTTTTTAAATTTCTATCCACTTTGTTTCACAAGCTGTGACTTTTAGTTACTAAGCCTACACAGAAATTTATTGTGTATGCAAATTTGATATCACTGTCCTTCGATCACCCTCAGCCATTTTTATTTTGATCGCTAACTGAACCGTGTGATAAAGTTACGTTACTTTTTTGGATTTTTAGCGCTAAATCAAGGACTTTCGTTTTAATACTGAGTGCTTATTTAGCATAATCTGTCTTAGCGCAAAATGTGGGTAGAAGAATTTTTGATGACTGAATTCAAAGTAACTATGACGATTACGCATCAAACTTATCCGATATGTTCATATCATCTCTTCAATCACCAGTCCAACAATGATATTTATTAAAAATAAACGTTTTAATGGGTAGTAAAAACGTGAACATCTCAAGTGAACGTGGCAGTGGCAGATATACATAAATAGATGTCACATACCTGAAACGTTAAAATGCCTTCTCCATTAGATTGGGGAAGGCATTTATTTTGAGCACTCAATTGCTGAATGGGATTCAAAAGATATATTAATATACCCCATATGCACGGACTGATAGTGTTTCAGGCACTGCAAAATCCTCCGACAACCAGATATTTTCCAGTTATTTTGATAGTTGCTAAAGTAGAGACACAAGATTTTAATCAATTTGAACAGTTAAACTTTGCAGGGGTAATTGCAAAGCTTTTTGACCTTTAAACTTAGCAGTGTAAGTGGCTGAAACACTGAGATGCTAATATCCAGCAATATAGATATGTAGCTAGCTTTCTAAAAATTTATTGCTGTCCTTCGATCACCCTTTGTTGCTCAGTATAAGAATCTTGTGTAGGTTCTTGTTGAGATTGTTCCTGTGGAGGTTCTTGTGGCTGAGGAGTGAGATATTCCTGCCATGCTCTAATTTGTTCTCGTGCAGCACTATAGGCATCAGTTCCTCTTGGAATCAGTCTGGCTGTCTCAATAGCTCTAGGAATATTAGATTCTCCTTGAGCACGAGCTATATCCAACAATTGCTGACTCCATTGGTCAATCGCGATACTTACATCACTGCGTAGGATGCTATTATCCGGTACTCTGTTTGCTAGCCTAATTGCTTGTGCCAAAGCTTCTGGAGTTCCGGTAACTGCGATTTCTCGTGCTTTGTTCCAGTTTTGTTTTGCACGAATTTGTCCTTGCCACTGATCTATAACTGTTTGTGCTTGACCAGAAAGTGCTCGTCCTGAGCGGATTTGTTGAGCTGTTGCAATAGCAGAGGGTAAATCGCCACTGTCAGCCAAGTTTTTTGCTTGGTCTAAGTAGGGCTGGTCTTGAATAGTTTGAATCTTTGCTGTCCAATTCCCAATTTTTCTTCGTGCTTCTGGATACAATGCACGACCTCGTTGAACTTGACTTGCCTGTGCGATCGCCGCTTGTAAAGAGTTAGCATCCTCAAGCATTGCCATTTGATCAGCTCGATCCAAATACGGACGGTCTTCGATTGTCTGTATTTGAGCAACCCAACCACCAATTTCTTTTTTTGCTTCCTCTGCACGAGGGTTGCCTTCTGAAATCAGTTGTGCTTCAGTGATAGCTGCTGCAAAATCTTTCACTGAACCAAGACTAGCCAGGTTTCTTGCTTTTTCCAAATGGGCGACATCTTGAATTTCTAGTTGCCAGCTAGCAATAAGTTCTTGCGCTTTTTCATATTTTGGTCTGGTTGCCTCTATTTGTTGAGCTTGGGCAATTGCTGTTTCTAGACCGGCTGTTGTCCCTAACCATGCACTCCTCTGTGCTTCAGATAAGGCAATAAAGTCTTGTATGTCCTTTTGATGTCCAGTGCTGGGGGGAATTTTTTGGGCTATCAAGATAGCTTGGTCTGGATTTCGTCCGTCCAGTTTTGCCTGTGCCAACTCAAGCATTTTATCTCCAAATTCCGAAAGAGCTTGCTGGGCCTTGGGATAAACGTAACTGTCTTTGCGAATCGACTCTGCCACCTTAATGGCTTTGAGGAGATTATCGACTGTTTTGTTTTCGGCTAAAGTTTTCGCTTTTCCTAACTGCTCACCATCTTCTCGGGCGCTGACAATTAATCGATTCAACTGGTCATATTTCGTCATCGACCAGTATGTATTATCTACACGCAACAATCTAGAAGCTAGCATGAACGCTTGATGCCATTTTTCGTCACGCATTTGGGCTTCTGCTTCAGTGTAGATGCTTTCTGCGCTTGACCAGATGGATTGCCATTTGGAAATTTTTGCTTCCACTAATCGATAAGCCGATTCCTCTTTTGGAACCTGGCGAGCTGTTGCGATCGCTTCGTCTAGCCGACCTGCCTGGAAACTCTGGTCTGCTAGTTGTAGAATCTCCCGTGACCAATCTTCTATTAAACGGTCAATTTCTTCACGAAGCGGGTGATTTTTTGGCAGTTCTTTGACTAGGGCGATCGCTTGCAGAAGGTCTTTTACCGTTTGCTTAGAAGCTGCCAACTGAGCGCAATTTAGCCGTACCGAAGCACTAGCCAATGGCCAGAAAATCGATGGGCAGTTAGGCGCAGATGGCAGCTTGAGTAACATTGCTGTTGCCATAAAGGCTATTCCGCTAGGAACCAACGCTAACAATAACGTCCACAACACCCACGATTTCGTCCATTTAGGCAATGTCCAAGAACTTTTACTGACTGGTACTATTTCTTGCGACTCTTTATCTAGAGACAGTTGATCCGAATCATTTTCTTTTGAGCGTTTCACAGACTCGATGATATAACTGCTTGTTGCGACTCCAGACGTTTGTGTTTCACTAGATTCTTGCCTTCGGTATCCTCTAGTCATATTGTTATCTGGCTCTCTTGCTTTGCCTGGTAACCAACTTTCTGGCATATCCCGCTCTGTCATCTCTCACACCAAAATAAACAATTAACTTTAGCGATCTGTTATAGCTCCAAAGTTTCGTCCCTGCCATCGTAACTTCCCTTCTGGATGAAGTTACTTCTTACATGATGATATGTCCTCCACTCATATCATGTATATCCTAGATAAAAAGTTTTCTTTTATACTTTACACCCCAGCCGACGCTTCTGCTTGCAAATCTACGACCAATTGAGCCAAGTCATCTCGACTTGCCTGGTAAACTGTACCACAAAAATCGCAAGTTGCCTCAGCCCCATTATCTTTTACAATCATGTCTTGCAGCTCGGCTTCACCCAACATCTTGAGTGCTCCTAGCACGCGGTCAAAGGAGCAACCGCAGTGGTAACGTAAAATCTGGGTTTCCGGAAAGATCGTAACTCCCATATCTCCCAGCAAGTCACCAAAGATGTCTGTCAAGGATTTTCCTGCTTGCAACAAAGGTGTAAATCCTGATAGTGCGGCGACTCGTGATTCCAAAGTTTCCACTAGAGCTTCGTCTCTAGCGGCTTTGGGTAAAACTTGTACTAGTATTCCTCCGGCTGCTGTCACTCCGTTTGCTCCTACGAACACGCCTAATACTATCGCTGAAGGTGTTTGTTCCGAACTGATGAGGTAATGAGCCACATCGTCCCCAATCTCACCAGAAACGAGTTCCACTGTACTAGAGTAAGGATACCCGTATCCAATATCGCGGACAACGTAAAGAAAACCTTTTCCTACTGCACCACCAACATCAAGCTTACCTTTGCTATTGGGAGGCAGTTCTACGGATGAGTTTCCTACATAGCCACGTACTGTTCCATCTAATCCTGCGTCTATCAATATACCACCCAAAGGTCCATCACCTTTGACGCGGATATTGACTCTCGACCCAGTTCGTTTCATACTAGAAGCCATTAGCAACCCTGCTGTCATCGTTCGACCTAGCGCAGCCGTTGCCACATAAGAAAGCTTATGTCTATTTCTTGCTTCTTCTGTCAAGCGTGTTGTTATTGCACCTACTGCACGAATACCGCCTTGTGCTGCAGTGGCGCGAATTAATTGATCCGCCATGAAAAAAAACCTATACCTTTAATTTCTTACCGAAATTTCCTGTGCAAAAAGCACCGAAAGATAATTATCTTAGTATAACAAAACTTAACTTAACTTAAATAGGTGGGTGATGAGTGGGTTGGAATGAGTGACAGTAACTTAGTGAATACATGTTGTGTTTGCATATCTTTTTTGCTTACTGTGTAAGGGTGTTGAAAGAAATTACAACTTTTTAATCAGCAATAAGCGAAACCTCACGATATGGTTTTTGGTTCTTCTTCCTGTTGGCTAGGAAGGTGTCGCTAATGAGACTTTGTAGAAATCTTTTGGAAATCCTGGACTTCGCCACATCAAGAAGCCCCCACCATAAACGGTACTCCGTTTTGGTGGTAAGTACTTCACTGCGGTTCGTTATACTAAAAAGACACTATCTCGCGCTTCCCGTAATCCTCGAAAAATGTTAGGTAATTATCAACAAAGCCAAATACGGATAGAAGTGGATGCATCCTTCAGTGCAATTCGCGACAGTCTGCTGCGTCCTACGGAACTAGAAAAATGGCTGCCCACAGGTCGCTTTGCTACTGGAATGCCAGAAGAACTCCATTCTGGAGTTGAGTATACTACCCAGATTGGAGCACTCTCGATTCATCATCAAGTAGATGTGGCACGTCCTAACTGTTTACGCTTGTTACTCTCTCAAGGAATAGATGGGTTTCATGAATGGTACTGGGGAGAAGGTTGGGTACAGTCTCGTTTAGAGGGAGTGACAGTTTTACCGCTTTCTTTGGGACAAACTTTAAGTTTGTTGAGTTTGCGTCAGTTTCTGGTAACAAAAAAACCTTGACAAAAAACCCAGCTTCTTAAAAAAGCTGGGCTTTTACAGTCTAGGATTTCAAATTTTTAGGAGGGATTTTGCAGTTGAACAGTACGTATCGATAGCTGTTGTGTCCGGTTACCCCTTTGCACTTTCAACTGCAATTGCTGACCAACACGACTATTTTCTACAATGTCAAGCAACTGTGTGCCTTTTGTGATGGGCTGTCGATCAACCTCAAGAATCACATCTCCAGGACGTATTCCCGCAGTTGCGGCTGGTGAATTGGGCACCACTTGCATGACTAAAACGCCATCAATTTCTGGCAATTGAATCGGAGAATTAGGGTTAGAGTTGAATTGTCTTGCCAATTCAGGCGTTATTTCTTGCATTTGCACACCTATAAATGGGTGAGCAATTGTTTCTCCTCGTTCCAGTTTAGTAGCAACTGTTTTAGCTTTATCAATAGGGATGGCAAACCCAATACCGGTTGCGTCACCACGAATGGCTGTGTTGATACCAATGACTTCACCTTGAGCATTCACCAGTGGTCCACCAGAGTTACCTGGGTTGATAGCGGCGTCGGTTTGAATGAAATCTAGGCGTTTGTTACCAATGCCAACTACACTACTGGAACGTCTGAGGGTACTGATAATTCCTAGAGTAACGGTGTTATCTAATCCTAAGGGGTTACCAACTGCGATCGCCCAGTCACCCACTTGTACCTTAGTTGAAGAACCCAAGGGTGCAATTGGTAAATCAGCACCAGCGTTAATTTTGACTACCGCCAAATCAGTCACTTCATCAACGCCTTGTACCTTTCCTTCAAAACTGCGTCCATCTTTGAGACGAACAGTCACCTTATCAGCCTTATCGACCACATGGGCATTCGTCAGAATTAACCCACTCTTATCAATGATAAAGCCAGAACCAAGACCACGTAATTGCTCGGGGGGCAACTGCTGTGGTGAACCGTTACCAAAAAATCGCCGGAAAAAGGGATCGTCAAAGAATGGATCAGAGCGTCGGGTAATTGTGCGCTCAGTGTCTATCCTCACAACTGCAGGTCCAACGCGATTTACTGCTGCTGTCACAAAGCTACTGCTACCAATAGCAGCAGTGGCTGGTGATTTCTGAGCAATAAGTTGTGGTGAGGCAGCACTGACAGAACTCGGTGCTGGTTCTGCTTGAGAGGGTGAGACTTGCAAAGTGCCAACAGTTAGCAAAACTCCCAAAATTACGGCTAACACATGAGTACTTAGTTGGCGTATTGACCGGAGTCGTTTGGAAAATCGCATAACCACAACCTTATATTTCAGCCTAATTGTTGTTTATACAGTGAAAAATCTCTCTATAGCTATTTTTACAGGTAGACTTGACAATTACTATCCATTGACGTTTGTTTCTGGCTTCATATTTCTATATTTCTCCCAAATACTTCAAAATAGGGGATTTGTTCTTGAATTTACTACTCCATCTGTGCCCACCCCCTCCTCTCTGCTCTAGGGTAGGATCTTATTTATTCGCAGCACCTATATGAAAACTTATGAATGGATCGAACAGATCAACAAAACAATCCCCACCCACATCACAGCAGGATGAGGATTTACTCTTTGACGATACAGACAAAGATCATACACCGCATATTCACAATCATGGACACTCGGCTCATGCTCACGTTCATAGCGAAGAATCTCTCCGGCGAATCGTCAATCGCCTTTCGCGTATAGAAGGGCATGTTCGTGGTATTAAGACAATGGTACAGCAAAGTAGCCCTTGTCCTGATGTTTTACTACAAATTGCTGCAGTGCGGGGAGCACTGGATCGGGTAGCACGGATTGTCTTGGATGAACATTTAACAGAGTGTATAGCAAGAGCTGCAAAAGAAGGCAATATTGAAGTTGAACTCGAACAACTTAAAGCTGCTTTGGATAGGTTTTTATAAACACACATGCTTTCCAAATCAAAAACTAGTGAAGATTATCAGTTTCACTATTCGTTCAGTGGTGATCCAAATAAACCACTGATTCTTTTTTTGCACGGATTCATGGGAAACAGTCATGAATTTGAGCCAGTAATTTTCTTAATATGTGATAAATTTTACTGCTTGACAGTTGACCTTCCGGGACATGGAGAAACTAAAGTTTTGCGTGGTGATGAGTATTATACAATGCCAAAAACTGCCCATGCCCTCATCAGCTTACTGGATAATTTAAAAATTACCCAATGCTTTTTAGTTGGATATTCAATGGGAGGGAGATTAGCTTTATACCTGGCTCTGCATTTTCCTCACCGTTTTCCTAAAGTTGTTTTGGAATCAGCCTCTCCTGGTTTATTAACAAAAGCAGAACGAGTAGAACGAGTTAAACGTGATGAGCAAATCGCCAGGAAATTAGAAAGAAGTGTTTGCAGAAATGATTTTGCTGCCTTTGTCTCTAATTGGTATAATCAAGAGATTTTTGGCTTGCTTAAAAACCATCCCCAGTTTCATCGCCTTCTAGAAGTCCGGTTGCAAAATCATCCAATTGAGTTAGCTAAATCACTACGGTTTATGGGTACTGGATGTCAACCTTCTTTGTGGAAAATGCTGATAAAAAATAAAACGCCTGTGCTTTTATTAGCAGGGGAATCGGATGAAAAGTTTATAGATGTCAATACAGAGATGACTAAAATTTGTGAATCTTGCCAACTAAAAGTTATTCAGACGTCCGGACATAATATTCATTTTGAAAATGTTAAGGCTTTTGTTGAGAATATTCAAGATTTTTTATCTAAGGATAACATTTGAAAACCATTGTCACCCACATCTTGGATCTTTGACGATAATCAATAAATATGACAAAAGAAAAAAAGAAAATATATGAAATAACTTCAGATGATTGAGTTATACTATTCAATGATAAAGAAATAGTCAACTTGTAGCAAACTTCAAACCAAGCAAGTTATGGAAAACAATCAATTATCTAATACTCACATTGAAAGTTTTCAACCCTTGTTAACTCCAGATGATTTGAAATCGAGATTACCTTTAACCGATTTAGCCAAAGAAACAGTTTTGAAATGTAGAGATGAGATAGAAAAAATTCTAACTTTTCAAGACAGAAGAAAGTTCATAGTAGTTGGTCCATGTTCTATCCACGATACAAAAGCAGCAATAGAATATTCAGAAAAACTTAAAATTCTTGCTGATCGAGTAAAGGATAAACTGTTGCTGATCATGAGGGTATATTTTGAAAAACCAAGAACAACAGTAGGATGGAAAGGATTAATTAATGATCCTGATATGGATGATTCTTTCCATATCGAAAAAGGTCTATGCATGGGACGTACCTTACTGCTAAAAATTGCTGAATTGGGATTACCCATCGGTACAGAAGCACTCGATCCTATAGTACCGCAGTACATTAGTGAACTTATTACGTGGTCTGCAATTGGAGCACGCACAACCGAATCACAAACTCATCGCGAAATGGCAAGCGGACTTTCAATGCCAGTGGGTTTTAAAAATGGCACTGATGGTAATATTAATGTGGCTTTGAATGCTCTCCAATCAGCTCAGAAACCTCACAACTTTTTAGGAATTAATAAAAAGGGACAGGTGAGCATCTTCAAAACCAGAGGAAATGCCTACGGTCATGTTATTTTGCGAGGCGGTAATGGTCAGCCTAACTTTGATGCAGCGAATGTCAAACAGGTGGAAGAAAAATTAAAAGAGGCAAATTTATCGCCGAGAATTGTTATCGACTGTAGTCACGGCAATTCAAGTAAACAGTATAAATTACAGAGTTCTGTCTTTGAAAAGATTATTCAACAAATAGTGGATGGTAATACATCAATAGTTGGCATGATGTTGGAATCCAATTTGTATGAAGGTCATCAACAGATTCCTAGCGATCGAGAACAATTACAGTATGGTGTTTCTGTTACAGATGGGTGTATTGGTTGGCAAGAAACAGAAGAAATTATTTTGGCTGCTCACAAAAACCTAAAATAGAAAGGTTGTGTTGCAAAAAGTTCTACCAATTCCAAAAACCAATGATCAACCGAGAGCTTTTTATGACACTGATTTTCCTGATGCCTTTAATTCTTCTCTCAACATTTTCTGATAAATCTGTGGTAAAGACTTGCTCACAGAATTAGTTTCTATACCATATCCCAAACTTGTCCAAGTAGGAGACAACCGGCGCAAAACATCTGGTAACTTTTCTTGACGTAGCTGTTGAGAAATATCAGTTCTCCAAAATCGAGAGTCACTTAACCAACGATAGACAACTACGTCTTGATACTCTGGTTCAAAACTATAAGAAGCCCAAAACAAAAATCGTCCTGGGCTTGGGTGATAACGTGATGCTATATTATACCATGTGAGATTAATAATTTGATATCTACCTGCTGCTGTAGAACAATTACCTTTGTTCACACCTGTAACAATAGTGACGCATATCTCAGGATGGCGGCTAAGGTTGTTAACGTGCTGTCCACCATACAACACTGAATAAGGACGGTTGCCACTTGCTTCACTTGCTGAGATGGTTCTCATCAAAGCACGGATATAAGGATCGCCCCCTTTCATAACTAAGGGAGGCTGTTTGTTGGCAAAGGTAGGATCGACATGCGATCGCAAATCTCCAAATATTGACCACTGCAACAAACATACGAAGCCAAGAAGTGCGGCTATTGGTGCTATGAGTTGTTCAACGCCGCCTTTGCGTTCTAAGCTTTTGTTCAGAGTCCGACTCCTTAAAAAATTAGCTGTTATTGCCATCAAAATATAACAACAATCTTCCACGCACTCATTCCGGAAAATAACCAGAAAATTAGTCAAAAGTCAATAGCCATTAGTGATTAGTTATTCGACTCTTGACCCCTTCGGGGTCAAGAGTCGCAGGTGACTGGCTGACTAAGCTGGCTCACTGCTTTGTACTAAGACTTAAGCGACATTAGCAAACAGTTCTCCAAAGCTTTTTGCGGGAGCATTTTCTTTGGCAACAATCTCGACAATTTTATTTTTTGCTGCGGGTTCAAACAGCGCTTCAACAGAAACCTGGGCTACTTTTTGTCGGGGAATGCTACCCTCGAACAATGTATCAGCGCTTTGCATCACGATTTGGTTGGAATTATCTTCATTCTTTAAACCACCCGGTCGGACAATTGTATAGTTTAGACTGCTTTTCTGGATGTACTCCTCAGCTTGCTTTTTCCAATACAAGATTAGCCAGAACAAGTTTAGGGGATGAAAAAACTGAGACGCAGCCAAAGAAGAAACTAAGACAATATGCTCAATTCCTTTAGCCTTTGCCGCATCTACCAAATTTTTAGTCCCTTCATAATCCACTTTATAAGGTCCTGTTGGATCAAAGCTTGGTTTTGCGCCAGTGGCACACAGTAGCACTGTGCTATCTCCCAAAGCAGCAGACAAGCTTTCTGGCTTTAACACATCCCCCACGACTAACTCGGCTTGAGCACCTAGAATACTCCTTGCTTTTTCTACATCCCTGACTAAAGCACGAACGGGAATATTCCGCGCTATGAGCTGTTGTACTATCCGGCGACCTGTTTCACCTGTTGCCCCTGCTACAAATGCTTTCATGAGAAACGCTATCCTGGAAAACTAGTATCTGTTTTTCAGTTTCCTATTTTAAAGATTCTGACCAAGATTTAGATGAACCACATGACAGATGATTAAGATTCCGTCAAAATGGAAATTCAGTACGAAATGTTTTATCTACCAGCCGAATTATTAATTTAGACAAACACTCTGACTATAAAAGAACGCTTTTATGGTTTCAAAGCACCCGGATTATCAATCCTTTGACACAACAGAAGCAATCTTATCTATGACATCGACTCAAAAAGCTGGAGACGTAACTCAAGAAGCAATAGGAACATCAACACGGTTTCACGGTCGTTATAAAGACCATATGGAAATGTATGCCACAGCTGGAACTGTTGCTGAATACCTCAATAATCACGGCTCATGGTTTTCGCGCTGTGCTGATCCCATGAAGGTGGAAGCATTAGGGAAAAATGGCTATGCCTTAGTTATTGGTCGTTTTGGCTCTTTTGGTTACGAAGTAGAACCAAAAATCGGTTTGGAATTATTACCTCCAGAAGAAGGAGTTTATCGGATTTGCACTATTCCCATTCCTGACTACCAAGCCCCTGGGTATGATGTGGATTATCGTGCTGCGCTACAGTTACAAGAAAATGTGGGAAGTAATTCTTCCACCTGCTTAAGTGAAATGACACAAGTTGAGTGGGAATTGGATCTCAGTGTTTATATTCATTTTCCCAAGTTTATTCAGCGACTACCCAAGTCTTTAGTTCTATCTACAGGTGAACGGTTACTTAACCAAGTTGTCCGCCAAGTTTCGCGCCGCCTAACTCGCAAAGTACAGGAAGATTTTCACCAATCCTTGGGCATTCCTTTTCCAGATGGTACCAAGAAAAAATAGTCACCGATCACATGTGCTTTAAGTTTCAAAGTATGCTCCGTCGAGCATACTTTGTTTTAAGTAGCGTGCCCTATGGGCATATGTTTGAGTAGGCAGAGTCAACACCGATTTGTTTTTCACCTATGACCCTTCGGGTTCGCCAGATGCCTGGCTGTCGGGAAAACCCCACATGCTATCTCCCAAGGGGAGACGCAATCATGCGAACAAGCCGGGAAACCCGGACGCCAGACGCCTACGGAGGGAGACCCTCCTGCAGCGCGGGCTCTCCAACGCAGTGGCTCCCCTCCCGCAGCACTGGTCTCACTAATGACTCATGACTATGCTCCAGTGATAAGTTTGTTGACAATTTCCATCCCACTGAGAGCTTGCAATGCAAAAAGAGCTACAATTACAAAATTTAACAAAATATGTGTTACACGCGCCCAGTTTGCGCCTTTTTGCATAAAAGGAGACAGGGAAGCTGAAATGGCAATTAGAGTTGTCATGCCAAGTCCTATGAGTAGGTGAGGCCCAACGAACAACTTACCATTGTTGATGTAAGTGACAGCCATCGCAGCAACAGCGCCTGTTACCATCAAGGCTAATATTACAGAGCCGATTTGGTAATGCTTAACGTTGTATTTACCTTTGATTAATTCTTTCTTTTCTTCACCTTGAGCATTTCTTGTCCGTTGGACTTGTAATCCCAGATATCCTGCATACAAGGAAAGTAGTAATAACACCCACATGATGATTGGGTGAACGAAGTTTAACGAAAACTTTACTGATGGTGAAAGTTCCATACCTAGTGTCCCTCTTCTTAAATCTTCATAAAAATTAGCATAACGCTTATTGGTAATGGGGAAATGGGATGATGAGAAGATGGGGAAAACACAGGACGCGCAGACGCGGGGACGCGAAAACGCGGAAAATCATCAGTGACTAATTGACGAATGACTAATGACTAAAAATAACGATGTCTTGCTGCTATCGGCTGTGAAAAATGGTGATATCAAGCAGGTGCAAGCACTGCTTAATGATGGTGCCAACGTAGATACGGGCGATCGCGATGGCACTACACCCTTGATGTTTGCTGCTCATTTCGGCTACACCGAAATTGGGCGATCGCTTCTTGATGCAGGTGCTGATTTCGACTTGAAAAGAAAGCGCTATAGGTTGACGGCTTTGATGTTAGCGGCGAGTGCTAACCAACTTGACATTGTAAAACTTTTAATTTCCAAAGGTGCGGATGTTAATGCGACCAATGAAGATGGTAGCACTGCTTTAATGGTTGCCGCCTTAAAAGGAAACGCTGATGTGATGCGAGTCTTACTTGCTGCTGGTGCCAAAGTTGATCTTAAAGATAAAGATGAGGACACGGCTTTTCAATTAGCAATACGCGCTGGACATGCTGAAGTTGTCAAATACTTACTAGAAAATAATGCAGATGTCAACTCCCAAAATGAAGAGGGGGAAACGGCATTGATGATTGCGGCAGATTTAGGACATTTGGAAGTTGTGCAAGCGCTGTTAGCAGCAGGGGCTGATGTTCAGGCGAGAAATCTTGATGGTGGTACGGCTTTATCAGCGGCGGCGGCGGCGGGATATAGTGCGATCGCAGCCGAAATACTCGCTCGCGGTGCTGATGTCAACGTCCAAGATCAAGATGGGGAAACAGCCTTGCATCTTGCTGTTGTTGAAGGTTATACCGATGTAGTAGAAGTCTTACTCAGCAAAGGAGCAAACGTAGAAATTAAGAATCATTTAGGAGATACACCCCTACTCGTGGCAGCTTTGCAGGGACACAGCCAAATTGTCGAAAAATTACTGCGTCAGGGAGCAAATGTAAATGAAAAAAACTTGGGTGAGCAACCGTTGATGCTAGCAGCAATCCAAGGATACACTGAAATAGTGAAAGCCTTACTAGATTATGGTGCTGATGTCAATATTCAAGGAGATGATGGAAAAACGCCTTTAATTAAGGCAGCAGAACGTAACCATCTAGGCGTGATACAGCAGCTTCTAGCAAAAGGAGCACAAGTAAATCCAACAGACTCAGCAGGTGCAACAGCACTGATGTGGGCAGCTTCGCGGGGTTATGACGAAGCAGTGCAATTGTTACTCAAAGCCAGGGCAGATGTGAAAATTAAAAACGAAGGTGGTTATACAGCTTTAATGCTTGCAGAGTTTAATCAGTATCCTAGCGTGGTGCGAAGCCTCTTGGCAGCAGGTGCACAGGAATAAGTAGGGATAAGTCCTACTCCCATTCCTCAAGGAATGCTTCAAACCGCACCAGCGCCGAAGGCATATTCTTTCGTCCAAATCCAATGCGAAAGTAGTTACCCGGAAAATCGTAAATGCGCGAGGGCATAAGAAGCACGCCTTGCTTATGTACAAGAGCTTCTACCAGTTCATCAATCGGGCGATGCGCCTTGTAGTGAACGAATCCGACACACCCTCCTTGAGGACGAACCCATGAGAAGCGATCGCCATGTCGGTGGAAAAAGTCGTCAAGGAGTCCAAGGTTTTTATCCACTATCTCGATGTTGCGACTCAGAAGAGCGTCTTTGCTTCGCAGAGCTATAAGCGAAAGTACTTCCGACGGTGCGCTGTTGCAGATTGACGTATGGTGTTTGGCTATTTCTGCTTGATGGAGGAGGTCTTTGTCTTGTGTGACAATCCACCCAATTCTTAAACCAGCAAGTCCGAACGCCTTACTCATGACGCCGAGGCTGACACCCCGCTCGTAGCGAACCGCAATTGGGAGACCCCATGTTGTCGAAGATAGACCTAGAAGGCGGTATACCTCGTCGGAGAAAATGTAGATTCCCCGTTTTCGGGCGAGATCGATAAGTGCCGATGCTTGATCATCCGTAAGTACCGCGCCTGTCGGATTATGAGGGAAATTTATGATAATGAGTCGCGTACTCGGCGTGAGAGCATCTTCGATGGCTTTGATGTCGATCTGCCACTTGTTCTCTTCCTTGAGTCGCACCGCAGTGACACGCGCTCCGAAATGACGAGGTAAGTCTTCGAGGGACTGATAGCAAGGAGTCAGAACAATTACGTGGTCGCCCTCTTTCACGAGAGCTTGCATACTACAAAATATTCCGTCTTCTGCACCTGCATAACACACTATGTTCTCTAAGTCAAGACCTTGATAGAGCTTGGCTATCTCGTTACGGAGAATCGGAAGACCTTTGACCTCAGTGTAACCAAGGTGGAGTCTGCTCCATAACAACTTCGATTCATCGTCAGCCAGCGAAAGAATCTCTTCGAGGGATCGAGATTCGGCATCACTGCAACACAGAAGATAGGGAGCGTTGAATTCCCATTGCGACAAGTATTCTTCCAGACGAAACACTGGCAATATCATGTTTTCCCCTGTCTTTCTTTCTTTCTTTCATTTGTCCGAAGTCCAATCTAGTAGCTCCAGTGCTTCTAAAAGATCGTCGAACAGGTCTACTTTAGCATTAGGTATTTCCTAAAAAGCGGCGCTGCTCTGAGCAACGCACTGCCTCGTCTTTGCGGTTTATTTTTTCATTATTCTGCGTAAGTCCTGGTTATTTATGATGGTAATATGTGAAGATGAATCCGATTATCTACCTGATGAAAAAGTATTGATAACTGTTCACAAATCAAAATCATTTTGCACTTGCTTGAATTAGATTTAATGTTGAATTTTGAATTTTAGCGTAGCGTGCCGTAGGCAGCAAATTTTGAATTCTTAAAGACCTATGCACGCAGTTTTTTATAGTTATCAAAAGCGGCTGTTTCCATTCCCTGGATGTAATATTGGTCAGGATCAAAGACTCCATGTGTTGTGATCATCATGGCATGAATTAATGCCTTTGCTTTGAGCAGTATTTCCTGAAACTCCATCTGGGGATCGCTAAGCGCCACAATACCGCCGCCAACGCCGATAGTGGTTTGCTCAGGAGTCAGCACAGCGGTACGAATGACAATATTCAAATCGGCTGAACCGTTCAATCCCAAAAAGCCGACCGCCCCTGAGTAAACTCCCCGTGCTGACTGTTCTAATCGATCAATAATCTCCAGGGTTCTAAGCTTGGGGGCACCTGTCATAGAACCGCCAGGAAAGGCGTTGCGAATGCAGTCTGTAGCGCTCATATCGGCGCGTAAATGACCGCGAATCGTCGTCACCAGTTGATGCACCGTGGCATAGGTTTCCACATCCATCAATTTGGGAACATGCACAGTGCCCACTGCACAAACCCGTCCGAGATCATTGCGAAGCAAATCCACAATCATCAAATTCTCCGCCCGGTCTTTTTCGCTGTTGTGCAATTGTTCACGCAAAATAAAATCTTCTTTGGGTGTTTTTCCACGTCGCAGCGTCCCCTTGATCGGCTTTGTTTCTACCCAACCTTGGCAATCAATCCGCAGAAATCGCTCTGGAGACGAGCATGCAATTGCTAGATCGCCAAACCGCAAAAATGCAGCGTAGGGAGCAGGATTGATGCGGCGTAATGAACGATAGAACGCCAGTGGATCGGGAGTCGTGTCTGTCTGAATTTGGTTTGTCAAACAAACTTGATAAGTTTCTCCTTCCTGAATTTCCTGCAAGCATGTTTGAATATCATCAAGGTAAGTCTGATGCGATCGACTTAATCGGAAGATAACAGGGGTCTGTTTCTTCTCAGGAACAATTGGCGACAGGGGAGCAAGCTGGTCAATCTGTTGTCTGATCCATTCAAACCACACTTCTGCTGTTGCTGTTTGTCCCTGCTGAATTAGACACAGTAAATAAAGGGTTTGCTCCTGATGATCGATCGCAATCATCCGATCAGCCAACAGGAACATTGCATCGGGTAAGGCAGAGGGGTGGTTTAATTGAGATCCGCACTCTGCTTTTAATTCATAGCCAAAGTAACCCACAAACCCGCAGTTGAAATCAAAGGGTAAATCATCAGATGGGCAGTGTCGCCGTTCAATTTCCTGGTGGAGATACTCAAAAATCCCCTCTGTCCGATAGCTTACGGTATCGGACTGTGTAAGTGTGAGTTTTTGCGATCGCGTCCGATAGTGAATCAGCAGACTGTTTTCGCCACTGCTATCTCCCATGAACGAGAAGCGAGAAAGATTCGGTTCAACACGACTGCTATCTAGCCAGAATGCATTTGCTGCTTTGCCAAACAGATGTACAAACATTTGCTCAGTATCGGGGCACAGATTCAGCTTGCGCGTACAAAGTTCAAATTCCTGTTGCTGTTTTTGGCCCGAAGAACTTGAAGGCATTGGAGCAGTTTCACTATCTACTGTCCAATAGTGTTTTCTGGGACTTTTGCCTCGATCTTTGGCAAATTTTAGAGTCATTTCTTTAAAATTCTCTAATAAGGTTTGTCCATACTGAGTACAAATTGACTCTGGATGAAACTGCACACCCCATAGCGGCAAAGATCGATGGCGCAGTCCCATCACAAGGTTGTCCTTTGTCCACGCCACTTTTTCTAAACAGTCCGGCAGGTCATTTGAAACCAGCAAGGAATGGTAGCGCACAACAGAAAAGGGAGAAGGAATTCCCTTAAACAGCTCAGTTCCAATGTGATAAACAACGCTCGTCCTACCATGCTGAACTTCAGGCGCATGAATAACTTTTCCCCCATACTGATAACCAAGTCCCTGATGTCCAAGGCAAACGCCTAGAAGCGGTACCGGTGTATTTTGAATAGCTTGACGACAGATACCAAAATCTTTTGGGTTCTCTGGACGACCAGGACCTGGTGAAATCACAATGTTATCAAATTCCCAGTGTTTGAGTTCATCCCATGCAACTTGGTCATTGTAAATTACAGTTGGATATTCTCCATTGACTTGTGCAATTAATTGGTAAAGATTAAAGGTATAAGAGTCATAGTTATCAATAATCAGGGTTTTCACGTTGCCATCCTCAGGACATTAGCAAGAGTTAGTCGGCAGTAGCACAGTACGAAGTTATACTGGCTTGAAAACATTAAGTTCATAAATTTCTGTAAATAAATCTTTTATAAATGTAGTTAATCTTGGTACCTCATCTGTAGAGGAAAATGAGGTCTTATGTTATACATTACTTTTGTCAAATACAGCACATGAATCAAAACAACAATTTACAGCAAACAGATGATAGTTTGCCTTTATGGTCTGCCGAAGATGTAGATTTGTCTAGTTTTAATGCCTTGAGAAGTCCGGATGATAAGCAAGGTAAACCAGTCAACGACATGAGGCAGTTGTTCCACAAGCAAGTCATCATAGATGATGAGACTGTTCTCGATGTGGAAACGATAAAAGTTCCAGGGTTTATCGGTATCGCGGACGAACAGAAAATTACAGATCCGAATGGAAGCAGCGTTTCCGGACACGAAGATATTGTGCAGTATCTTGATAAGTACGGTTTACTTATCTGTACTTTCCAATACAATAAAGACCGATATGGTAAAGCTATTGACCTGCGCAAACCACCAGAGGATCATGAGTTGTCAGATTTGGTGGAAATTTTTATTAAAAATGAAGGGCATCATTCTGGTGCTATTGTACCTGCATTATGGAACGGTGGAAGAACAAAGGCTTTTGGTAGCTTGAATGAACCAGACACTTACCATGACGGGCTATATGGACACGATGGGTTTATTGCTGTCGCTCAGCGATTAGTTTTTCCGGAATTTGTTACCCCACAACAAGCGCGTGGCTATACCGACAGCATGATCTGTTGGATGGCTTTAATGAACCCGTTTGTGGAATTCTCAGAAAATGATTTTAATGGAAACGATCCAACTCACGTGTGCGATGGCCCAACTCTCAAAGAATTTTTGCAAAACTGCGCCCTTGCTAGTCTTGGTTCAAAAGAGGCAATTGATTTCCTCAATAATTCAGAAAATAGAGCCTATTGTGCTGAGTTTATTTATATTTGTCTGAATACTCCTGTCTACCCGTTTAATAAGCAAGGGTTGACCTTATTATTGGATGGTGATAAAGCAAAAGCAACAGAAATACTCAAAATTCGCGACAAACAAAACAGCAGAAAGAAAAATATCCTCAGCAAAACCAGCGAAAACCTTCAATTCAAAGAGTTTAACATTCAAATGCCAGTGGTACCGGAGGACTTGCCACCTCTCGACGTTCTGATGGCAAAAAATGGACAACCACCTGAACCTAACAGCATTCCCTTCCCTCCTTTCACACTTTCTCAAGTACTGCGCCGTGCTTTCCGTACTCTATTAAAGCGCCAAGAAGATGTAAATAATACCAAAATTGCCAAAGCACAAGCCCAAATGCTAGGGTATTTAGAACCTTTAATTCTAAGACAATTGGGTATCATTACACCTCCTAGGGAAACAGAATCTCCTAATGAAGGTCTGATTTCCAGAATTCCTTTGGAGTTTTTCTCGGTTTCTCCTGCGCCTAATGATCCAAAAGTCAAAGCCGTTCGCGAGTTCATTGCTTTTGTACAAGAACAACTACAACGTAAGTTTGACAGTTATGAAGAATTTGACTTGAGTTTTGACCAAGTGATGGCAAAAGCAGATGAGTTGATAGGTAAAGATGGTGTCACTTATTTTATCCCGCCGCGTATTTACGTTGATTTGGGACAACATGAGGGTGATAACAATTTACCCAAAGGTTGGGGTTTTAGGTTAGAAACTATGGGGGCACTTATTTATCGGGGATTTATTCGGGGAACTGGTTCAAGTTCTTTGCCATCTCATGGAGGTGCTGATCCTGTAACTAACACACCGTCACATGAGAGAGATCATCAACCAAGTAGCAAGCAACCACCGAGTTCTATGGGTGGGAATAGGATGCACTAGGGGAACTTCACGACAGTTGATCGAAAGGGCTATTGGGGAAGTTTTTAGAGAAAATCAACTGGCAGAGAATGCAATTGCAGGTTTTGCGACTATTAATAGTAAATCTGAAGAATTGGGTTTACTAGAACTTTGCCAGCACCAAAATTTGTTTTTAAAAACCTTTCCGCCGGATGTTCTGAGTCAAGTCTGTGTCCCTAAGCCATCTCAAGTGGTTGGAAAAAAAGTAGGAACCTGTAGTGTGGCAGAGGCGGCGGCTTTGTGTGCAGCCTCTAACTTCACTTTTGTTGAGTCTTCCCAGATAATGGTGATTTCTGTAGGATTAGGGGTGAAGTTAGTCGTTCCTAAACAAATTTTCAGTTTGGAGGGGCTACCAGGAATGGTAACAATCGCTGTTGCCCAAGCCCTATCTTAGATTCTTACTTGACGACTAACACAGAACAATTGGCATCTTCCACCACTTGAGAACTCACAGAACCCTGGACAATTCGGTTCATACCAGTTAACCCGCGACTGCCAATGATAATTAAATCAGCTTTATAAATATTTGCAAGGCGAATAATCTCTTCTGGTGGGTTACCGGTAACAAGTTCTATATTGCTTTCAACTGGTAATAGTGTTTGGTAAGATTGCAGCTGTTTTTCAATATGAAAATAAGAAAATGTTAATGACTCTGGCTGAGGACGATCAGCGGGTAGTTCCATCTCCGATTCGGATGGAGAAAACACATGGCAGAGAATAACTTTGCTGTCTTTTTCCAGAACCAGTTGTTGTAGAGTGTGAATGACTTTGTCTGCAAGTTCGGAATCATCTAGAGCAACCAAAATAGTCTTTAGCACCGATGTCCTCTCCACAAGAGTAGACTTTTTACTTGACTTTTTCCGACTATCTGTTAATTATATCTTTCTTAAGAATATTGAAACTGTAATTTTATATGGATCACAAATATTGACTTGTCAAACGAGCTTGACAAATCGCCCCTTAGTTCTCGTACAAAAATTACCTTTTTATTGAGAATTATTCATGAAGGTATAAGGGTTAAATTATTCGTGAGGGATGACTGGCACAAATGTTGAAAAAGACTTGAGTCAGGAATAGCTATATAACTCACAAATGAAATAAGTTAATGGCTATACTCACTAGATCCAAGCTGTGGACATAATTTTGTATAGCCTTAAACTTTCAGTTTGAACCCATAGGCTGAGTTTTGCGTAATGTCTAAGGAAAAAATTAATAATTCAAATTCAAAATTACTCTTGCTTTTGGACTCGACGTCTGACAGAATCAGCATGAGAAGGCAAGCCTTCAGCTGTTGCCAGTACATCAATTGCACCAGCCACTTTTTCTAGTGCGGTTTGAGAGTACTGAATAATACTAGAGTGTTTCATGAAAGTTTCGACTCCCAATGCTGAGGCATAACGAGCCGCACCAGAAGTTGGTAAGGTGTGATTAGGTCCAGCTAAATAATCTCCTACGGCTTCTGGTGTGGAATAGCCCAAGAAAATAGCGCCCGCATTCCGAATCTGTTGTAGTAACTTCCAAGGATCTTCTACTTCCAACTCTAGGTGTTCGGGGGCAAATTCGTTTGAGAGTTCTGCTGCGGCTTCCAAGGTTTCTACAATCACTATTAAACCGTAGTGAGCGATCGCCTTTTCTGTAAGCAAGCGCCTTGGGTGATCCACAAGTTGTCTCTCCACGGCCACTTGTACGTTTTTTGCTAAAGCTGCATCCGTGGTCAGCAAAATTGCTGCTGCCATCGGATCATGTTCTGCTTGCGCTAACAAATCAGCGGCAATGTGTACAGGATTTGCGAATTCATCAGCAATAATGAGGACTTCGCTTGGTCCAGCTAAGGAATCGATGCCGACAGTACCATAGACGAGTTTTTTCGCCAAAGTGACGTAAATATTGCCTGGTCCTGTGATGACATTAACTTTAGGAATCGTTTCTGTACCATAGGCTAAAGCGGCGATCGCCTGTGCGCCTCCGACGCGATAAATTTCTTGTACTCCAGCTTCTTGTGCTGCTACCAACACTGCTGGGTTAACTGCTTTGTCTGGTCCTGGTGGTGTGACCATTGCCACACGCGGGACACCAGCTACCTTTGCCGGTATTGCGTTCATCAATACCGTACTTGGATAGGCGGCGCGACCACCTGGCACATATAACCCTGCTTTATCTACTGGTGTGTAGCGCTTGCCTAACACGATCTCATCATCGCCAAATTGTACCCAACTTTTGGGGACTCGCTGGCGGTGAAATGCATCGATTTGGCGGCAAGCAAGCCTGATTGCCTGGAGCAATTCCTTTGATACCTGTTGGTAGGCTGCATCCAGTTCTGAGCCTGTCACGCGCAGTTCATCTGGCTTGAGGGTTTGCTTATCGAATTCGGCGGTGTAATGCAGTACAGCGTTATCGCCTTGGCGCTTCACTGCTTGCAACACTTCCCGCACTGTTGCTTCTTTGTGAAGTACCTGTTCATCATGGGTGCGATCGCAGATCCGTTGTAGTTCTGCTCTAACGTCTGCCTGCTGAGTAATAATTCGCAGCATGGAGTAAGGACAATGCCAACTTGAGAAAATTCTTACCTGAGAATGAGTTTTGCTTTTAACCTCAAAGGGCGTGAAGCTAATCTAACTCTCTTCTCTAGCTTAACCTGGATTTTTTTGATACTTCCATGGCTTTAGGCACATGGTTCATCTCATAAGGCAACAAAACGAGGATATTTTTACTTGCCTTTTTTCGGACTTAACAGTAAGAGAGCCAAATAGACTCTTGGTACCAGCGAGTAGGGATACTAGTTCCCTGTCTCCTAGTGACTTTCACTCCTAAAGTTTACAGTCGGTCAACTATATGCTTATTCATCCGCTCCCCTTTTCGAGTCTAAGTAGAAACTGATTATGATTATTGGCTATTTTTACTTAACTTATCAACATATTTACAGAAGCGATGTGCTTAATTGCTGTATGTTAACTTTTGAACTCTAAACGTTCACATAATTCTATTGAGAGCAATAAATTTCTCTTTGGGAGGAACTACATTGACAGTGTTCACTCATCATAACCCTTCCTTAACTAAAGTTAGGAAATTTTAACAAGGATTTTGAATTCATAATTTGTAGCATAGCATTTTATCTTAGCACATTTAGAGAATTAACAACAAGCATGAACAACTGGGTTTTCATGAAATTGTAGACAAAAGAGAGTTGTTTCATTCAAGGATATATGCTTACAGGCTGTCTGTGTTCACTTAGTTTAAAAATATTTTTGTCAGTTAAATAAGGAAATGAGAAGTATGAATTTTTTTTATACAAGGAAACGGAAAAACTCAAAATTTCATCACCAGTTACTCATGGTGTCCGTAACTACGGTAATATTTATTGCGAGTATCATGAGTGACTTGCCTGCTCAAAGCCAGGTAAATGAGATAAATAATGAAATAGTTATGGAATTACCACTTTCAACTCGTGGCGCAAAAATTATCGATGCCAAAGGACGACAAGTTTTGCTAAGAGGTGTTAACTGGTTTGGCATGGAAACAGAAACTCATGTTCCGCACGGGTTGTGGAAGCGAAATTATAAGGAGATATTGGCACAAATAAAGACACTTGGCTATAACTTAATTCGCTTACCTTACTCTGTACAAGCGCTATTGTCACCTAAGATTAGTGGTATTGATTTCAGTATTGGTAGCAATCAAGAATTAGAAGGTAAAACTCCAATAGAAGTGATGGATTTAATTATTGAGGAGGCAGAAAGTCAAGGGTTACTCGTTTTACTTGATAGTCACTGTTTGAGTGATAAACGCATTGCCGAATTGTGGTATGAAGACAATTTTACAGAAGCAGACTGGATTAATACTTGGACAATGCTAGCCAATAGATACAAGAATCAAACCAACGTTATTGGTGGTGATCTAAAAAACGAACCTCACGGAAAAGCGAGCTGGGGTACTGACGATTTAGCAACAGACTGGCGACTTGCAGCAGAACGGGCAGGAAATGCAATTCTTGAGGTTAATCCTAACTGGCTGATTGTTGTGGAAGGAGTAGAAAAGAATGTTCCTACACAAAAGCTGCCTAACCATTGGCACGGTGGTAATTTAGAAGGAGTGAAGCGCTACCCAGTGCGTTTATCTCGTCGCAACAAGCTTGTCTATTCACCTCATGAATACGGCCCCGGAGTTGCGGAACAGTCTTGGTTTTCTGATCCAAAATTTCCGAAAGATCTTATCAATCGCTGGCAAATAGGATTTCATTATATTTCTAGTCAAAATCTTGCACCCATTTTTGTTGGTGAATTCGGTGGAAGGAAAGTAGATACAAATTCTAAAGAAGGAATTTGGCAGAACGAATTTGTGCAATATATTAAACAGAAACAATTAAGTTTTGCTTACTGGAGTTTAAATCCTAATAGTTCTGATACAGGGGGTATTTTATTAGATGATTGGCAAAATATTGATATTCCGAAACAGCAACTACTGTCCCAAATGCTGCCAGTTAGTTTTTCTCAAGTAGCACCTGTCTTAGTGGAAGAGGATACAGAAAAAATTATTCCCTCTACTTCCGCATCACAAAATTCTTTATCTTCTCTTGACCGTATTTCTTCCTCTTCTTCCCAACTAGCTGTTACTTCTGATATTTACGCAAATTGGCAAACAGGATTTTGTGTTAGCTTCAAAATCATGAATCAGGGAAATACGAAGGTTAACAATTGGCAAATAACATTTGATATGAAACAGGCTGCTATTAATAATTCTTGGAACGCTAACTTTAAACCTCAAGGAGCAACACAATATGCCGTAACTCCACTAGAGTGGGGACGGGTAATTGACCCAAATCAAGTACGTGATGTTGGTTTTTGTGCTAACAAAGTTGGTTTAGACTACCAACCGAGGGAAGTCAGAGTCAAGAGTCAAAGGTAAAAAGATAAGACTTTTTCTGGGGTAAGTAGTTGTTCAATTTTAATAATTTCTACAGAATTTTCTGTACGTGTATTACTGACACGCCGGGAATAATAACCTTCTTTTTCTGTGGTAAGTACTTGTTCTGTGTGAAGAGTTTTCACCTTATATGTACGTATATCACTGACACGCCGGGAATAATAAATTTAAATCGGGTAATTCGTGACGTAGGGATCAGGCAGCTATGCTGAAACTAACTAGGTGTAATCAGGAAAAGCGAACTGGAAGCAATGAGAACTGTAGGGCAAAGCCCTTGCCGTGGGGCGGATAGCATGCTTATCAAATCAGCTTTTTGTCAATTTTTAACTGTTTAGTTATTTCTACCACTCAGCACAAGTTATCAATTTTCTGAGGCTTTGTTATGTAAGCACCAAAGCCTTAATATCTCCGCGTAAAGGTAATAGTTTTCAAGAACTATTACAACTTTGCAATCAATATACTATAGGAATCCGGTTTGATTTGGTGAGACCAGTGCTGCGGGAGGGTTTAGCCAGGCATCTGGCGTATCTCCTCCACCAGACGCTCTTGCAACGCCGTAAGGCGTGCGCTCTGCGCACACCCAATAGCCGTAAGGCGTGGCGTTAGCCATAGGGTGAATTAACTTGTGGAAGTAGAGAACGCTTAACAGAAAGTGTACCTAGCTTCGTTAAAAATCAAAAATGAGTTCTATATCGCCAAAAACTTTGAAAAAAATGATAAAAACTCCTCAACATTGCTATCAGATTGCCCAAAGATCAAAGCAGGATCGAGAAATCTGCCTGCAACAGTCGCAAAAAATCAGAAAATTTGTGCCTTTTGAGTTAAAAAAGCAGGATATGTCAGACTGTTTTCTGATTTCTGAAAAACTCTATGGTCGCCAACATGAAGTTGAAACTCTACTGGCTGCTTTTGAGCGAGTAAAAAGCAGTGGAACAACTGAAATGATCTTAGTAGCTGGTGCCGCTGGTGTGGGCAAAACAGCAGTTGTTAAAGAAGTTCACAAAGCGATGGCTTCGTCAGGCATGACACGGACAATAAGTCAGAGACTTGACGCTACGCGTATCGCGCAACCGCGTAGTTACTTTATCCAAGGGAAATGTGACATATTACAACGTAACATTCCCTTGTCAGCATTGGTACAAGCTGTTGAGGACTTAATTGGACAATTGCTAAGTGAAACTGATGCTGAAATTCAACAGTGGAAAAGTAAGATTTTGTCAGCGTTAGGTGAACAAGCTCAAATCAT
The DNA here is from genome assembly GCF_006968745.1 of Brasilonema sennae CENA114. Taxonomy (NCBI): domain Bacteria; kingdom Bacillati; phylum Cyanobacteriota; class Cyanophyceae; order Nostocales; family Scytonemataceae; genus Brasilonema; species Brasilonema sennae. Next base: position 1,657,172 of record NZ_CP030118.1, on the reverse strand, counting down.
TATTGATGTTATCCCTAAACTGGAACTCATTATTGGTAAGCAACCCTTAGTTCCTGAGTTATCTGGTATTACTCCCCAAGATACCTTCATTTTATTGCTGAAAAATTTTCTAAAATTATTTACAAAAAAAGACCATCCCTTGGTTATCTTCCTCGATGATTTGCAATGGGTAGATACATTTAATTTGACATTTATTAAATCATTGATGACTGGGAATTCAGATACTATAAGAAATAATAATCACTGTGATATTACGTTAAATAATCATACAAATCAGGATGACAACGAAGGGGGTTTACTTTTCATTGGTGCTTACCGTCATAATGAGATTTTAAAAACACATCCGCTATGTGTAACAAAAAATGAGCTAAAAAAAACAAACGTAAAAATTAACACTATGAATCTACAGCCATTAAATCAGGCTAATTCAAATCGTCTCATCGCTGACATCCTGTGTTGTTCAGAAGCGCTTGCTATTCCTCTCAACCAAATGGTATTTGCAAAAACTAAAGGCAACCCCTTCTTTATTCGTCGATTCCTTAAAGATTTATACGATAAGGGGCTAATGCAATTTAATTTTGATGTTGGTCATTGGGAGTGTGATATTACTCAAGTCAAGGCGTTAGCTTTAACAGATGATGTCATAGAAAGTATGAGAATTCAAGTAGAAAACTTACCAAAACATACTCAAGAAGTATTGAAATTAGCTGCTTGCATGGGGAAGTCTTTTGATATAAAAACTCTTAGCATTTTATATCAAAAGTCTGTAGTAGATACAGCTAGTGATTTGTGGGCTGCCTTAGTTGAAGGGCTAGTTATACTTGAAGTTGATAATAATAAGTTATTTTTAAATAAGAATACTTATTCAGGAACTATCTCTAGTCAAGAGGGGAAACAACAATTATCAAATACTAATTCTATACCTCAATACAAATTTATACATGAGCGAGTTCAGCAAGCTGCTTATTCTCTAATTACTGATTCAAAAAAACAGTCAATTAACCTGGAGGTTGGACAACTACTGTTAGATAACACTTCCATTGAACAACGGGATGAAAAGATTTTTGATGTGGCGAATCAGTTCAACGTAGCAGTGGCACTAATCACATATAAGACTGGCGCGACAAAGTTACAGCGATGAGTTCGAGTTAACCAGAAAAAACTATAAATTTCCATGAATTTCAAAAAGTTTAGCATAAAAAACTCGCCCCAGTTGAGGAATTCCTCTGATTGGGGCGAGTAAGTTAGTACAGCTTTTCATTCATAGGGGTTCCAAATGCTGGAGGTTGATCTTGGGTTGCCCGGAGTGCAACCCAACCTACAACAAATTGACGAATTCTATACCCCAGTTACTGTGATGTGTACTCACCAAGTTATTAAGCAGACGAAATACTACTCGTCGTCATCATCGTAATCGTCGTCTTCATCGTAGTCTTCTTCTGCGAAGTCATCAAGGTCAGTTTCGCTATCAGAAGGAAGCATCAAATCATCCTCATCCAATATGGATTTTTCTGGACTGCGTCTGAGACCAAAACCATCCCCGTTAACAGTGGGAGAATCTAATTGATAGCTTCGGGCTGTGCGGTCATCCAAGACCATATCGAGTGGATCGTCAACTTCATCCAAGACAGTGGTAGTCATATCAGCAGCATAGTCCTCGATCGCACCAGGTTCTTCATAAGCGTTAAACCCAGTACCTGCAGGAATCAGTCGTCCGATAATCACGTTTTCCTTTAAGCCGCGCAACCAATCAGACTTACCTTCAATTGCCGCCTCAGTCAAGACACGCGTTGTTTCTTGGAAGGATGCTGCGGAAATAAAGCTATCGGTATTCAACGATGCTTTGGTAATACCTAATAATACTGGGGTATACTGCGCTCGTGCACCACCAGTGATTGCCATCGCTTCATTGACTTGCTCGACTTGGCGCAACTCTACCAATTCTCCAGGCAGCATGCTGGTGTCACCACCATCATCTATCCGTACTTTCGAGGTCATCTGGCGGACAATAACTTCAATGTGCTTGTCCGCAATATCAATACCTTGGGACTGATACACTGATTGCACTTCGTTCACCAAGAACGTTTGCACCTTTTGCAAGGCATGGCTGGCGCAGGCATAAATTCCGTCTTCAGAACCCAGGCTGAAGAAGATGTCCAAAATTTCATGGGGATTAGAAGGACCATCAGTTAATGCTTGTCCGGCTGTGATTGGTGATCCATCTGGCATGATCAAGTTTTGTCCGGGTCCTAGAGGATAATCGGTGACCACACCATTGGATTCAACAACTTTCAGCGCGATCGCTTCATCGCCATCGCCGTAAACGACCTTGAGTTCTCCAGTACGACGTGCTAGTATACACGCCTCTTTTGGCTTACGGGCTTCAAGGAGTTCCTCAATTCTGGGCAAACCTTGAATGATGTCCCCAGTCTTGGCGCGTTCAAACACCAACAACACTAAGTTATCACCACGTTGTACTAGGTCGCCATCGTCTACCTGCAACACAGCGCCTCCACTGACTCGGTACGGACGACCAACACGGAGTGTAACGGAGTAGTTCACAGTAGTGAGTGCTGATTCCTCAGTAGGGGGTATTTCTCCTTGTGCCTTCTGGGCTTTTCTTTCTCCTTTCTGTAGTGCCAGGACTTGCCCAGATTGCTCGGCAAAGACTCCAGGAGCAATTTCTACACCTTCTACTACCAACTCACCGACTTTGACTTTGGGTGGGGAGCTCAAATTAGTCGTAGTCATGTCAGTGTGGCGCAACACTAAACAGCGGCGAACCGCCTCTGTTCCCTTTTGCACCCCCCGCACAATACCCCCTTCTTTACACAATATTTGGGTACGTGCGACGACAGAACTTGGGACTATTGTTTGTCCATCCTCTACTTCCAGGCTTGTCTGAGTACTGCCTTGGGTTACGTCAGCAGCTATATCCCGACGAAGCACCAAAGATTCCAAAATGACTAGTTGCAAGCGCTGAATTTCTGGATCCTCAACATCCGCTACTAATTCAATATCTGCTGCCAAGGGGGAAGCATTGTGGTCTTGTTCGCCTTCCTGCTCAATTTCCAACACCAGTTGGGTTCGCAGCAGTTCAACACCTTCGACGGTCTTGACACGCTCAGAATCTTTGTATGGCAGACGCTGTACTGCCCGCAATTGAATTGAACGACTTGTTTGTTGACTGACTGATGTGGTTGATGGCACATCAGGATTGTTGGGTACTGCAAACTCAACAACTGGACGACTTAACAGTCCTGGACCTTCTGGTGATTCCACATATTCGATGTAGCGCAACTCTGTCGCGACTTGCCCTAATAATTCTTCACCGGGCTGAATAAAGGTGCCATCTTTGCCCATCACTGCTTCTGGGTCGTCCACCATCAACAGTTCTCCTGGCTTAACAACCACTTCCCGGAGAATGTCGTTTTTCTGAGTGACTTCGATCACACCACTGTTTTGGCAGAAGATATCTTTCACGACTTCGGTGCCAGCTTCAACAAACTGACCGTCTTCTACCATTAGCAGCGAAATATCTTTATTCACTTCGTGGGTTTCTTCAGGAATCCAGAGGAGGGTACCTCCCTGCACTACCTCGTAACCCAGCTTTGCCTTACCTTTTTTCTGGACATCCACACCAGCGTATTTCAGCAATCCACCAGTGGTTGTGCGATAGCGGTCATCAATCAACTCAGCTACCACTTGACCATTTTGAACTTTTGTGCCTGGGGTTGCTCTCAGGTTAAAGACTTGGTTGTTTCCAGTGGTGACTAAGTAGTTGTTGCGACCTTGAGCGGTTTGCGCTGTTACTGTTGCTTGGTCTAAAACCACAGAAGCAGTGATAATTTCAATTTCCCGTGTTCCTTTACCTGGGGTTGCTTCAGGTAAGCGGACCACACCGCCATGTAACGTTGTTAACTTGGTTTCTGCTAGAACACCGTTGGATTCTATGGTGTCACCATTGTTGACCACCAACTCTGCTCCTGGGGGTAAGTTATAAACTTCCCCTGAGAGAATCCAAATCAATCCCCCCCGTGCTGCTGTTGTTGTGGTGTTTCCCTGACGGTCAGTTTTTTGTTCTGGCACAACATCGGCAAATTTGACTTCCCCTGCCATGTCAGAGGCGACATCTTTGACTGCTTTTTCTGTATTGATACGAGTTGTACGTCCACCGATCGCAACCTCAGCCACTAGCTGACCTGTTTTAATCTTTTGCCCATCAACAACGTAGAGTGTTGAACCTTGGGTCACAGCAATGTCTTGAGGCGTGGGGGAGCCAGCGTTGTCTGTTACTACTTCTAAAGTAATGTTGCCATTGGCTTCTACATACAGGGCGTCTTCCCCGTGGCGGGTGCGGTAAGCCCTTGTCCGCAATTTACGTGGCAAGCGAACGGTACCAGCGGATTCTGCACGGACTTGTTTTGCTACTTCACCAGAGAAGACACCACCTGTGTGGAAGGTACGCATTGTCAGCTGGGTACCAGGTTCACCAATACTTTGTGCCGCAATAATACCTACAGCTTCGCCAAGATCCACCATCTTAGCGTGTGCCAAACTCCAGCCATAGCAATGTTGGCAGACGGATCGCGCTGCTTCACAAGTCAAAGGAGAACGCACGACGACTTCTTTGACTCCGGCCTTATCAATTTTGCGTGCCAGTTCATCGGAAACGGGGCTATTACGTGCTGCAATAACTTCTTTTGTTTTTGGATGCACGACATCCTCTCCAATGACTCGTCCCATTAACCTTGTGCCAAGGTTAATCAAGACTTTCTCACCTTCTGTCATAGCTCGCAAAGGAATTCCCCTGGTGGTACCGCAGTCAAATTCTCGAATAATCACATCCTGCGATACGTCCACCAAACGGCGGGTAAGATAACCAGAGTCAGCAGTCCGCAAGGCTGTGTCTACTAGACCTTTTCTCGCACCGTAAGACGAAATAATGTATTCTGTTACGGTCAGTCCTTCGCGGAAGTTTGTTTTGATCGGCTGGTCAATAATTTCTCCTTGGGGATCCGCCATTAGTCCTCGCATTCCGACCAATTGGCGCACCTGAGAAATGTTACCCCTTGCTCCAGAGAATGCCATCATGTACACGGAGTTAAGGGGGTTATTTTTCTTGAAGTAGTTGACCACTTCGTCTTTGAGGGCTTCAGAAGTACCGTTCCAAGTGTCAATCACTTTTTGGAATCGCTCTACTTCGGTAATTTCTCCACGTTGGTAGCGTTCTTCTGTTGCACGAATTTCAGCTTCGGCGGCTTCTAGAAGCGATCGCTTGGAAGGAGGAACCATCAAATCATCAACACTGATGGAAACACCTGCTTTGGTCGCGTAGCGGAATCCCAAATCTTTTAATTTGTCTGCCATCATTGCTGTCCGGGCCGTACCATAATGGATGAACGACCAGGAGATAAGGTTCTTCAGTTGACCTTTGTCAACGATGCGATTCCGAAAAACCATTTTGTCATTAGTCATGAGTCATTAGTCCTTAGTCATTAGTCATTGATCAAGGCGAGACAGTATGGGGGTTTCCCCCTAGCAACTGCCTCTGGTAGAGTCAAGGATCAACACGTCATTGGTCAAAAAAACTTTGAACTCTTAACTTTTTGACCCTTAGGGGTTTGCCAGTTGCTGTAGCCTGACCGACACTTTGGGCAGTGCTGCTTCGCTCCCGCACTGGCTCACTTTTGACTCTGCGTGACGGTTAACTGGCGATCGCTTCTTGAATTGCTTTATTATAAATAACGCGACCTGGTGTTGTACGTATATACTGAGACATCATGTTTCCCTCAGCATCTTCTCTGACTCGACGGAACTTATACAGCAAAGTCCGGCTACCATCGTCATTGGGTTTAACTTCAACCGGTTCTATATCTGGCTCACCTGTCTCGACTTCGCCGTCATATCGCACATAGATGTAGGCATGGAGGTCAATTTGTTGCTGTTCGTAAGCCATGACAACATCATCAAGACAAGTAAAGTACCGTCCTGCGCCTTTTGTTGCATTAGGATTTTCTGCGGTTAAGTAATATGCCCCTAAGACCATGTCTTGGCTAGGTGTAATAATTGGTCTACCAGTTGCTGGTGACAAAATGTTGTTAGACGCCAGCATCAATAACCGTGCTTCCGCTTGAGATTCCAAAGATAACGGTACGTGTACCGCCATTTGGTCACCATCAAAGTCAGCGTTAAATGCTGGACAAACAAGTGGGTGGAGCTGAATTGCTCGACCTTCTACTAAAATTGGCTCGAAAGCTTGAATACCCAAACGGTGCAGCGTCGGCGCACGGTTGAGCAGAACAGGGTGTCCTTCTATCACTTCTTCTAGAACATCCCAAACACTCGGGTCAGAACGAGATATCAACTTTTTCGCAGCTTTGATGTTATTCACCATTCCGCTACGAATCAGCCGATTGATGACAAACGGTTGAAATAGCTCAATTGCCATTTCTCGTGGCAAACCGCACTGGTGGATGTTAAGCTTTGGTCCGACGACTATCACGGAACGTCCTGAGTAGTCAACCCGTTTACCGAGTAAGTTTTGCCGGAAACGTCCTTGCTTACCTTCGATGATGTCGGACAAGGACTTGAGTGGTCGGTTGTTTGCGCCTACGACCGTGCGTCCCCGACGACCATTGTCAATCAAAGCGTCCACTGCTTCTTGCAGCATCCGCTTTTCGTTGCGAACAATAATCTCTGGAGCCAAAATTTCTTGCAGGCGTGCCAAACGGTTGTTGCGGTTAATCACTCGGCGATATAAATCATTCAAATCGCTCGTCGCAAATCGTCCACCGTCCAACTGCACCATTGGGCGCAAATCTGGGGGAATAACGGGAATCACAGCCATAACCATCCACTCAGGCTTAGATCCGGTGGCGATGAAGTTGTCAATCACCCGTAGCCGCTTAATCAGCTTCGCCCGCTTTTGACCTTTGGCGGTCGTAATTTCTTCCCGCAAGGATTCAGCTGATTCTTCTAAGTTAATATCGGCGAGCAACCGCAACAACGCTTCTGCACCAATACCGACCTCTACCCCAGCAAGCGTCGAATCTTCTGAGTAAATTTGGTCTTCGATTTCCAGCCACTGGTCTTCACTCAGTAACTGTTTGTAAGTTAAGGTTTCAGCATTGCCAGGACTGAGAACAACATAGGAATTGAAATAAACAATTTGCTCTACATCCCGCAAAGGCATATCTAGCAGGATAGAGATATAGCTGGGAATGCCTTTGAGATACCAAACGTGAGCGACTGGTGCGGCGAGTTTAATGTAACCCATGCGGTGGCGGCGCACTCGTGATTCAGTCACTTCCACGCCACAGCGTTCGCACACAATACCTCTATGACGCACTCTCTTGTATTTGCCACAATGGCATTCCCAATCTTTAGCTGGACCAAAGATGCGCTCGCAGAACAAGCCATCCATCTCCGGTTTTAAAGTACGGTAATTTATTGTCTCTGGCTTTGTGACTTCACCAACTACCTGACCATTCGGCAAAGTTCTCTCACCCCAAATCCGAATGCGTTCTGGTGATGCCAAGCCGATTTTTACGTAGTCAAACTGATTATTTTGGGCTACTCTCATCTTTCGTCTAAACTGTGTTCTAAGTTATTACTTCTGAGGTACACGGCTGATAAACTCCGTGTTGGTGTGAGTATTTAGTTGTTAGTTATCAGTTCTCAGCTATTACTGTTCACTAATAACAATTTACCCTCTGGGTTTGCCTTTAGCACATACGGCACAGTCAGGCTGTATGTGTTAAGGGTGCCGTAGGCATACACATTGCGTGTTCTTATGTGCGAGTATCTGCTTATGCCTACGCTACAAACACCGGCGCAGCCGTGGCGTAGGCATATGGTTTAGGAAAACGCTACGCATGAACAGTACTCGTCTGAGTGTGGAGTGATTACCCTATGGCTAACGCCACGCCTTACAGCTATCGGGAACGCCCGTCGCCTGCCCAGGGAAACCCTACCAAGATCGCGCTGGACTCACCAGATGCCTAGAGATGGAAACCCCTTCGGGTTCGCCCTTCGGGTATCTCCTGCCCAGACGCTACTTTGTAAGTCCCAAAGGGACACGCTTACGCGTTCGCTCGATTCGTGCGCTTGCGCTTACGCAGTCGCCTCTGTCGGGAGACAAGGACTGGGCAGTGCTGTCTCACCAGATGCCTGGCTGTCGGGAAACAAGAACCGCAGCCGGTTGTCGTCACCTCCTGCTGCACTGGACTCACTGTTCACTATTTATTCCTCATCTTCCATCGACTCGCGCGACAAGGATTCATAGGTTGGACGTGGAGGTGTACGGCGATTTCCTTGGTCCGTCATCAAATCGACTTCGACATCCAAAGAACTACCGTCTGTCTGCGTCTCTACCTTGTGTACGGCAATATCCAAGCCTAGTGATTGCAGTTCTCGCATCAACACTTTAAAGGATTCTGGTGTTCCAGGTCGAGGAATTGACTTCCCTTTGACGATCGCATTGAGGGCTTCATTTCGTCCTTGCATATCGTCTGATTTGACGGTGAGCAACTCCTGCAAGGTGTAAGCAGCACCGAAGGCTTCCAGTGCCCACACTTCCATTTCACCGAACCGCTGACCACCTTGTTGTGCTTTACCACCCAAGGGTTGCTGGGTCACGAGCGAGTATGGACCTGTTGAACGGGCGTGGATCTTGTCGTCCACCAAGTGAACCAGCTTCAACATATAAGCGACACCTACAGTCACTGCTCTGTCGAAGGGTTCGCCGGTACGACCGTCATATACCAAGATTTTTCCAGGGTCATCTGGGTTAAAGACCCAGTTTCTGCCTGTTTCGTCCCGTGCTTCTTGCAATTTGCCATGTACTATGGTTCGAGATGATTCTTCGCCATACATTTCGTCAAAGGGGGTGAGTTTAAACCGCACTCCCAGGTTTTGACCAGCCCAACCCAACAGACATTCAAACACTTGTCCAACGTTCATCCGGCTTGGTACGCCCAAAGGATTAAGGACAATGTCTACTGGTGAGCCATCTGGCAAGTACGGCATGTCTTCGAGGGGCAAGATTTTGGAAATAATTCCTTTGTTACCGTGACGTCCTGCCATTTTGTCGCCGACTTGGATTTTACGCTTCTGCGCCACATAAACCCGAACGACCATGTTTGCCCCTGGTGGCAGTTCATCGCCTTGTTCGCGTGTAAACAAGCGTACGTCTACAACGCGTCCTTTTTCACCGTTGGGGACTCGCAGGGAATTGTCTCTGACATCCCGTGCTTTTTCACCGAAAATTGCCCGCAACAGTTTTTCTTCTGGTGGCTGGTCAGATTCACCTTTTGGTGTCACTTTTCCTACCAGAATGTCCCCGGATTCTACCCATGCCCCAATGCGAATGATCCCCTGTTCATCCAATTGACGCAAAGCATCTTCACCTACGTTGGGAATTTCTCTAGTTATTTCTTCTGGTCCCAACTTGGTTTGTCTTGCCTCAATTTCATATTTTTCAATGTGAATTGAGGTGTAGATATCATCCTGCACCAGACGTTCCGAAATCAAAATCGCGTCTTCGTAGTTATACCCTTCCCAAGGCATATAGGCGACGACAATATTTTGTCCTAGCGCCAGTTCGCCTCCTTCGGTAGAAGAACCATCCGCCAAAACTTGACCTGCTACAACGCGTTCACCCATGTAAACTAACGGTTTTTGGTTGAGACAGGTATCTTGGTTGGAGCGATGATATTTGGAAATGTGGTATCTAAGGTCTGAGGTATTAGATTTGGAAGAATGCTCGCGTGCGGATGAGCCAGTGCCCTGCTGACTCAGCGCGGCAGTTGGCTTTCCATCAGTTGAGGCAACCCGTGGACGCACACGAATTTCTGTTGCGTCTACATAGACTACTTCTCCGTCGGTACGCGATACAATCACCATACCAGAGTCTCTTGCTGCTTGAGCTTCTAAGCCTGTTCCTACTAAAGGACGCTCTGGTTTAAGTAGGGGGACTGCTTGCCGTTGCATATTCGATCCCATCAGGGCGCGGTTAGCGTCGTCATGCTCCAAAAATGGAATCATGCTAGTAGCAACAGACACGATTTGCACAGGCGATATTGCTACGTAGTCCACTTGCTCTGGCGTGGTTGAGGAGAATTCCTGACGATAACGTACTGTGACTTGCGGTCCGATGATGTCAGCATTTTCATCCACTGGCAAGTCGCCTGCAGCAACGCGCAGGTCGTCTTCTTCATCTGCAGTCATGTAAACAGGTGGTAAATCAAACCGCACCCGTCCATTTTCTACTGCTCGATAGGGTGTTTCTAGAAAACCATACTGGTTAACGCGAGCATGAGTTGCCAAGGAACCAATCAGACCTGCGTTGGGACCTTCTGGAGTTTCCACTGGGCAAATGCGTCCGTAGTGGGATGGGTGAATATCCCGTACCGCAAAACCTGCACGTTCGCGGGTTAGACCTCCAGGGCCTAGTGCGGATAAACGGCGTTTGTGGGTCAGTTCTGCCAGAGGATTTGTCTGATCCATGAACTGCGACAATTGGCTAGACCCAAAGAATTCTTTAATGGCTGCAACCAAGGGTTTCGGGTTCACTAAGGAAGCTGGAGTCAGTACTTCAGCATCAGATACGGTCATTCTTTCGCGAATGATACGTTCTAAGCGGTTTAAACCGACTCTTACCTGGTTTTGCAGCAATTCGCCCACGCTTCTGACTCGGCGGTTACCCAAGTGGTCAATATCGTCAGTGTTACCAATATCAAACTCAAGGTTGATCAGGTAATCCACTGCTGCCAAGATATCTTGGGGAGTTAAGACCCGCATCGGTTCTGGCACTTGCAAGCGCAGTTTCTTGTTCAGCTTGTAACGTCCAACGCGGCCAAGGTCGTAGCGTTTGGGATCAAAGAAGCGCGAGTCGAGAAGTTGTTGTCCTCCTAACACTGTGGGCGGTTCACCGGGACGCAGTTTACGATACAACTCCATCAGGGCTTCTTCTTCAGAGAATTGCCCTTCTTTCTCAATGGTTTTTTGGAAGTATTCTGGGTGGCGTAAGGCGTCGAAGATTTCGTTATCTGACAACCCAAGTGCCTTCAGAAGCACTTGCGCTGACAGTTTGCGAGTTTTGTCAATACGTACCCAGACTAAGTCGTTACGGTCTGTTTCAAATTTCAGCCAAGCTCCTCGGTTTGGGATTAAACTAGCTGAATAGGTACGCCGCCCGTTTTTGTCAATTTCTGATTTGTAGTACACTCCTGGCGATCGCACTATCTGGTTGACAATCACCCGCTCAGCACCGTTAATGATAAACGTGCCTCGGTCAGTCATCAGAGGCAGATCCCCAATAAAAACTTCTTGTTCTTTTATTTCTCCGGTTTCTTTATTGATCAAACGAGTCGGGACATACATTTGTACCGCGTAGGTACTATCCCGCCGTTTTGCCTCGTCTACACTGTATTTTGGCTGTTTTAGTCTGTAGTTTTGACCCAAAAAATGCAGTTCCAGTTTGCCAGTGTAGTCTGTGATCGGACTAAAGGAGTTGAGTTCTTCTATTAGCCCTTCTTCTAGAAACCAGCGGAAGCTGGAACGCTGAATTTCTATTAAGTCGGGCAACAAAAAGGCGGGTTCCATAATTGTTTCGTTTGTCATGCCTCTACCTTTGTCAACCTAAGTTTTTTTTAATGGTGTGTGGTAACTTCTCCTGACACCGCCTACTCACGAGCAGGTGTGGGCAAACGGAGCAATTAAAGCCGCGAATAGGAATTTTGGCAAGGGGATAATTACCCATTTTGCAGCCATTAGTTGCCAATTTCCATTAGCTATCAACTTTTTTACTGAATTCAAATGGTATAACTTTTTGTTACTTTGTCTTGTTTTCTTCACTTCCCCCCTCCAGAAAGCGCATTCTACCTAAGCAGCGTCACATTGTTTTAGCTTGTACGTAACTACCTGGGTTTCAACCCAGAGGGATAATATCCTTATGCTCAGAGGACAATATTCCCCTGAGCCTACTTTGTCTATGGATAGCTTGCCTTGGCGGGTGGTGGCCACACGGTAATTTGTTTAACAATTTTCTATAGGAAAAATATGAAACTACTGTTTAGAGAGCAGGTCTAGATGACCAATAATTGAAAGTTATAGTCGTCATGGAATTTGAGCATCCAGTTGTAGAGATTAAAAGGATGGTTAATAAGCTTAGCTTGACTTAAGTGTCAGATTCAATAGTTGCTTCCTTAACCATTATGGCTTATGCAAGTCTATTTTGGAGGAAATCATAATACCATATTTTAGTCCTCCTAAAGTTTGAGTTTTCCATTTTCTAACTTTCTGCACTATGGGAGATGTTCTATATTGTTAAGCCAAACAATTCACAGGCATTTCGGGTAGTCAGAGTTGCGATCGCATCAACAGTTTCTCCCCGCACTGCTGCGACTTGTTCTGCAACATAGCGGACGTACGCTGGTTCATTGCGCCGTTCACCTCGTTTTGGGACGGGTGAGAGAAAAGGACAATCTGTTTCTATCAACAGGCGATCGCTCCTAACCATAGCTGCTGATTGTTGAATTTGTTTGGCGTTTTTAAATGTCACTGTTCCGCTAAAGCTGATGTAGAAGTCCAAGTCAACAAACCATTGGGTTTCTTCTGGGCTTCCACCCCAGCAGTGCATGACACCCCGCACACTTTTTCCTTTGAGGTTTATCCATTTTTGCAGTATTTGCCTTACCTGTGCCGCTGCATCACGACAGTGGATAATGACGGGTTTATTGAGTTGGGCGGCGATCGCTAACTGTGTCTCAAAAACCTTCTGCTGTTGCTCTTCGTTATCTGCTTTATAGAAATCCAGCCCCGTTTCCCCAATTGCTACGACTTTAGAGTCAGAATTAGCAAAACTTATGATTTCATCTGCTGTTTGTTCCTTCCATTTTGCTGCATCTAAAGGATGTAACCCTACAGCAAAGCTCATTTCTGGAAAACGGTGAGCCAGATCTTGAATGCCTTGAAACTCAGAGGGTTCTACACAGGAGTGTACCAGATGTACGACGCCTGCTTGTTGCCATCGCGATCGCACTGCTTCTAAATCCGGCTGGAAAACGTCAAAGTTTATGTGAACGTGAGTGTCTATCAGCTGCATTGCTTATCCTTCGTCTTTTGCCTTTAGTCCTTGATACCGACTCCTACCACTTTGCACTCATTCTAATTTCAAAAAGCTTGCATCATAAGCTTTTCATTCATTATGTATAAGCGCTGCGCGCTCGCTTGTCCTGCGAACAGGTTCCCCAGCAGAAAGGAACTAGCGCTCTATGGCTTAGCCATAGGGTATAGGTGCTTTCTTTTCGCATTCCAAAACTCGGGACTCAAGACTACAGATTATTGACTACTGTGCGCTTGCTGCTGCTTGTGTGTGCACTTTTAGCCTCTGAGCCAATTGTGACTTTTTCCTGGCTCCATTGTTAGGATGAAGTACACCTTTTTTCACCGCTCTATCGATTTTGCTGTAAGCTTCCGACATTCGGGTCATGGCTTCTTGTTTTGATTCCGGGCTTTGATTTGTCCCATAGGCATCTACAGCAGCGAAGTATTTTTTCATCAGGGTTTTCACTGCCGATTTATATGCTTTGTTACGCAGTCGGTTACGTTCTGCGATTTGGGCGCGCTTGAGAGCAGACTTTGTATTCGCCACAGTCAGTTCCAGAAAGACTATTGATGTATAAACACACTACTAGGCTTACTAGTTTAACATTCTTTTTGCAACTTTTAGGGTAACAGAGAAAATTTTCATCAACAAATAATTCACAACTCAAAAACCAAGAGCCAGAATACGTCTGGTGCGACTGGTTGATTCATTCTTCGTTGGTCGGAGAACTTGTTCCAATTCTATTGCCCCTGCTTTATTAACCGCAGCGAAATCGAGCGATTTCTTCGGTTGCTCTGCTTTGTGAATGCCTATTTTTCAGGACAATTTACGACCGTAGTTGTACACTTCTTCTTCGCCCTCGCGGTCGATAATCGCCCAATGTACTGTGTTGAGTTCAGGAATTTGTAACATAAATATCCAGTTAGCTTCTATGCTTTCGCCTTCTGTTGGGAGCATCGGTGTCTGTTGCGTACACAGGGTAATTTTAGTGGTAGGTTTTTGCATATAGTGGTAAGACGAGGGTTCATGATCGCCATTAAAATAAGCGTATGGGACACCCACAGCAGCAGCATTAGCAGCAATCACCTTTGTAACCGAGCCTTCTTTTGTGTCGTCACCTGCAAAGCCTACAAAGCTATAGTATGCTTCGTGCAATGCTTCCTCAAAAGTTACCTGACCGCCTAAAGCTTTCTGTGTCTTAATCGCTTCTGGGTCTGCTTCTAGGATCAGATTGTCTAAGCCAAGGGATTTTGTCAGATCGGATAACTTCTGACTTTGCTCAGTATAAGCATAGCTAGACATCAAATTTCCCTTTTCATCATACAGTCGTCCTTCATCTGAAGAGTTATTCCAAACAGAGCGTTTGCTACCGAAAGAGAAGCCGCCTGACTCAGGATGTACCTCGTTAGTGTAAACTCGACACTCAGTTCCTCTTTTTAATACTGCCCCAGTCGGAAAACAGAATTCTTGATTGCGATTTATGCTTTGAATTTTCCAGCCCGATATATCTATATCAACCAGCCCCTCGTTGACAATAGCAATATATTCGTCCGCTTCAGTAGATTTAACACTTTCGTCCGAAAAAATCCTCGAAATCCTGACATGGGGTGTCGCATTTGAGAGATCGAGTATTGCATACAGCCCTTCTCCATCAGGACTTCTGACGAGAATTTGATTTGCCTGCTCGTCTGGTTGAAAATCTATAATCGAACTGCCATTGCGTTGATAGAGAGATTTAACTCCAGCAAAAATCGGATGATCGCTATTAATTGGTTGATTTCCTGAAATCCCGTTATAACGCTCATGAAACTGTAAACCAACTTCCCAAAGAAACCAGTTAAAGTTATATGCTTCAGCATAGTCTTCATTTTCCGTCTCAGCAGCTAAGTAAACGTTCCCTCCGGCTTCAAACAAATCTGTGAGTCTATCCCAAATACAAGTGTCATGTGAAAAAATCCCATCCACATCTTCTGGGATATCGTATCCAACAGTCCATCTATGACCAGCTTTAGTCATTGTCTGTGCTAAAGCCGATTCAGATTCGGCTAAATCCGGATCCAAGTAAGAATGAAACTTGCCTGGACGACCGCCCGTGAACCAATTAGCAATATTTGTTGCAAAAATTGCCGCGTCAGGAGATTTTTCAAATCCAAGGTTACTTAAAGTTGAAGCATCATTAGCGAGAAGTATTTTGCCTAATTTTTTGTTCATTTGAGCGGCTCCTAAGTTTCAAGTAATAAAGATTGACAAATGAACTGTTCTGTTGTTACGGAAAATATATGCTTTGAACCTCCCCTGCTTCCGAATTATCGTTTCCCGTCAGTTTCTTTATCTTAGCGATCGCATGATTGCGGGGACCTCGCGTCTTTCATCAAATTTCTCTTAGAAACTATATTGTGAGCATTTTGTCAATGCGTAATTTTTATGGTCTTGAGTCATCATTATAATACTCAAGAAATAAGCATATTCATTGAGTATTATAAGTAAAAAAAGTACATATATTCCGAAATTTTGTAATCTCTACAAAACAATAATTGCTGAAGAAAAAGCGCCAGATAAATTTAGGATATACTATGGCTCTCAAAACACTTATAAATTCAAGTGAGTGAGAAACTGAGGCGCTTTTTTTCAGCATCGAACATGAGCAGGTTTCAAAGGTGCTTTGGTTTGTCTGAGTGTCGTTGGTTAGCGTAAAAATTCAGAAGATTTCAAGGGAGCGTTAGTTTGTCTGAATTTCGCTGATCGCAGAAAAGAAGCGTTTGAACTCAAAGTAGACGCTTGGAGGATTTCAGGTGGATTTCCCAAGGTATTATTCAAATCTTCTGGTTGTTCGAGAGGAGGTGTTGTTTTGCCTACAGGTAGAGATATCGGTAAAGTTTGATGTGCTTGTAAGTAGGGTTCGCCTTCGTTTGTAAAGCGAACCTGTTGAGCATCAAGTTGCAACTTTGATTTTTTTAACTGATCAGCAGGCTCAAAAGTCGCAACAAAGGTGACGTTGCTATCTGGACGTAATTTCATTTGTGTTTGATAAATTTGCCAAGGTTCCTGGAAACGACCGTCCGCTGCAACTTGCCAAAGATTAAGGTTTGTTTGCCACTGTCCCTGCTTAACTTCAACAACTTGGCGAGCGAGAATTGAACGATTATTATTCGCATCATCATTCAAAACTCCTGCTTGTTGTCCTGCTATTGGAACTAAGTTGCGAACTGCGACGATTGCAATTTTGCTCGACTCAGGTAGATTTGTACTACCTGCCAGGTTGTATATCCCATTACTTCCTGCGGGTTCCACACTTTTGATTTCTAGTTGCACTTGTTCTTGTGCTTTTTTACTACAGCTAGAAATGCTCGTTAGTAACACCAAAAAAATACTTATTAGGGTGATATTCAACGATAAATTGGAACTATTTGGCGAATATACGCGTAAATGTGAATTTTGCATAGATAAATGAGGCTTTTTCCCAATTAAAAACAACATAGATTATATTTTCCCTTATTTTTTATACAAAAACTAAAACAAGTAAAGCTTTTACCACTTTTTTATCAAGTTAATTAACAGTTAAAAACTTGTAGAATTTCGTTAAAATACTCACACTTTCTGATAAAGTGGCGACATCTTGTAACAAATGAATCTTAGTTGTTTATCAGCTAGACCAATGAGACCCACAGTATTGGATTGTCATAAATGTACTCGACCAAAACAGTGGAATAGAGCTTATTTTCTGCTTCTGAGTGCCTCAATCTCCATTTTTTGGATAATGGCAGTGAAAGATGCGTGTTTGGCTCAACAAAATCCACACAATCAACAGTCGAGCAATGTCCAGTTTGGGGAATTATTACAAGTACCCAAACCACCTGTATCTAGCAAACGACAAAAATTAAAGCCCCAGACAGTGCCTCCACCACCTGGTATATCAAGCCAAGCAACGGACGTAGCTGTTGCATCAAGAGGAAAACCTTCGTCTGAAAGTGTAAAGACACCTACAGATGACATTAAGCAGTTGGAGAGTGGCTTTATCCAACAGCAAAGGCCTGTAAAAGTCCCAAAAGCACCAGTGAAGGCAGTTCCACCTCTCAAGAATGTAGTGGCACAAAATGCCCAAGAACAAATTCGTCAAATTTCTGGAGCTACCAGTCTAGGACAACCAAACATCCAAACTGCACCACTCCCACCACCCTTTGGTACAACAGTTACGCAAGAGTTCACTGCACCATCGGCACCATCGGCACCCACTTTCAACCAGGTACTACTCAACTCTCAACCACAACAAGCTCCTCTACCACCACTTCCAGGTACTCCGACACCTACGTTCAATCAACCCATAAATTCTCAAACAGCAACACCGTTTACTCCTGGTCTAACTCCTCAACTCCTCAACCCTTCGGCTCCGCTCAGGGTAAACCCTCAAGCAATAACACAGTCATCAGTTTCAACGACTCCTACAACACAAACTTCCAACCAACTTCTCAACTGCCAAGTCGTATCGTCACCAACAGTTTCAGGTACCGGTGCACCTACCTTTAATCAACTCTTAAACTGCCAAGCGACAACACAGTCAGCGATTCCTAACACTCCTGCATCTACCTTCAATCAACTCTTAAACTGCCAAGTCGCAACACCTTCATCAGGAATTTCTACATCAACTAATCAGTACTTGAATTGTCAAGTTGTCTCCTCGTTACCAGTTACCGAAACGGTACCACCGCCACAAACTCAAGCACAGACAACTCCCACAGTTCCAACACCGCCATCGATATTACCGCCATCTCCAACACCGCCATCTGCAACACCAAATACTCCACAACCAGTGGATAGAAGTCGCCCCTTACTAAGAAGTACAGCTTTGCAGGAACCTTCTTTACAGGTTCAAGGAGTGTACATAACTCAAGGAAGTGATTCTGCAGCACGGGGGCGACTCTCAGGAGTGTATCCAGTCACCCCTCAACTGTTGGTTGGGGCTACTTTGGATTTGGTGACTGGAGAAAACCTTCTTGTTGACTCCCGTGGAGAAGGGTTGAACATCAACGAGCTTTTTATTGCCACTTCCGTAGGAGGAGCGCCCAATCTACGTTTCGTCTTGGGACAGTTAGATTTAACGTCTTATTTTGACCGGAACAGCTTTGCTAAAGATGGGGCAAGTCAATTCTTTAATCCGATTTTCCAGACAAACCCGGCGTTGTCAGCAACGGGAATTGCTTCTCGGACTGGGTTACTTGTGAACTGGAGTGTGACTGATAATATCGAAGCCAAAGCAGCAGTTTTCTCGTCATCAAATAAAATAAGTGACTTTGCTTTGGATGGATTTGCTGGAGAAGTCGCAGTCCGTTACGGTAATGCGATTATTCGCGGGACTTATTCCACCGATCGCGATGCTGGTATTCGTGATACTTTCCCTGAAAGCTTTGGGCTTGCCAGGGATACACAACGCACAATATTTGGACCTCAAAAAAATGACCGCGAAGAAGCATACGGTTTGAATGCTGAAGTTTTTGTACCTGAGTTGAAACTAGGTATTTTTGGACGTTATGGGCGTTACGAAAACCGTGATTTGGGCAAAGGGGCAGATACTTACTCATTTGGACTCAGTGTTTTGGATTTGTTTACCCCAGATGACCGTTTGGGTTTGGCTTACGGACGTGCTTTATCAAACGACAGCTTACGCCGTGGAGATTATCCAGACGTGTTAGAGCTTTTCTACGATTTTGAATTGCTTCCTAGTCTGCGGTTAGGTTTTACACTTCAAGGACGAGATGGTTTTGAGGATACAGTGCTCGGTGTTAGGGTGCGTACAGAATTTGATGTGACTCCAAGAGGGAGAAAATCTCAATGAGTCAAAAACACAAACGCAAAACTAATCCCTGCTCAAATGTGGGAACGAGTGTCCAAGACATCAGAACAAAAAGTCTTTCTGGTTTGATCGTGATCACTGCTTCATTGTCTATTTTGAGCTATGTCTTCAATGTTCCATTGTTAAATAACATTGCTCCTGCTCAAGCGCAGAAGTCCTCGTCAGCAGTGCAACGAGGTTACAATCTGCTTAAAAAAGGGTGGGTTAATGATGCCATCAAAGCTTTTGGGCAAGCTATAAAGCAAAATCCACAATCTTCACAAGCCAAGATCGGGTTAGCAATTTCTTATAACCGCGCTGGACGTATTACTGAAGCTTGGGATGCTTATCAACAGGTGCTAGCGCAAGATCCGAACAACCAAAGTGCGCTCAAAATTGTTGGGATCATGGGCACTTATCGCCCAGAGTGGCAAGTACGAGGGATTGAAGCTCTCAATACTTTGTTAAATACCAATCCTAACGATGCACAAGCCCGTTCTTACCGCGCCTTGTTGTACACCTACCAAGGAAAGGTCAACGAGTCGCTGGCAGATTATCAAATAGTATTGGAAAAGAATCCCACCTCAGAAACTATCCTTGGTGCTGCTCAAGCTTACAGTTATAGCCGCAACTACCAAAAAGCTTTGGAGTTGTTCAACCGCTATCGAGTGGCTGGCAAACCGATCACTGGATTTGCTGCGGTAGCCTACGCTAGTACCTTGCGAGAAACTGGCAATCCAAAAGCAGCAGTACAAGTTTTGGAAGGACAGTTACAGAGTTCCAAAAGTCTCGACAAATTAGCGATTGAAACGCGTTCAGAACTTGCCAAGGCGTATGTTGCTAATCAACAGTCACAGCAAGCTTTTGCGGTATTGGAGCCAATAAAAAATAGACCAGAGGCGATTTTACCTTTAGCACGTTCTCTCAATGAGATTCGTTCCTCAAGCAATAACCCTGCCATAGCACAGCAAGTTGCAACTTTGTACCGTCAGGCGATCGCCAACTCTCCCAACCCCTCGCCCGCCTTGTTGCGAGAAACCGCTGATGTTTTCACCGGCTTACCTCAAGGAGAGCAAACAGCACTACAACTTTATCGCCAAGTGGCTCCACAGTTCCCGAATGATAAAAGTTTAGTGGTGCGGCAGTTAGTCCTAGAGAATAAATTGGGACAACTTGGCAAAAGTGACTTAAAAAGGCGTTTGGTCGCTGAAGTTAACCCCCTACCCTCAGATCAGGCGCAATTGCAACAGATCGCTCTTGCTCTATCAGACGTTGATGCCCCTGATCCAGAACTGTTGCCTTTATACCAAACTCTTTCACCAAGGGTAAACGTACCATTTTTAAATTTCCGCATCGCTCAGATTTATCTACAACAGAATGACACAAGTAACGCAAGACAAGCTTTGGCAGCTTATACAGCAACACCAGAAGGAGCCAAAAGCCTTGCACCCCAATTGCTAGCAGCAGAAATTGAGCGACGGGAGGGCAACTTAGAAGCCAGTGCTCAACGTTTCCAAGCTGTATTGACAACTAAGTCAGGAGGTGATGACATTACTGATGGAGCTTTACGTGGACTCGCAGGTGTACGAATACAACAAAAACGGTTTGATGAAGCTTTGACAGCTTATGACCAATTGATAATCCGTCAACCACAAAATTTGACAACTCAGTTGGGACGAACTAGTATCGCCTATCAAGCCAAGAAGATTTCTGAACAGGAGGCGAATGCTGTCCTCAGTAATTGGTTAGCTACACAACCTGCGACGAATGCACCTCCAGAACTTTTTAGTTTAGTAGGAACATTGCCAGCTCAACCACAGCGTGAACCTCTGTATAATTATTTAGCTCAAGTTGACCCAAGTTACTTGCCAGTGCAACTGCGTCTGGTACAAGTTATAGCAAAACGCAATCCCACTCAAGCGCAAGCACGGGTGAAACAGTTGATTGCTCGTCTCCCTAAAGACGCGAACACGTATCAGTTACAAGGAGATTTGGCACGAGCGATTGGTGATTTGGATTTGGCTGGCAAGGCGTACGAAAATATCTTGGCACAGCAACCAGATAATATAGATGCCCTTGCTGCTTTAGGAGGAATTCGTTTTGAACAACGGCGCTTTGATTCTGCACGGCAAATTTACTCTCAAGTTGTAGCACAGAAGCCACAAGATAAGGATGCACGTCGCGCCCTTGCTGGCTTAAGTGCTATTGCTGATCAGCCCTTAACAGCGCTGACACAGCTTGAGCAACTCGAAGTAGAACAAATTTCCCAAGGCGCAAGCGATGCTGAAGTTTCTCGTCAAAGGCAGCAAATACAAGAAGATTTCTTGCAACGACGTGGCTTTCAACCCTCTTGGGAGAACTATGAGCGCAGAGGGAAATGAGAGAGGGTAAAACACGGAGATTTGCCCTTATTTCTACATCTGTTTGTGTTCCCTAAGTCTCCGTGTCCCCTTTGTTCTCTGTTAAAGAATGCGATACCTAGCAAATTCAGCAGTTATTGTTAGCATGATTGTTCTCAACTCCTGTAATTTAGGTTACTCAGTGATAAAGACGAAAGTATCGGATGACAAGACTCCGGTAGAGACAGTTCTGCCATTGAATGGTAGCGAAAGCGAAAGTAGCTCTAAGTATGTCGCTGCTTTACCGAAATCCATTCCTAACCGGGACTTACTGGCTCAAAGCTGGGAAGTCTATCGCCGGAGATTTATTCAGGGTGATGGTAGAGTTATCGATTATGAAGCGGGCGATCGCTCTACAAGTGAAGGTCAGGCATATGCCATGCTACGAGCAGTCCTGATTGATGATCCTGCCACTTTTGCTACTACCTTGAACTGGGGAGAAAATAACCTCCAACGACAAACGAATGGCAAACGGACAGACAACTTGTGGGCTTGGCAATGGGGACGAAATGCAGATGGAAAGTGGGGTGCGATCGATGGTAACTTTGCCAGTGATGGCGATATTGATGCGATTACCGCTTTGATTCTTGCCTCCAGGCGTTGGAATCGTCCTGAATATCTCAATTTGGCAAAAGCAAAACTGCAAGATTTGTGGAATCTTTCCATTGTAGTAGGACACCAAGGAAAGCTCTATTTGCTGCCTGGTCCTGCACCAGCATTTGTTCCGAATGCTTCTACCCTTTATCTCAACCCCTCTTATTTCGCTCCCTATGCTTTTCGGCTATTTGCCCAAGTTGATCCAGACCATGATTGGTTGAGTTTGGTCAATACAAGTTACGAAGTTCTAGAAAAATCAGCGCCACTTTCTGCTGTCGGGTTACCAAGTGATTGGGTGGCTCAAGATACCAAAACAGGAAAATACCAACCCTTGCCGCAGACAAGCCAACTTCAGAGTTTGTATGGCTTTGATGCTTATCGAATTTGGTGGCGCTTGTCGCTGGATGTGGCATGGTTCAATTCACCCCAAGCGCGGCGTTATCTCCAGACAAATAGTAAGTATCTGCAACAGCAGTGGCGTGAGCGATCGCGTTTACCAGCACGCATCGATCTACAAGGCAAAGGATTGGTGGATTATGAAGCGACAGCACAATACGCGATGCTTTACGCCGCTTGGCAGTTCGTAGAACCACAACTAGCGAAGGAGTTACTTGAGAAAAAAGTGCTACTTCAATACAAACAAGGCATTTGGGATGATAAATCCGCTTACTATACGCAGAATTTGGCTTGGTTAGGTCTGTTGTCTCCTTCTGTAGTTCCCCAGCAACTACTCAAGAAGTAGCAAAAGATTTTTCTTGATTGATTTTCTTATTAAAAATAGTGTTCCCTTTTATAGTGTTCTTTTTTATAGTGTTCCCTTTTGAGTTCAATAAATAACAAGTTTTAAGTGGGTACATCTCGCCAACCAAACTCACACAAATCACAACCACAAAACCAGAAAAAATCCTACTATCCCTGAAGTGACACCGTCATATGAAGTCGTTGTTTCATCCTTCCAAAATCAGCACAAAAGCAATTATTTTGACTTTTTGCTTGTTACTGTTTCCTACTTCATTACCAAACGCTCAAGCTCGTAGCGAAGAAGGTTTACTAGAGGATAACTCACAAAAAAATAGTGAAATTTATCAGCGGCAAAAGTCTTCTGAAAAAAAGCAAACTATTTTGTTGGCTCAAGCAAAAAAACCCAAAGTCGATAGCCTAGAAGAAGAAGAAAAAGAAGACACAAGCGAAAACAAAAAAGAGGCTGATGATCCAAAGAATTTGATAACGTACAACCTGGAATTTAACCGCAGTCCGATTGTCGGCAACCGTATGCGTCTACGAGGACTGAATGCGGAAGCCCGCCTTGGCTTTAACCGTCCTCGTGGCTGGAAAATCGGAAAGCTTCAAGCTTTAATTAAATTCCAGCACTCACCATCACTGTATGCCAACCGTTCTAATCTAACGGTATTTATCAATGACACTGCCGTAGGCAGCATATCGCTCAACCGTAAACAGTCCCAAGTTGGTCAGGTGCTGATCAATAATATTGATCCTAAGCTGCTTCAGGACTACAACGAAATCAAGTTTGTTGCTCAGCAAAATACATCACAACAATGTAGTGATCCTCATGATCCTAATTTGTGGACGGATATTCTGCCAGATTCCAAATTAATTTTCGGTTTCAAAAGGCAGCCAATTCCTCTCAACTTTACCCGCTATCCCTATCCTTTCTTTGATCAACTCGGCTTAGAAACTAACAATATTGTTTACGTCCAACCAAATCAAGTCAATCAATATTGGTTGACAACAACCGCTCGTTTGCAAGCGGCATTTGGTAGATTTGCAGATTTTCGCCCCATAAAAACGAGCTTGGTATCTGATATAAAGAGTGTAAAACCTGAACAGCGGTTAGTGATCATTGGCACTCCGAGTGAGCAGCCAGCTTTAACCTCTTTGAAATTACCTCTTTCTATAGCTGGTACTCAAATTCTCGATATCAATCAAAAACCTATACCAGAAGATACAGGAGTGCTGATCGCAGCGACGACAAAAGAAAAAGATGGTACACCTATCTTAATTGCGACTGGTAATGGACCAAAGGGTGTGGCAAACGCAGTACAGTTTTTGGTGCAGCCAGACTTGCGAAAAACGGGAACAGGTTCAATCATTTTTGTCAATAAAGTTAAAGAAGCGACAACACCTGAACCTCGACAATGGCCTCGTTATATTCCAGAAGAAAATAATTTTAGACTCAGCGACATAAGAACTCCACTCAATAATGAAGGTTTTGGTGATGTGACTGTGCGTGGTTCAGCAACAGCGCCTGTTACAATTGATTTCCGCACTTTACCTGATGACAGATTTTTGCGTGGCAGTTCCATGAACCTAGTTTACAGCTATGGTCCACAGATGAACCCGAGAACCTCTGCGCTCGAAGTGTTACTCGACGGCAGATACATTGGCGGGACACGTCTGACTTCAGATTCTGGAGAAACCCGCCAAACCTTGAAAGTTGATTTACCAGCAAGCTTGTTGCAGTCCAACTCTCAACTCCAAGTGTTCTTCCGGATGAATCCCAAAGAACCATTTGACAAGCAAAAATGTCTGAGCGCAGCAGATCAACAGTTAATAGGTACACTTCATGCTGATACAAGCTTCGAGTTAAAACGGGAACCTTCTGTACAACTTCCAGATTTAAAGTTGTTGCAATTTGGTTTTCCGTTTGCTGCACCTCAGGATTTATCTAGAACGGCGATCGTCTTGCCACAAAACCCATCTAATACAGATATACTCACCTTGCTAGCATTGAGCGAACGTTTGGGACGGCTGAGTCAAGCAGAGTCTATCAAATTCCAGGTTTATACGCCAGAATCAATTCCTGACTCAGTTCGCAAGAATGACCATCTTGTGGGAATTGGTACGCGGGATAAATTTCCTTTTCCGGAAGTCTTTAGATCCACTGGCTTTAACTTGAGTCAAGGATTCTCTCGCGTATTAGCTCAAGGTACGATTCAAACTCCACAGGATTCACAAGGTTTGATTAAGCAAATTGTTTCCCCTTGGAGTAACGAGCACGTCATTCTGGCTTTAACAGCTCAGACAGAAACTGGTTTACAGCGAGTACGACAAGTGGTTGAGCAAGACCCGTTGTTCTTCCAATTAAAGCAGGATACAGTGCTAGTTGGTAGCGATAATAACAATCCATCTCCCTACGATACAGGCGATTATCAACTACAGTTTATCCGTAGTGCTCCCTCAAAAACTCGTGTAGAAAATACCAATTTACTCAGTAAGACATCGCGCTTGCTGCAAGAAAATTGGCTCCTGCTACCTATCGGTATTGTAGGTGTCTCGCTTTTACTTTATGGAATTATTCAGTTGTATCTCAAGCGCCTTGCTGGTGCTGATAGGAATTAATTGTCACCGCCGATACACGCGGATCTAACAGACAATTCTCTGCATTTATCTGCGGTTGAAATCCCAATTTGAAAATCTAAAATCCAAAACCGAAAAATGTCTTCTTCATCAAATTCCCCTAATCGAGGGCGTTTTAACTTAAGTCGATGGCTCATTGATCTCACGCCCCGATTTTTTGACCGCGCTTTAGAAAATGTGGGTGCCAAACAGTTTAAGTGGCTTGTTTTGCTGCTTCTGGTTCTTTCAGTTCCACTGATGATTGCCCCCCTACGAATCTGGCAACAAGCAGTCATTGGCTTGTTTTTGGTAATACTTGGTCAATTGATCATGCGAGCTGAGGATCAAGAGTCTTCTGCGGAAACTAGCCAGTATTATCACTTATTTATGGTGTGGCTGAGTTTGGTAACAACGTTGCGTTATTTGTTTTACCGCACAAGTTACACTCTTAACTTTGATGGCTTGCTTAACAGCATTGTTTGCTTATTTCTGTATGCTGCTGAACTGTACGCTGTTCTCACCTTGGTACTGGCTTATTTTCAAACCCTAAGAATCAAAGAACGTCAGCCGGTTAGTCTTTCTAACATCCCTCAAGAAGAATGGTTCAATGTCGATATTTACATTCCCACCTTCAACGAAGATGTTGAAATTGTTCGCAAGACTGCTTTATCAGCAATAGCTTGCGATTATGCCCCTGGTAAAAAAATGATTTATGTCTTAGATGATGGTCGTCCAGAAAGGTACCAAGAAAACGACCCACGTCGAGAGAAGTTCCGGGCAAGACGAGAACAGATCCGGCTAATGTGTGAAGAAATTGGTTGCACCCACATGACGCGGGACAACAACAAGCATGCTAAGGCAGGTAATATCAACAATGCCTTTAACAAAACTGATGGTGACTTAGTTTTGATTTTAGACTGCGACCATATCCCCTCGCGTCAATTTCTGCTGAATGCAGTAGGCTTTTTCTACGATCCAAAGGTATCGTTTGTCCAAACCCCCCACTGGTTCTATAATCCTGACCCCTTTGAGCGCAATTTGCTCACTCGTGGTAGCATCCCTGTAGGTAATGAACTGTTTTATAAAGTGCTGCAAAAAGGCAATGATTTTTGGAATGCTGCCTTTTTCTGCGGTTCAGCAGCTATAATTCGCAAGTCCCACGCCTTGGAAGTTGGGGGAATTGCCGTTGAAACTGTGACAGAGGATTGTCACACAGCACTACGGTTGCACTCTCGCGGTTACAAGTCTGTTTATTACGACAAAATCATGGTAGCTGGGTTAGCCCCAGATACGTTCTCTTCCTATGTCGGTCAACAAGTGCGCTGGGCTAGGGGTATGGCGCAGATTCTGCGACTGGAAAACCCTCTGTTTAATCCCTGGCTGAAATTAACGATTCCTCAACGGATTTGTTATTTCAGTGCGACTTCGCACTTCTTATATGGATATCCCCGACTGGTGTATGCAGTTGTTCCCACCTTGTTCTTATTGTTTGGTATCAATCCCATCCGAGGTCTAGGTTTGGAAACTCTGGCATACGCCGTACCACACATTCTTCTGGCTTTATTCACCAACCATCTCATTTACAAAAACGTCCGGTTTTCTTTTTGGAACGAAATTTTTGAATTTGTTATGGCTTTCCAAGCGGGGTGGGTGACGATGTTGGCGCTGATCAACCCCAAACTTGGTTCATTTAACGTGACTGACAAAGGAGTGAGTATTAGCAAACGTACCTTTGACTGGCAGTCAATGCGTGGTCTAATAGTCGTGAGTGTGTTTGTTAGCGCTTCCTTATTTGCTGTTCCCTACTGGTTGCTACTTCGTCCAGAGGATTGGCAAGCAGTTTTAGTCAATACCTTGTGGTCAGGTTTTAATTTGATTCTGCTGATCGCAGCATTACTGGTTGGCTTTGAACAGCCGCAAGTGCGTGCTTCTCACCGTTTGCAGCGACGCCTTAATGTGGTTATTACTAGTGGTAACTACACATTTAGGGGCGAAACAGTCAATATCTCAGAAACTGGAGCGTTGATTTCTTTAGAATCTTGGCCTAATTTACCAGATGAAGTTGATGTTGAGATCATGGGAGATTTTACTGCTCGTGTCTCCCTCACAGCAAGGGTTGTGCGAGTTTCTCCTGTAAGTGATGAAAAGACGCTTTTGGCAATTGACTTTGTCAGTCCTAACCGCGCCCAAATGGATAATTTAATCCTGATTTTGTATTCTGATGTACGAGAGTGGTATTCTCAGAAGCGGGAGTCTGTAGATCAACCAATGACTTCTCTTGGCTTCCTTGCTACCAGTCTGACTCGCTCTTTTCGGGATCTCAAACCCATCATCCGTAACCAGGTACGCAAACGGGTGAGTGCCGTTGGTGAACTTTACTGGGATGGTCATTTCTTCCCTGGAATTGCCACAGAACTAGGGGTAACAGGTTTACGGCTGGAAATGCGGAGTAAAAAATCCAAATCCGGTAATAGACTGCTTGGACAAGAAGACTTGCACAAGATGCGAAATCTCAAACCACTCGTTGGTTTGCTGTTGAGTCGAGAGGAGGGGAATCCCTCACCTAGTAAGTTGGTTGCTGAAATTTTTGTGGTGAAAGAAGAGATAGATGACAGGATTGTCATTGATTTAAATTTTCCGACAGAATTCAAGCAACGCCAAGGTACTAAAATTAAACAGCTTTTGCAAGTGTTGTAGAAGAGGTTATTGTCAAGTGCCTACACTGCATACTTTATGTAGAGTGTAGGCTTCCAGTTTCGCCCACCCTCCGGGCGTTGGAAACCCAACCAAGAGCGCTGGTCTCACGGTTGCTGCCTTTAAATAATTTTGTGGCAAGAAGGGAGTAGAATATCTCCAATACTTCATCTTTTTTCAGTTCTTAACAAATCATTGCAAATCAAATGCGTTTATGCAATTTGTAGAAAAGTTATTATTACTTATGAGTTTTGTCAGCAAGCATGACTACTAAACCTAACTAATAACCGTTTTCAACTTTCTTTATGACAACAGAAATAAATATTCCTTCTTTAACCAATATTGAGTACATTCCATATATTGACGAGAACGGTCAATTGCCAGAACAATTGCAAGGTAAAATTGGAGTATACGCAATTTTCGATCAAGAAAAAGTGTTGCAGTTTGTAGGATATTCCCGTGATGTTTATCTCAGCTTGAAGCAGCACTTAGTACGTCAACCCAAAAATTGTTATTGGGTGAAAGCTGAAACAATTGAACGTCCTAATCGTACGATTTTAGAAAAGATAGAGCAAACTTGGATTGCTGAAAATGGCACTGTCCCTACTGGAAATCAAGATAATAAAGACAAGTGGACGCAAGCGATAGATGCCAAAGCAACCATGACGCCTGAAGAACAGGCAAATTATAACAATCCTGCCAATGATGAAATAGCGCAAACTAAAATCATTAAAAATGTGGCACGTCGCGTAGAAGCTGAAATCATAGCAGTTTTAGAATTACGTGGTTTACAAACACAAATTCGCTTTCATCCTAAGTTGAAAGAAAACGGCTTGTTGGATTTGAAATAAGACCGTTGCATATTTACTGTAACTGACTGTAGAGGTATCAGGTATAGGGGGTCATTACCCACATTTACTAAGATGTATGGTCTGATGTTTCCGTCGCCTAATGTGGCATTTTGGCAACCAGATTGATTTTGTGAGCAGTATTGTAGCTGTTAATAGGTGATTGCACCAAAAAGCAATCAGAAAGCTAAAACTCCTCTTTTCGGTTAATGACGAGCCTGGTACTGTACGATACTAAATCAGTATTAATCGTTATGCTTTCATGGTTTGCATCCTCCCCAGGCTTGTCACCTGGGGATTTCTTTGGTCAATTTAACTTGTACGAGATTTAACTAGTAATGATGTTAAATTTTTTCATCTAGTTTCTTTTTTCCTGTTCTTCTTTTTTAGGGATGTAAATGTGAACAAGAAAATTCAGATCATCGGGGAGCATCATGTGAATATGGACGATGAACGCGGTAGTGGTAGATTTTGCTTAGAGGTGTTGAGATTAGCTAATCTGTACTTCACCAACAAAGTATCTGTGTGGGATTCCAGTTTTGCTGTAAAGGGCAGTGCTCTTTCTGGTAACTTGCAAACATCATCCTCTCAACCGACAAACAAGCAAATTTCTCTCTCAAGTGCTTTGGAACTCAAACAACCAGGAATCTTATTCTGTGCTTGGCAAAGGATTCAACAAAATTTTGCAGCAATTCCCGTTCTGTTTACAAATAATTTCGGGATTTCGGCATTGGTTGCGGAGTTTTTCCAAAAAAGGGTTCAAACCCCTCTCTCTGATATGAGCAATATGGGTCTAATATCAATTTAGAGAGTTTATTGGAGAGTTTGTTTTTGCAGTAGTTACAAAATCTATAATCTATCACTAGCCATGAAGTACCTTTGGCGGTGGGTTTCCAGTTCGGTTTGGTTTGATGCAAGTATACTAGTTTGTCGCAAGACACCATGTTGATAGTGGCTTGTAGAAAATGCTCTTAATATTTAGTTGAGAAGCTCTAATAAGGGTTTTTAAAGAAACTCTAACTCACGAGCCACATAGTTGCGTTATCAAATCGTGGACTTTTTTCCAGTTAGCAATAGTTAATAACAAGAAAATTTAGATTCAACCAATGCCTCTAGTTTTTCTAGACTAGATTGCTGTTTTTGTCTGAAGTTTTTAAGGTTGATTCTGGTTACTTGTTGACGTACATATTAGCACGTTCAAAGACAAAACGATCAACACTTTTTGGTGTGAGTTGGAAAATAATTATCAGGCAAGCACTACCAGCTAGCGCCTTGCATAAATATTTGCCTTTTCCTTAAATCAGTGCCACCTGTCAGCCACACTCGCTGTATGCGTATGGTGAGACAAGCTGCTGCTTTCAGGGAAACCTTAAAAGTAGGCTAGTGGCTTAGAACTGCTACCACTGAGCGAAACCTTACGTGATAACTGGTAAAGTGACATGTTCATCGCTTCATTCATGCAAGTATGAATTGTGTGAATAGAGGTAAGCTTTTGTCTGGCACTACCTTTTGTCAGTGCGAAGTCCAGAAATTATGCTTGTAAAAAATCTGAACATCTGCTGATTACAACGACAGTATCTATCGATTACAAAAGAAGCAGACATGAATCAGTTAATGACAACTGTATCAATTCGTGTCTTATGGATGTCATAGGAGGTTTTCTTGTTAAAGCGACAAACTAAAACATACCGCACAGCACTTGCACCGTGGGCTGTTGTTCACTTGGTTTCACCAACTGAGCGAATTGTGATGAATCGATTCCGCAGCCGCAGTGATGCCGATGGTCATCTTACAATTTTGCAGCGGCTGATGCCACAAGCTGATTTACGAGTGATTGTTGACGTAGAGCAAGACAATTAAAAAATTTCGACATTACTTACAGATCTAGGAACGGATACCTAAACGCTGTATAATCCAATGATGAGAAAACTGCCATCTTCCGTAATTCCCTCTTGCACTTGGAGTCGTCCCATCGGTTTAGGTTGGGACGAACCTTACACAGTCCGTTATGCCAGCAATATTGATGATGGTTATTGGCACGGTATGCCTTTGGGCGGTTTTGGTGCAGGTTGTATTGGTCGTTCCTCACGGGGAGATTTTAATTTGTGGCACATTGACGGCGGTGAACATGTATTCAAAAACATCCCCGCGTGTCAATTCAGTGTATTTGAATCTTTTGGCTCATCCTCGCAAGCCTGCGCTTTGTGTACTGAACCTCCTGAAGACGCAAGCCTTAGAACATGGCAGTGGTATCCGGGAAGTAAGAAAGTAGGGAGAGAAGAAAACAGTGAGGAAGTGAAACAAACTTCTGTGACTCCCTCATCACCCCAATCCCAAACGGGAACTTATCACGCTCTATACCCTCGTAGCTGGTTTGTTTATGAAGGGGTGTTTCAAGCAGAGTTAACCTGTGAGCAATTCTCTCCTATTTGGGCAGGAAATTATCAACAAGCAAGCTATCCAGTCGCGGTGTTTCTGTGGACTGCACACAACCCAACTCATGCACCTATTAGTCTTAGTATCATGCTCACTTGGGAAAATATGGTTGGCTGGTTTACTAATGCTGTGAAATCTCCTCTGGTTCGGGTGCGGGATGATGGAAGCCCAGTTTATGACTATCAGCCACGTTTAGGCGAAAGTCAAGGTAATTTTAACCGGATAGTTGAAAACAACGAAAGTATTGGATTGTTGTTGGAGCCGGTTAATATGACTGAACCCCCTCAAGAAGGAGAGGGACAGTGGTGTATTGCTACTCGCAAACAACCAAATGTTGAAGTCCAGTACCACACGCGTTGGAATCCAGTTGGGACTGGGGAAGAAGTCTGGCAAAGCTTCGCCCAAGATGGCTCTTTGCCTAATCACGTCGATAATACTCCAGCAGCAGAAGGTGAACAGATAGGGGTGGCTCTTGCTGTACGTTTCACTCTTCAACCAGGCGAAACTCTCGAAATTCCCTTCGCACTGACTTGGGATTTGCCGATCACAGAATTTGCCGCCGGGACTACATATTATCGCAGATATACCGACTTTTTTGGTAAAAGTGGAAAGAATGCTTGGACAATAGCATCCACCGCTTTAGCAGAATATCATGTTTGGCAACAACAGATTCAATCTTGGCAACAGCCAATTATTGAGCGCCAAGACTTGCCAGACTGGTTCAAAATGGCTCTGTTTAATGAGCTTTATGATCTGACCAGTGGTGGAACTCTCTGGAGTGCGGCAAGTGATCGCGACCCTGTTGGTCAGTTTGCCGTATTAGAGTGCTTAGATTACCGCTGGTATGAAAGTTTGGATGTGCGGCTTTATGGTTCTTTCGCCCTCTTGATGCTGTTTCCAGAACTAGAGAAGGCGGTGATACGTGCCTTTGCACGAGCAATTCCCAGTTGTGACGAGACACACCGTATTATTGGCTACTATTACGTGATTGGTGCGGAAAGTCCGATGGCAGTTCGTAAAACCGCAGGCGCTACACCTCACGATTTAGGTGCACCAAACGAACATGTCTGGGAGAAAACAAATTATACAAGTTATCAAGATTGCAATCTTTGGAAAGATTTAGGTTGTGATTTTGTATTGCAAGTGTACCGAGACTTCCTGCTGACAGGTGCTGACGATGTGGAATTCCTGGCAGAGTGTTGGAATCCTGTTGTGCAAACTCTAGACTACCTGAAAAGGTTTGATAAAGATGAAGATGGTATTCCGGAAAATTCTGGCGCACCTGACCAAACTTTTGATGACTGGCGCTTGGTAGGAGTCAGCGCTTATTGTGGTGGGTTGTGGTTGGCGGCAATGGAAGCGGCGATCGCCATTTGCGATATTTTATTAAACTCCATAGACCAAAAGGAAAACACCTCTACACAGGAGTGCGATCGCCCTTGGAAAGCATCCATTGACATAGAGGAATTGGTTCAACAAAAGTCTATCTACGAAACTTGGCTGACACAATCTCGCCCTATTTACCAAGAAAAACTCTGGAATGGGCAATACTATCGACTGGATAGTGAGAGTGGATCTGATGTGGTTATGGCAGACCAGTTATGTGGGCAATTCTATGCTCGTTTGTTGGGTCTACCGGATATTGTACCTGTTGAGTGCATCCTCTCTGCTTTAAAAACTGTTTACGATGCTTGTTTCCTCAAGTTTTACGATGGGAAGTTCGGTGCTGCTAACGGTGTTCGTCCTGATGGTTCCCCAGAGAACCCCAACGCAACTCATCCCTTGGAGATTTGGACGGGAATAAATTTTGGATTGGCGGCTTTTCTTGTGCAAATGGAAATGAAGGATGAAGCTTTTAGGATTGCATACGCTGTGGTGCAGCAAATTTATGAGAATGGGCTACAATTCCGCACACCTGAAGCTATCACTGTTGTTGGTACTTTCCGTGCTAGTACTTATCTTCGTGCTATGGCAATTTGGGCAATTTATTTGCTCATTGATTAGCCATAGGTTACAGGTTAGGGATTTTTACCTGCTGTCTATTTTCTATGCGAAATTAACATTTTATACCTAACAATTCAAGTCGTTTTTATCTGTCAGACAATATTTTTTCACCTCTTTCCGGACTTGAGCTACTAACTCCAGAAGTATTATTTAGGACTGCTCTTATAATATATCGATTCACACCGAGTTTTAAGGGCTTATAAGTAGGGAGTTACTGTTGAACAATCTAAAAACTAGTAGCTTGAAATACATGAAAAACTAGTAATGTAGAGAAATGTTTACAGATGACAAGTTTCCGGGTAGGGAGTTTCTTTCAATTCAAAATTGCTGTAAATCTTTTTTGAAAGGCTTCTCAATCTTTTCGCTTCAACACAAAACAACATTGTCCAGTTTATTTAAACACACAGACGAAACGATGAATATATTTTCGTCGTGAACAGTTCACTGAGAACAGAAATTTATAGGTAAAGAGCAGTTCTTTCCAAGGTTCAGAGTTCAAAAGCTGCTGAAACCATAGCAAATATTGATTTTTACCAACAAGCAATTCATCTGTGCCCTTGAATGATCCGGTTATGGCGTCGCTATCTTTTTATTCAACAACAGAGTTCATCAGATTGTGGTGCAGATTATCTGGCGATGATTAGCTGTTGTAGTGGTAAATGTTAGTCGCGATCGTTGCTTGAAACGCCACTTGCTAGCCAGCGCCAGTACGTCTGTGTAATTCCTACAGACAGACTACACCAAAGTGTAGCCTGTCATAAACATACTTCAAGGGTTTTAAGGATAGCAAATGGCGTGTGATTAGTGTGAAATATTTTCCCTTCTACACGGCTTCTTTACATCCTACTCAGTACTAAGAAACAACTGAACTGTGTAGCGTCAAAATTTCAAATAAATACAAGTATTTTTTAAATTTAGCGAGCAGCATATTGTACGACTTCTCCTTTTTGACTGAAAAATTCAAGAAATCTACACAGTCGCAGTATGCTACTTTTGCTTTCTCAAATACCTTAGACAGTGTTTGGTTGTAATTAAGACAGTCTATCTCTAAAAAGTCTTAAAATTTTACCATGAATATGTCATGTAATCAGAATATATCAGCATTATTTTAAGATTTTTTGTGCCAAGTCCATAACAAACTCATCGTAGATTTGGATTTGCCTGTGAAAATGAAAATTTAACTATGTGGTGGATCTTAAGTGAGATAACGATAACAATATGTTTTCCGGCAATTGTAAAAAATATTCTCACGAATTCTCTCTAGTAAAGATTGTCTAAATGCTACTTTTGCTGATATATTTTGAAAGTATTAGAACATTTACTCACATCTCAAATCTAGATACTTCTTGAGGAGATAAAAGCCTTACATTCAGTGTGTATGAGGGGTATTACCCCCTAATATCTAACACTTTAGACAGAAAACGTAAAGTTGATAAAAATTGAGTTAATCTAGAAAGATAATCGAAATAACGTTGAAAAAAAATAATTTAGGAGATGACATTTACGGAAAAAAATAGTATAAATACGAATATGGGGATTAAGGATTAGGGATGCTTAATTTTTCTCATCAACCCTAAAAAGTATGCTATTTTACTTAATGACTCCTAATTATTTGGTATAAAAATGGAAGTTAGTTGTAACAGAAACAAATAACTTAATTAGGGGAGAGTAAAATTTTAAAAAGATAAAATTGCATCTACGGAAACCCACTAGAAAATTTTTCAGAGCAGATATATAACATGGATAAGGTAAATTAAGTTCTCTGGTAAAGTAAGCAAAAGTTACAGTCGATAACTCACCAGCAACTGAGTGGTCTGGAAATCAAAATTGTAAGTTTAATAACCCTCTATTGTATTGTGTCCGTCTGTAGAAATTGCTTTTTTAAAAACTAGCTGCTGAATTTCATCGAAACATAACATCATTCCGGCTTAGCAGCAAAAAGACTTGAATAGAAAGTCAGGTTTGGGATCATCAGGACAGATCATGAACAGTATCATCAGGTCAAATGCAGTGGAAACCTTAAGCACAACAGAGAATACAGGGATAAATTTTCATAAGTTGTATCCCTGCTGTGATTCGGTTTCACAAACAGCATTCATCTACGCAAATCATTTAACTTCAATAAAAGAGGCTTTACCAAAAGCACCTATAGAGACACGCTTCCCGAGGGTTACAAAGCCTCAAATAGCAAATAAAAATGCAGGATATTGCTCTACATCCTTAGAGACATTGCTTGATCAACTACCTTTAACCGTTGCTCATTTAGTGACGTTGAGGAGCATAACTTTTTTTACAACGGTTGTTGTTTGGGCGTGGACAGGAAAGATTCAACAGGTCAGTCATGTTCGAGAAAAATTTGTAGCACTAGATTCGCCTCACAAACTTCAGCTACAAGATCTGAGCAAAGTCCTTAAGACTGGAGTTAAAGAAGTTCAAGAGTTCAAAACAGGTCAGGTTGTTGCAGAATTTGACACAGAGCCTTTGCTTTCAAAAGTTGAAGTGCAAAACCAAGATTTAGCACCCGACCAAACACACTTCAACCACATCAAAGATTTGATGGCTCGAACTCGAACACTTGCTCAAACTCGTGCATTAGCCAGAGCACAAGAGAACAAAGCTGGCTTAGGAGCATCAGATAAACTCGAACCACAAAACGCAGAAATGCCAACACAGCCTACAGAACGACTAAACCAAAGGCAGATTCAGCAATTGGTTATGGGAATGACTAACTTGCAAAATAAAAAAGTGCAAATCAATCTTGATGCATTTAGAAAGGTCGATTTCAGTACTAGTTAAAAAAGCTACATCTATTCTCTCAACACCAAAACTCCCAGCCGCTGCAAAATAGTTCCCTATCGCCCTATCACTGATATTTCCTTTAAAGCAATGCAATATCTGCAAACAGGCAAGAACAGTTGATATACCTTCAATTGAACACAAATAACCAAAGAAACTGATCAGCTAATTTACTTTCACAACAACACAAATACCATGAACCAAAATATGTCTTGCAGTCATCAGTTAGATAAAAAACTTCCTCCAGAACAATTCGACCAAGTCGTTGAGGCTATTCTTGCTGGTAAGTATTCCTGGGCTTGTGTTCTTATGCTACGTTTTGCAGGCTACAATCCTCTACATTACATTCCCTACCGTACTTACAACCGACTGCTTAAAGAAAATTCTCATGTTAGTAGGTCAAATCAACAGGAAAACGAAAATCTCAAAGTTACTAATATCTCTTCTGACAAAAGGTCCCAAAGCCATCTCACATCAACTAACTGCCTCAGCAAAATTAAAGATAGACCATTACTTGAGGTGGTTGGTAAGAAATAAACAAAAACCCGTGGTGGGAATTTGGAACAGTGGTTAACAACACAAGTGGACGAATATGAATCCACCAGTCCTGAAATGGCTTCAGAACAAGTTAATCTTTTCTCTTAAATTCTGTAAATTCAATTACACACTTGCTGGAGTAAATAGATTCACAAAAGACACATCTTTGAGTTGTTTAGTATCTGCCATGCTGATTTACAGCGATTTTCATCTATTTGAACCACTATTTTTTATAGGGGTACAAGGCATTGCGCCCCGGAGAGTGTGGTTTATTTACCCGAAAACTGCTGTAATATCTATAGCATGGCGGTTTTGAAGTTAAAAACCGAAGTTGTGGAGCAAAAATCTCACCCCTGTCCCCTTATGCCCAATGCCCTATGCCTTAAAGGCAAGCTACTTTGCGAACGTGGGAACTCGGAGTACCCGTCTTTTTGCCTAACAGAGGGTGTCCGTGAGGGCGGAGTAAGCTGATACGTACTTGGTTAAAAATCTAGAGTTTCTCTAAGTTTTAGACTTTAACTGATCCATATTCTGCTATGGATAACTTGATAAGTAACTACGCAATTTAGATAACTGACAGCTTTTTATTTTAAATATGCCAAAGTGGCATATTGATACAACCTATTTTGTATAAATTATAAATAACATCAAAGAAATCGATTGATGCCTAAAATTTATTCTAAAGGAGAGAAGAAATGATTATATATAATTTTTCTTAACTGTTAAATATGTCGAATCTGTTGCCGAAATCGTCAGCATCTTGTAGAGTATATAACTTCTACACGTAGACCAACAGATCCAAAGTTGCAAATGGTGGTTCTTTTTCACAAAAAGTCTCAGCAAAGAGAAATTGGAGTGGTATCTTCCCCCAATCCAAAGATGTAAGGCTGCTACCTAATCTATTCTAGGTTGTAGCAAAGCTGACAGAACTTTTAGTGTGAAAAACGAAATAGCAACACCAGACTGTTGTCAAGGCTTGTAGAACTTATAGTTTTTTCTTACTTGTGTGTGAATAAGTGTCATCCTACTCCTCCCAAAATAGGACTGTCACTGCGCAAGTTTACTTGTAATTTATGTAGAAATCACTGGAAGCTCAAACGATAAGTTAGCTTCCAGTTTTTGTTTTAATACGGTTCGCTTAAAGCTAAAAACACTGAAACAATCTAGATTGAGCAGGACACTTGTGTGCCAAAAGTTGTCTGTTGCTTACGTTTCCTCCCAAGCGCACAACCCCATAAGTCTTATCAAAAAGAACTCAGAACTCAGAACTGAGGAATCAGAATAAGAAAGAAAGAAAGACAAGCGCATAAATTGTAGAGTTCAGCGAACGGAAGTCTTTGAGTTTAAAACCCCACCGTCTATACGGTCGCCAGTACTGCGGGAGGGCTTTAATGAGCTTTGTCGAAGGGTAACCCTGGTGCAGGATAAGAGCGTTGTATTCAATTGGTTGGGTGCTGCACCGATCCAATCATATTGCTGGGTTCTGCCTTCTGACAACTGAATTCTTCTTCAAGTATCTGGGCTTTAGGCAGTCGCAAAGGCGCGGGAAACTCATCATTCGCACGCTCCGTTTCTTCCAGAGGGAAAATGCCTAATGCTATCGTCTGGGAAGCGGCTCAAAGGGTGTCTACAAGCCGGGACATGCACCGCAGGTGTATTCAACGAGGGTTTAGTCAAGGAGATAGGCTACCAGCCCTTCCTCGGAACTGCTCACTGTCTCACCACTACGTACGTACCGCTACATACGTAGGCATCTAGAAAGAAGCCAGGCTGAGAGCAGATTCACTTGAGGCAACCTGTGCTAGTAAAGATATTACTTTTTCGAATTATGTTTTGTTAATACTGTCAATACTACTAAAGTATGAAATTCTTATGCTTTAGTTAGTTACATGAAAATCACTTGTGTAGTTGACGTTTAAAGATACAACTTTTTACTTTTGACTTTTTCTCAAAATGTATTATTGGTTACTCAATGCCAACTTTTATTTCAAATTATTAAAAAATAATATGAATTTAGATTTTTATACACAAAAATTTTTTTTTACACAAACATTAATATAAAATAATGATAAAGTTAATATATTTTTTTTCAAAAGTAAAGATGAAGAATAAAGACTTTATAAAGACCTCTTGACAAGAGGTACGAAAATTTACTAATAAATTGTTTGGTAGTTTCATTGAAGGAGTGTGCTAGATTAATTCCTGGAGTTGTTTTTTTATCACTCCCAAGTCTCATAACCCATATTCCTGATTGAAGAGCAACCTAGTAGGTGCTCCATTGGTAGGTAAAAATTATATTCTTGCCTGCAGTCACCAATTTCTCGCTGCAGGCGCGAAAATAACGAATTTATACTGTTCCGACAGCAAAGTTAACTGTTTTTCTTTTCTGAAGTTACCTGGAAGTTCCTTGTAAACAGAATTCACCCTGAGCCAGACAGACTCAGATCTTTGCTCTGCCAAATTCTGATTAGTTCTTAGGTTTCGGTTGGATTTTGATTCAATTTCAGATACAGTGGCTATCTTGCAGGATACTTAGAAGGAGTCCTTCGACTCATGATCAAGTAACTGCTTGTATACTCTCTAACATCATATTAACAACATAGTGTTGTATGTAAAGGATCTAACAGCCATGTTTTTCAGTTTGTTGACTCAGGGATGCTTACTGCCATTTACTAATAAAATTTATTCTTACTTTGTTAGTCGGTGCGTCTTTATAGCTTTCTCTTTAAATTCAAATAAATTTGATGTGTTTGCAACTCTTTGATTACTCTATTCGTTGCGGTTACCCCAGAAACCGGAAGATAGAAGAATCAAAGTATATAAACCTGGGATAGCCCCCCTAAACCCCATAACAGTAGGGGAGCGGTTCCCAAGGTTAGCTATACGTCAAACACACAATTAATTAGCTTCCCAGGACTAATTAAGTATGTGGCTGTCAACCCTTTGCGCGGGAACTTGCAACAGCTACAGCGGATTCATGTGCCCACTTTTTTGACGTTAACTAATATTATGTTACACCAGATAACTCAACGGCAAGCTTTTGCAAGCTTAAATAGCACTATTGATAGATGGGTGTATGCTACTCTGCAACTGCTGGCTCAACGAGAGTGTAGTTTACGGTCAACCAGTTTAGTTGAGAGTAAAGACTGAATTGTTGTGGAGGAAGAAACGAAATGTCATCAGAATTTTTGCAGCAACTGTGTCAACAACTTGCTGATGCTTTTGAGCAGGTTGTTTCACAACAGGAACTAGCAGGGTGTATTGCACAGGCAGAAATCCTGGAACCAACACCCACAAAGCAGTTTTTGCAAACAACAGACAGTATTGCCGGAATTTATATAGTTCTTCGTGGCAAAGTCAGACTCTTAGATAGCGCAGAGAACTTAATCACAACCCTAGGTACAGGTTCTTGCTTCGCAGAAGCCACCTTGTTTCCAGAACAAGACTTTTTACCATATATTGCCAAAGCTTCAACTAACCTCAAGCTTTGCTATCTCAAACTAGAGATATTAAAAGCTTTGATAGATAATAATCCCAAGTTTCGCGATCGCCTACTGCAACGCGCTCAATTATGGGACTTACTACTGCGATGTCGGCAAAATTCGCAAATCGAGTGCCCGCCACCAGATGTACCAGAAATACTAAAAGGTTTATCTTATTTCTCTCAACACTTTTTGGATAGCAACCAAAAAATATCGCTACCCAAAGATAGTAAATTGTGGCTGGTGTACAAAGGAGAACTGCGACATACAAATGGTCAAAGTTTGACACCAGGACAAATTATTACACACTCAGATCAGGGAGATTGGCAAACAACTGAGCCAACGATCGCCTACGATCTCAAAGAAACACAATGGCAAACAGTAATTGAACACGCTCAGCAATTAGCACAGTTGGTAGAACCCGAACAAGGTTCACCCGCACCTCAAGAACAGAAGTCACGTCCTCGCAAATCAAAATCAGAACAAATTACTCCTTCTGGAAACGTCATCCCTTTTCGCCACCGGGAGTCAGCGACAACAAGACAAGAGCCACCAAAAAAATCACGCCCTTACTTTCCAACTCCCAAAGTCAAAGTCGGGCAAGCGTGGGGACAACTAACCAAAAGCTACCCATTTTTTGCACAGCAAAGTGCTGCTGATTGTGGTGCCGCGTGCCTGGTAATGATAGCACGCTATTGGGGCAAACGCCTAAATCTGAATCGACTGCGGGAGTCAGCTAACGTCAACAAGTCTGGTGCATCACTCAGTGCTTTAGCCGCCACCGCCGAAAATGTTGGCTTTGCAACCCGTCCCGTCAAAGCCAGCTTTGATAAACTAGCACAACAATCCCTACCAGCGATTGTCCATTGGGAAGGCAAACACTACATCGTCCTCTATGAAATTACCTCAAAGCGAGTGATTGTGGGTGACCCTGGGATTGGTCAACGCATTCTCAGCCCAAAGGAATTTCAGGCAGGTTGGACTGGATACGCCTTATTGCTGCAACCCACATCTGTACTCAAAGAAACAGAAGATGACAGCACAGGCATTTGGAGGTTTTTTGAGCTACTCAAACCCCACACTTGGGTACTACTGGAAGTTTTCTTTGCTTCAATACTAATTCAGGCGTTTGGGCTAATCACGCCCCTATTTACCCAACTACTTTTTGATAGAGTCATTGTTCAGGGTAGCACCTCTACATTAAACGCTGTCTGTGTTGGGTTGATCATATTTGGTTTGTTCAGCATCGCTGTGAATGGCTTAAGGCAATATCTTTTAGCGCATACAGCAAACCGTGTCAGCATTGCACTGTTGGTAGGTTTCATCAAACATACCCTACGCTTACCTTTATCGTTCTTCGAGTCCCGCTACGTCGGAGATATTGTCTCTCGCATCCAAGAAAACCAAAAAATTCAACAATTCCTGACTGGCGAAACGCTGTCAATCATTCTGGATTTGTTGACGGTGATTATTTATGCAGGATTGATGTTTTGGTATAACTGGCGGATGGCACTTCTAGGGTTAATGACTGTACCGCCATTTTTTATCCTGACACTAGCTTCTACAAACATCTTGCGTCGGATGTCCAGAGAGATTTTCAATGCAGGCGCGGAACAAAGCAGTTATCTGATTCAAGCCCTCACAGGTATTCGTTCTGTGCGTTCAATGTCAATTGAACATACCGTGCGTTGGCGTTGGGAAGAACTGCTGAATACTTTGACCAAAAAATCTTTTAGCGCACAGATTATTGGCAATAACCTGCAAATTATTAGTGGTGTCATCGACACTGTGATGCATACGGCATTGCTATGGTACGGGGCCTCGCTAGTGATTAATCAAGAACTCACCATAGGACAACTGATTGCTTTTAATATGTTATTGGGCAATGTCCTTAGCCCTTTCAAACGACTTAGCGTGGTGTGGAATCAATTCCAAGAAATTGTGATTTCTGTGGAACGCATCAACGATGTCCTGGATGCAGAACCAGAAGAAGACTTGCAAACTAAACCCCGCAAGCCTTTGCGTCAGATGCGCGGTCACATTCGCTTTGATAATGTCACTTTCCGCTATCACTCAGAAAGCCAGACGAACGTCCTGGAAAATCTCAGCTTTGAAATTAAGCCGGAACAAACAGTTGCGGTGGTGGGACGCAGTGGTTCAGGAAAGACAACCTTGTCAAAGTTAATGTTGGGTCTATATCCTGCAAGCGAAGGCAAGGTCTTAGTCGATGGTCACGATGTCAGTAGTATCACTCTTAAATCCCTGCGACAACAAATGGGTGTGGTAGACCAAGATACTTTCTTGTTTGGTGGTACAATTCGAGAAAACATTGGTATCGCCCATCCAGAAGCCTCTTTAGAAGAAATTATAGAAGCAGCACGTTTGGCTGGAGCAGATGAATTTATTCAGCAGATGGCAATGGGTTACGACACCGAAATTGGTGAAGGTGGTGGGATGCTTTCTGGCGGACAACGCCAACGTCTGGCGATCGCCCGCGCCTTGCTAGGTAATCCCCGATTTATAATTTTCGATGAAGCCACCAGTAGCCTGGATGCAGAATCCGAACGAATCATTCAGAACAACCTAAAAACTATTCTTCAAGGACGCACGAGTCTGATTATTGCTCATCGCCTTTCCACTGTCCGCAACGCTGATTTAATTCTGGTGTTAGACCGAGGTGTCTTGATCGAAAGCGGGACACACGACGAATTAATCGTTAAAAAAGGACATTATTACTACCTGAATCAACAACAACTTGCTCATGTAGGTTAAGTTTCTACAGTTAGCAGTGATCACCTAAATGATGATCATTGATTTCGCGAACCATTAGCCGAAAACTATTAGGACTTACGCACTGTACAAAGAAAAATGTGGATTAACTAAACTGCAACCGTTAATGACGTTTTTCTTGAAAACCATGTACAAAATACTCACCAAATCCTCATATTTCATGTGTATATTGCAAATGACAATTATCATTGAGCCGAAATAATGCGTCTTAAAAAAAGTTCAAACCTAAGATTTGACTCAATTCACATAATCAATTTTTTGACAATGCGTAAGTCTTAACTATGCCAAACACATCTCGTGATCCCTCATCTGGAGTTCCGCCCCAGTCAGATCCGCAGAAAAACTACATTCCTTCAGCCAAAAGTGCGGAATCTACTGAGTTATCTAAGCATACAGAAGCAACAGATGATACACAAAATTGGTTTTCTGGAACCGAAGAACTGTTAGATGCTTTACCTAAAGTTTGGACGCGTTCTTCGCTGTACTTGTTGACAGCTTTTGCCCTGATTGTCTTACCTTGGGCGATGTTCTCAAAGGTTGATGAGACAGAGAGTGCTAGAGGACGTCTTGAACCTAAAGGTGCAACCCAAAAATTAGATAGTCCAGTCGGTGGAAGTGTCACTGCTGTCAAGGTCAAAGAAGGCGAAACTGTAAAAGCAGGTCAAGTTTTATTGGAACTGGACTCACAGGTTGTCAAAACTGAACTTAACCAGGTTCAAACAAAGTTGGACGGACTCCAAAATCGGCGAAAGAGCTCAGAGCTACTCAAAAATCAATTAACGCTTTCTGTGCGTACTCAGCAACAACAAAACCAAGCTCAACTCTTAGCAAAGCAGTCTCAAGTGGACCAGGCGCGACGGAATTTAGATACTCTCAAATCCGTTTATAACTTACAGAAAGAGGAAAAACTGGCCAAAGTAGCCCAAGTGCAGCAAGCTCTTGATTCTAGTAAGTCAGCTTATAAGTTAGCAGAAGTTCGTCTTCAGGCCT
Source organism: Brasilonema sennae CENA114 (assembly GCF_006968745.1). Classification (NCBI taxonomy): domain Bacteria; kingdom Bacillati; phylum Cyanobacteriota; class Cyanophyceae; order Nostocales; family Scytonemataceae; genus Brasilonema; species Brasilonema sennae. Next base: position 1,613,304 of record NZ_CP030118.1, on the reverse strand, counting down.
CTCAAGAAAAAGTCCCACGCTATAAAAAAGCCTATCAAGATGGTGTCATGCCACAAGAGCGTTTTGAGGAAATCCAACAGTCTGCAAAGGAAAACTACGAATACCTTCTGCGAGCGAAATCAGATATTGCTCAGACTCAGTCGAGCTTAAAAGAACAACAAAGCAGTTATCAAAGAACCATTCAGCAAGCTCAGTCTGAAATCCAGCAAGCACAACTCAAAGCGGAGGAAGAACAACGCAATTATCAAAGCCTGGTTCATACAGGTGAACTTGCACAACTCAAAGCAGAGGAACAACTCAAAGAACTGCAAGCACAAATTGATTCTGTTCAATCGGAAATTTCCCAAACTCAAAGTCAATTAACAGCCTCAAATATTCAGTTGCAGCAACGAGTAGTGCGATCGCCTATTGATGGTGTGATTTTTGAATTTCCCACTACCAAACCGGGAGCCGTACTACAACCAGGTCAAAGAGTTGCTCAAATTGCACCATTACAAGTTGGTGTAGTACTCAAGGCTGTGATACCAAACCAGCACAGTGGCTTCTTAAAAGCGGGTATGCCTGCCAAAGTCAAGTTTGATGCTTATCCTTTCCAGGAGTATGGCATTGTGTCAGCAAAAGTTAATTGGATTTCTCCAGACTCCAAAGTTACCCAAACGCCTCAAGGGAATGTAGAAAACTTTGAGTTAGAAATTACTTTGGATAAACAGTATATCGAGAATGGCAACAAACGTCTTCAATTCATTCCTGGACAGACTGCAACCGCTGAGGTGGTTATCCGCCAGCGGCGTATCATAGACTTCATCCTAGATCCATTTAAGAAATTGCACAAAGGTGGCTTAAACGTTTAGTCAAAAGTCAACTTCAACAGTGAACAGTACCAGCTGCAATGAACAAGGGGTGGATGAGTCCGTTTCCTACCTGATAACTGGTAACTGATAACTGATAACTGTTTTAAATTCCCAGGAGAATCGTCTCGTGTCAGAACCTTTGACCATTTCGTCCTCAGACCTGATTCAGAGTTTAAAGCTTTCTTGTCAAATCCCTGATGTTGTGCAAGCGATCGCAACCCAAAAAATTATTGCATCAGCTGCCCAAGAAGCAGGTATTCAAGTCTTAGAACAAGAAGTTCAACAGGAAGGAGATAGATTACGCTTTGCCAAAAAACTAGTCAAAGCTCAAGACACTTGGAACTGGCTCAAAAAACATCATCTCTCTCTGCCTGAGTTTGAACAATTGATCCATAACAAGGTACTAGCCACTAAGTTAGCTCATCACCTCTTTGCTGGGCATATAGAACGCTTCTTTTATGAAAACCAACTCAATTACGTTGGTGCTGCCACATATGAAGTCATCTTGGATGACACAGACTTAGCTCTAGAACTGTTTTATTCTCTGCAATCAAACGAAATCATTTTCCAAGAAATAGCTCGTGAATATATTCAACAGCCTGAACTTCGACGTGCTGGAGGATATAAAGGAATACGACGTCGTAAAGATTTTCGACCAGAGATTGCAGCGGCTGTGTTTGCTGCTACTCCACCGTCCCCTCTCAAGCCGATTTCAACCTCCAAGGGAGTTTATTTGATTTGGGTAGAGGAAATTGTTCAACCTATCTTGGATGAGCAGTTGCGTGAGCAAATTCAGCAGGAATTGTTTGATCATTGGTTGAAGGAACAAGTTACATCGATGGAAATCGTTACTGATTTAGATGTAGGTTTTCAAGCATCAACAGAACTGCCTAAGCAAGCTTGATTTCCTTATTCAGTAAAAAAATTTTAACTTTCTAACCAATTTGCTAGCGACTTATCCTACTTTTATGCAGCAGGATATAGGGGTTTCTTTTTTCTAAAAAAGAGCTAACACTCTTTTCTGAGCATAAGAAACAAGAGCATGAGCAATTAAAAACATTACACAAGGGGAAAAACTTAACATTACTTACTTTCAATTTGACTGACACATTAACTTTATAAAAAGCCAAATATATTTCATTAAAGTCGATACAATTAGCTTTGTATTGGCTAATTTGTTGTTTTTAGCTATATAAAAAAAGATAACTTTAATAAGTCAAAAATATTAATTTTTTTATTTATATAAGTGAAAATTATAAACATTTTTTCGAAAAATAGTTGACTTATAAATTGAATGTTGTATATTTATAAATGTAAGCAAAAAACGCTTACACAAATTCCCAGAACAAAAACACAAAACATAATTTCCCAGGAGAAACCCCATGATTATTTCTGATTTGAATCTTTTGGAAACCGTTGAAGGCGCTGAAATTGTTGGTGGTATCGGCCTCACCAAAAATGTTAACCTGACCACAGGTTCAACACAAAATTTTAACGTTAATATTGCTCTGTTGGCTAACAAGAGCATCACCTCTTCCCTGACTAGCACTGTAAACGCTGTAGGTAACTCATCTATCAACATTTACGACAACACTGCTTCAGGTAACAACTCATATACTGAATCTAATGTCACCAATACTGTGATTGCGGGTGTAGGTTCTGAATCTGCTGGTGTCTTAACAGCTGGTGCTAGATTATAGTATATACTCCATAAGGGGTATAAAATGTTGACATTTTTTTGTCAATAAAATTATGAAAATGCTGAATATTTTATCTTTTTTTAGATGAAATATTTCAGCATATTTCTATTTGACAGCAAAACTGTCCAACTGCTCTTTATTGATGAACTCAGTCAAAAGTGAATTAAAAACATAGAAAAGCAATGTTGATCTTGGATCTCGATTATTTAGACTCTGTTTCTGAAGAAAATACCATGCATTTACATGGTGGTGGGAAGGCTTTAGCATTTACTGCATATTTGGCACGTGCTTTTGGTCCTTCAACCTACACTGGTACTCTTGCTGTAAATCAAGCAGTTGCTGGCACTAGTAGTCCTTCGGCTAGCAGTTATGCTGAAGCGATTGCAATTTCTGGAGGTAGTTCTGCGAGTAGCTCTGCTACTAGCGTTTTTTCTCTTTCCTCTGTTTCAAATTAACTCAACTTGTCATTAATCTGGCTTACCAAGAATATCTAAACTGAAATCATTTGGATGAAGTGTAACATGGATCAATTAGAAATCATTGACTTAGATTTTTGTGAAGTCGTAACTGAAGAAGATCTTCACGTAACAGGTGGATTACGGCTCGCTGATTTATTTAATCTGTTACCACAATTAGAAGGTTACGAAGTAACAGACGTAAGTTCCGATGACAAATCTGTTATAAAAAAATTAAGTAAACCTGGAGTTGTCGGATATGAAGTCTTAACAGATGATGGCAAGTTTAAATCTCGTTCCGTTACGTTATTTGCAAACAATTCTAATGGAACAATTGCTGGATCTTTTATAAGGAGTGTTTCATCAACATAACATAATAAAGTGAGTTGTCAGAAACGCTAAGGGTGTATCGCTAACTAAAAGCACATTTGCAATAAGTCTATAAAACAACAAACGGTTGGTATAATTATGGAAGAGCATGAGAAAGTTGTCGTTAAACGGATAGTCTCACCAGATGGCAAAGTTGTTGCGGAAGTAAAAGATTTTGTTAAAGCATCTGGTGATGGTAAAACTAAGATTATTCAAAGCGTTTCAGTAAAAGTTTCATCTGATAACAATTCCAGCAGTTCTTCACAATCTGGGTATAGTTCTATTTCTTGTGGTAATTAACAGGGAATAAGAACAGTTAGCACTTTAACTTCGTGCAATTTTGAGCTATTAACAATATCTTTACGTAAACCCAAGTGCATGCAATCATGCTTACGCTGTAAGGCGTGCCGTAGCCATACAAAGGAGCGTCTGGGCAGCAGATACACTTAGCATGCCCGTAGCGGCTCAGGATTTAGGACTGCTATTTTCTGGAACTTTTACAGCAAAATTCGCCAGGGAGCATCTGCACTCAGCTATCGCTGTTATTTTGCAGACAAACTTTACAATTGGAGAAAAGTTGAAGTTCATGGCATCAGAAACTGTATTTTTACAACCAACCAATACAACTCCTAATCCCAACCCTAATTTTGCTAACGCTACAGGGCTTTTTACTCTGTTCAACTATAGTCAACCTTCAGCATCTTTTTTGACTGCCTCGCAAGCGGACACATTGGTTCGCGGTGGGGTAGCTACTGCTATTGGTGACGCTAAAGCTATTTTCAACAATGATCCAACTTTCTCTGTACTCTTCAATGACAGTACTGGGATTGGTTTAGATGGTCCGTATGCAGGAAGTTCCAACAGTCAAACTAAAGTTGTTGCTAATTTTGCAGTTAAGGCGAATCTTGCTTTCCGTTTCGATTTTTTAGCAGATGTCGCACTGACAGCTAAAGAAATTGAAAATCCGAATGCTGAATATAACGAGGCTAAATCGAAAACTGCTTTCGTGGTGTTAGACACCAAAGATCCCAATAAACCCAAGGTCTTAGATTATTTTGGCATCACTGGTAACTTAATTTCCTCTAAAAAAGTTGGCGAACTGAAGTTTGGTGGTAGTAAGAATGTCAACATTGCCACTCCCAATCAAACTCGTGATGTTGATGGCAACAATGGGCAAGACTCCGTCACAGGCAAGTATAGTGGAACTTACCAGCAGACGTTTAAGCAAGATACCAACATAACTGTAGTGGAAATTCAAGCCACTGCAGTTACCTTTTTGGGGGATACTTTAATCGGCAATCTGGGAAAAGATGTCACATATGGCACGATAGGAGATGATAAACTGAGTGGCAGCGATGGTGCTAGTAAAATATATGGCAGCCTAGGAAATGATACTCTGGATGGAAACAAAGGTGATGATATCCTCGAAGGAGGTCCAGGCAATGATCGGCTATATGGAGATGCAGGTAATGATAAACTCAGTGGTGGTTCCGGCGATGACATCCTGACTGGTGGTCGTGGTAGTGATGTGTTGGTTGGTGGCGACGGCTATGACCAATTTGTATTTAAAGGTGGCGATAATTCAAGTAGTGACTACGACATCATCAAAGACTTCCAGGTTGGTACCGATAAGCTAGTATTCCAAAACTGGACTCTTCTGAGTCCTGATAAATGGTTAAAAGAGATGTTTTCTCAAGGTAACATAACCGATACCAAGGATGGTGTTCTCTTCGATTTTGAGCGTGGATGGACTGAAGGAAAATTACTGCTTGCGGGTGTAAATTCCAGTCAAATTAACTCTCAATCAATAGTGTTTACTTGGGGTTTTTAGCGGCTAATTGCTCTCTAAAACATCGACTTAGTATTTAAAATTGCTGTAGTGAATTGCCATTATCGGAAAATTTTTGAGCCAATAAGCCAATAGAGTTCAGTTAAGGCAAATATAGAACTTGTAGGTTGGTTGAAAAACGAACGCGACTGCGTGTCCGCAGGACAGAAACCAGCACTTACCTTTGTTCTGTTGGGTTGGGTGATCGTTGATCCAAGCTACTGTTTTCTTAATTAGGAAATTTGAGGCTATAAGCGCGATCTGCCGTTCGCGTAGCGTGCGCTTTGCGCTTAGGGAGCAGCGTTTGCGCAGCGCCCCCTTAGGGGCTAGCTATCGCCCTTATTTACCCAAAGGGTTTTCTTCCAGAAAACCCTCTGGGCATAGGGGAGGCGAAGCGATCGCTTATTAAATAGCTCGATCTCATCTGGGTACAGCCATGAATACTGAAAATATTTTAGAATCTAACATTAAGTCTTTGATCGTAATCGCGACGCAGAAGCATCAGTCAGGTCAATTGGATGAAGCTGAATCGCTATATAAACAAATATTACAATTCCAACCCCAATTAGAAAACCAATATTACGCGATCGCAAGTTGCAATTTAGGAAGTTTATTTGAGCAGCAGGGTAAGTTAGACGCAGCGTTGAAGTCCTATCAAGAAGCATTAAGACTCAAACCTGACTATGCTGATGTTCATTACAATTTAGGAAATGTCTTCCTGCAACAAGGCAACTTAGAAACAGCGTCGAAGTCTTACCAGCAAGCGTTAAACGTTAAACCTGACTATGCTGAAGCTCATAATAATTTGGGAAGTGTCTTCCTACAACAGGACAACCTAGACGCAGCATTAAAGTCCTATCAACAAGCATTGAACATTAAATCTGACTATGCTGAGGCTCATTACAATTTAGGAAATGTCTTGCTGCAACAAGGCGAGTTAGAAAGAGCGTTGAAGTCTTATCAGCAAGCATTAAGCCTTAAACCCAACTATGCTCAAGCAAAATTTGGCATTTGTACGGTTCAGCTACCAATTATTTATTCCAATTTTGACGACATTCAGTTGAGGCGAAATAATTATCAGCAATGTCTCCAAAATCTGGCTTACCATTATCAAGCCGCTACTCCCGAAGAAAGGACAGAGGGGGCTAAAGCGGTCGGTTTCGTACAGCCTTTTTATCTGGCTTATCAAGGTTTAAATAATCGTCCTTTACAGCAAATATATGGGGAAATGATTGCTGGGCTGATGTCGAATCGCTGTCCCCAATACAGCCAAGCTATTCCCCTACCAGATTTGCAACCGAACGAAAAAATTCGCATCGGTTTTGTTTCCAGATTTTTTTACAATCATTCTAATTGGAAAATCCCGATTAAGGGTTGGGTAGAAAACCTGGATAGAAGTGAGTTTGAATTATTTGGATATCATACTGGTTCCAAACAAGATCAGGAAACTCTAATAGCAGCGAAAGTTTTTGATAAATTTACTCAAAAACGATTGTTGTTAGAACAATGGTGTGAAACCATTCAAAAAGACAAGTTACACATCCTAATTTTTCCAGAATTTGGGATGGATCCGCTGACAGTGAAGTTGGGTTGCTTAAGACTAGCTCCCATTCAAATCACATCTTGGGGACATCCGGATACAAGTGGGTTACCAACGATAGACTACTACTTGAGCAGTGAGTTAATGGAACCAGAAAACGCTCAAGAACACTATACAGAAAAGTTAGTTAGGTTGCCCAATCTATCGATTCATTACACGCCATTGGCGATTCAACCTCAAGTCATAAACAAAAAAGAAATAGGCATCAAAAATGACGAATTAATGTTCTGGTGCTGTCAAGCATTATTCAAGTATTTACCGCAACATGATGATGTCTTTCCTCGAATTGCCAAAGATTTAGGTAGTTGCAAGTTTGTATTTATTCAAAATAACAGAGGTGAATGTGTGACCGAAGTCTTTGAGCAGCGGTTAAGCCGTGCTTTTAAGGAATTCGGACTCAATTATCAAGACTACTGCATCTTTTTGCCTTATATGGATAGCAGGAGGTTTGCTGGAATGGCAGCTATCGCCGATGTCTTCCTAGATAGCATTGGTTGGTCGGGATGTAATTCGACTATGGACGCGATCGCCCATAATATTCCCGTCGTCACCTTGCCAGGAGATTTGATGCGGGGACGCCATACCCTAGCAATACTCAAAATGATGGGCATAGAAGAAACCATTGCTGCGACTAAAGAAGATTATGTGAAAATTGCAGTTCGTCTTGGGCAAGATTCTGAATATCGTCAATACATTAAGAAGCAAGTTGCTGACCAAAAATATAAGTTATATCATGATTTAAAACCAGTTAGAGCACTTGAAAATTTTCTTTTAAATGTAGTTGGTAAAAAAACCAGAATCCATCAATTTAATCGGGATAGTGATTCAGATTCAAATGTTCAATATCTCATCAACCGAGCTATTGATAAACATGAGTGTAAAGATTTTTATGAAGCGGAATCTCTCTACAAGCAGATATTAAAAATTCAGCCCACTTATGTTCTCGCTCAAATATCCTTAGCACAAGTATTGCAAGCGCAAAATAAATTATGTGAGGCGACCGAAGCTTACCAAAAAGTTTTAAATCTCTACCCAAATCCCCTAATAGCCTCTATTGCGCTGAACAACTTAGGAAATATCCTTAAGGAACAAGGTAACTTAGAAGTAGCGATCGAGTCTTACCAGAAAGCTTTACAAATTAACCATAACGATGCCTCATTTTATTATAACTTGGCAACAGCACTCTGCGACCAGGGTCTTTTAGAAAAAGCCGTAGAGTATTACCAGCAAGCCTTAAACATCCAACCTGATTTTGCTGCAGCCAAACTTGGCATTTGTATGGCTCAGCTACCGATTATTTATTCCAATTTTGACGACATTCAGTTGAAGCGAAAGAATTATCAGCAATATCTTCAAAATTTAGCTGAGCACTATCAAGTAGCAACTCCCGAACAAAGAATAGAGGCGGCTAAATCTGTCGGTTTTCTACAGCCTTTTTATCTGGCTTATCAAGGCTTAAATGACCGTTGTTTGCAGCAAGTCTATGGTGAAATGATTGCTGGGCTGATGTCGAGTCGCTATCCCCAAGGTCGCCAAGCTATTCCTCTACCAGATTTGCAACCGAACGAAAAAATTCGCATCGGTTTTGTTTCCGCATTTTTTTACAATCATTCTAATTGGAAAATTCCAATCAAAGGGTGGGTAGAAAATCTGGATAGAAGTGAGTTTGAATTATTTGGATATCACACGAGTCCCAAACAAGATCAGCAGACTCAAATAGCAGCGAAAGTTTTTGACAAATTTACTCAAAAACCATTGTTGTTAGAACAATGGTGTGAAACCATTCAAAAAGACAAGTTACACATTCTGATTTTTCCAGAATTTGGGATGCACCCAATGACAGTTCAGTTGGGTTGTTTAAGACTAGCTCCCATTCAAATGACATCTTGGGGACACCCGAATACGAGTGGGTTACCAACAATTGACTACTACTTGAGCAGTGAGTTAATGGAACCAGAAAATGCTCAAGAACACTACACAGAAAAGCTGGTCAAATTACCCAATTTATCGATTCATTACACGCCTTTGGCAATTGAATCGCAAGCAATCACTAAAGGGCAAATTGGTATTGCTGAGGACGAAATCATGTTCTGGTGCTGCCAATCATTGTATAAGTATTTACCCCAACATGATGATGTCTTTCCTAAAATTGCCAAAGACTTATCTAAGTGTAAGTTTGTCTTTCTTGAAGCACTACAAGGTGAATATCTTACCGAAGTCTTTCGTCAACGCTTACGACGAGCTTTTGAGGAATTACGCCTGAATTATCAAGACTACTGCATCTTTTTGCCTCGCTTAGATGTCACAGAGTTTGCAAGCACGAGCGCGATCGCCGATGTCTTCTTAGATAGCATCGGTTGGTCGGGATGCAACTCGACCTTAGAAGCGATCGCCCATAATATACCAGTCGTCACGTTACCAGGAGATTTAATGCGGGGACGGCATACCCTAGCTATACTCAAAATGATGGGCATAGAAGAAACTATTGCTGCAACTAAAGAAGATTATGTGAAAATTGCAGTTCGTCTTGGGCTAGATCCTGAATATCGTCAATATATTAAAAAGCAAGTTGCTCAAAATAAGCACAAGTTATATGGCGACTTAAAACCAGTTAGAGCACTGGAGGATTTTCTCCTCAAGGTGGTCAATAAGCCAAGACGATTTGGCGCGCAAGAAGTGGCTCAAACGCTTCAACTCGCAGTTCAACACCATCGAGCTAATCGCTTAGACGACGCACAAAAGCTATATCATCAAGTTCTGGAAAAACAACCTAACCACCCAGAAGCTTTATACAGTTTGGGTATGCTGGCGATTCAGTTGGGGCAGCCTCAAAGCGCCGAACAGTGGCTGAGTGCTGCTTCCCAAGCTCAGCCTGATTCTGTCAAGACGTGGTTTAGTTTAGGTAATTTGCGTTTAGGTCACGGGCAGTTTGCCGAGGCAGCGATCGCCTACCATCAAGCTCTCACCCTACGACCAGACTCATTACCAATTTACAACAACTTGGGCTATGCTCTGCAACAACAAGGATTATTTGAGCAAGCAATTAACTGCTACCAAAAAGCCTTAGAATTAAAACGGGACTTTACAGAAGCAGAAGTGAATTTGGGCAATGCACTTCATGCCCAAGGTAAGCTCTCAAGCGAAAAGCAGATCTACTACGCACAATTAAATCACAAATTGGGTATTGCCCGGGAGAAAGCCGGAGATTTAAAAACTGCTGTTGCTTATTACAAGCAAGCTCTCACCCTACAACCCGATTTGCTAGAAGCTCATTACAATTTGGGGATTGTACTGCATGAACTTGGGGAGTTAGAAGAGGCTAGAGCTTAGTATCAAAAAGTTCCAGAACTTAATCCTAACTACCCGGAAGTTTATCCAAACTTAAACAAGATTTCCCAAAAGCAGAACCAACTCAAAAACGCGATTTCTACTTAACAGCCTCCCAGATTCCAACCTTCATATCAACAGGAGATTTAATATGAAGATTAATCCAGCAGGACTTGTTGACGTTACAAATCAGGTGGCGATCATCACTGGCGGTGGTCGAGGTTTGGGTCAAGCATATGCCATTGCTCTGGCTGCAGCTGGGGCGTCAGTGGCTGTGATCGCGCGCTCTGCGGATCAGCTTGAGGAGACCGTATCATATATTACAAAAGCTGGTGGCAGAGCGATCGCACTGACGGTGGATGTGACTGATCAAGCAGCAGTAGAGCAGGTTGTAAGCCAAATCGAAGAGCAACTCGGACCTGTTGATTTGCTGATCAATAATGCAGGCGTTTTGTCCCCACTAGGACCAGTCTGGGAGATTGATCCTCAAGAGTGGTGGCGAAATATGGAAGTGAATTTACACGGACCATTGCTGTGCACAAGATATGTTTTGCCGAGCATGATCGCCCAAAGACGAGGGAGGATCATTAATATAGCAAGTGAAGCTGCCTTAGTAGGTTGCGCTTATCTCTCGCCTTATGTGGTCAGCAAAACCGCCTTAATCCGGTTTAGTGAAAACTTGGCTCTTGAGACAAAACAGTATGGGGTGAGTGTGTTTGCTATCTGCCCTGGGGCGGTTCGGACTCAGATGATAGACGTGGCGTTCTCGGCCGAAGGACAGAAGTGGATTCCCTGGTCTAGTAAAATATTTGAAAAAGGTCTAGATGTACCGCCGGAGTTAGCGGTGGATCTTGTTCTGCGATTGGCATCTGGTAAGTATGACGAGTTGTCCGGGCAATACATGCAGGTCAGCGACGACCTGAATGAGAGGCAAAAATGGAGTCGGGAACTCAGAGAAAAAAGCTTGTATGCACTCAGATTGAACCGATTGCAGAGCGTTCCTGAAGTTGATATGAGCAGAATTTCTGCAATCCTGCAACTTGCTGTTGAACATCATCGAGCCAATCGCTTAACCCAGGCTGAGGAAAGTTACCATCAGGTGCTGGGAGAACACCCCAACCACCCGGAGGCATTATACGGGTTAGGTATGCTAGCGCAGCAAAGCGGTCACCTCCAGTCGGCGGAACAGTTTCTGAGTGCTGCTGTTGGTGTGCAGCCAGATTCTGTCAAGAGTTGGTTCAGTTTAGGGAATTTGCGTTTAGCTCAAGAGCAATTTCCAGACGCAGCGATCGCTTACCGTCAAGCTCTTGCCCTACGACCAAACTCACTAGCAATTTACAACAACTTGGGCTACGCTCTGCAACAACAAGAACTGTTTGAGGAAGCAATTAACTGCTATCAAAAAGCCCTAGAGTTAAAGCCGGACTTTACAGAAGCAGAAGCAAATTTAGGCAATGCACTTCACGCCCAAGGCAAGCTCTCAACCGAAAAACAACTCTACTATGCACAATTAAATCACGAATTGGGTATTGTCCGGAAAAAAGCAGGCGATTTAAAAACTGCTGTTGCTTATTACAAGCAGGCGATCATCCTACAACCCAATTTAGTTGAAGCTCATTTCAATTTGGGGGTTGTGCTGCATGAACTTGGGGAGTTAGAAGAGGCGATCGCCTGCTATCAAAAAGTTCTGGAACTCAATCCCAACTACCCGGAAGTTTATCAAAACTTAGGCAAAGTTTATCAACAAAAAAACCAGTTACAGGAGGCAGCTGCTGCTTACCGACAATGGTTAAAGCTGATTAATCCCCACTACGCCAAAGCTGTAGAAGCTTATCAGGATACTGAAACGACTCCGGAAAGTTCAGTTACACCACCGATTCCCCAAACAGAGGTCACTGTCGGAGCTTATCAGTTTCCAGCGATTCCACCCGTTTGTGACAGTGAGAAACCGCGACCTTTTTGGAGTGTGGTTATTCCAGTATATAACCGCACTGACTATCTTCTCGAATGTCTCGCTAGCGTACTAGCACAATGGCCAGGAGAAGAGGAGATGGAAATTCTGGTTATGGAGAATGCTAGTCAGACACCTCTGTTTGAAATGGTAAACAGTATCGGCAAAGGAGTCGTGCGCTACTACCGCAATCCAGAGAATATTGGCGCCATCAAAAATATGAACGCAGGTATTGCTCTGGCTCGCGGTCAGTGGATTCATGTTATTCCCGACGATGACTATGTCCTCCCTGGTTTTTATTCCCAGTTAAAGCAGAGTCTAGAAGGGTGTTCAGAGTCTATTGGAGCAGCTTTTACAGGTTATGAAAATATTAATGACAAAGAAAAAGTGATTCGCTTCCAGCAAGTGTGTGGAGAATATAAAGGCGTAACTCAAGATTGGCTGTGGAAAATTGGAGTGGCTAATCCATTAAATATGTCGGCAGTTGTGATTCGTCGGTTAGCTCATGAACGGCTAGGAGGCTATCTTCCTGAGTTGAGCTTCACTTCTGACTGGGAACTTTATAAACGCATTGCTACTTCTTATGATTGGTGGTGTGAGCCTAGTATTTTGGCGCGTTTCCGTGAGCATTCTAACAGTATAACTAGCGATCTTTTATTATCTGGGACTCAGATTATATCCATCCGCCGTGCGATCGACATCTCGGAAAGTTATCTGCCATCTGAACTGTGTACCGAGATTACGGCAAAATCCCGTAGCCATTACTTTAACTATTGCCTGCAATCCACAATAATTCCACTGCAAGCTGGGAATGTAGCCCAAGCGTGGCAGATGCTTGAGGAAGTTCTCAAAATTGATCGCTCTTCTATTGCGATGGCTAAGTTATTTACCTGGCTAACCCAAGATAAAGTGTCTTTGCTGCGGGATGAGATTGCCCAAAGGTGTAATCTCACTCCCCCTAAATGACAGTGTGGCAAAAGTTTAAATGTGTTTATCACTAAAACAAACTTGATATCCCAACCATCACCAAGGCCCCAATTCCGGAAGTTAACATTTACGCTTAACTAAGATACGCTCACTGATTTTTCAATTGTGTTAAAAACGGTATGTCGTGAAGTTCTAAAGAGAAAAATAAACTCTTATGAACGAAAATATTGATGTTATTTTTGTTAAACAATGTTGATTCTTTTGAGCCATTCCGATATAGTATCAAAGTGAACAAAAAAGGCTAGAAAGAAAATAACTAAAGAAAAGTGAGCATGTTCTTGGAACAAAGTACCATGAGCATTTCTGCTTGATACTACATTCATAAAAAGCAAGTTATTTGACAAAAGTTTGCTTGTTTCTCTTGACTATAATTCTACAAGAATTATCAGGATAATCGGTGGTACTATTAAGAACTACAAACAACTTGTAGTCAGACGGAAAATCTAAACTAATAGCAAGATTATTGTCGGATGAAAAAGTTTTTCCAAGACATCTACCCAGAGTCAAAGTCAGATTAGTCAAAAGTTTAAATCAGGGTTGCATATAAATAACAAATCCAGCAGTTCCTCACAATCTGGTTATGATTCGATTTCTTGTGATAATTAGCAAGAAATAAGAATGTATAGATTTTCTAAAACTCACATCTACCAATCCAAAGGAGCAACATATGTCTGACAATGATCAGCAAGCTTTAAATGACAAAGCAGTACCTTTTTTCGCCCGCTATTTAGAAGGACAATTCTGTGAAGACTTGTCTGAAGAAGAAATGGAAACCGTTCATGGCGGTTTGACAGCAGTTTCTGCTCCTGCCAAAGATGAAATAGCCACCACTTTGAAATATCCATCTGATAATGAAGACGGTGGAGGATTCACTAAGAAGTATCCCTCAGATAAAGACGACGTGGGTGGTGGAGGATTCACTAAGAAGTATCCATCAGATAGTGATGAAGCTATGACGCAAAAATATCCATCAGATGGTGATGATCAAATAATTGCTATAGATACCGTAAAATAAAGCCTTGAGGCTGTCTTTGTATGTACCTACCGCGTGAGATTGTTTTATTAATCACTCATAGTGGTGATTTGTAACAATAGCATAGAGTTGAACAAGCCCTATGAAAAAAGGGGTGCAACCGTTCCACCTCGACACAGATCAATTTCTACTTGCTGTGCAACTCAAAGTTCAACTCAGCAATTCTGGGAGTTGATTATAGGCTGGAATATGGTAACAACTCTATCAGCACAAAGCAGGTGCAAGCTGTTTGGATGCGTCGCATTTGGCAACCTTATTTAGGTGAAGAATTGGCTCCAATACGGTTCAGTTAGTGGTGTTTAGTTTTGTTAAGATCCCCCAACCGACGCCAGGTGCGACAACGGGGGGAACCCCAACGCCAGATACCTCTGTCGGGAAACCCTCATCAAGTACTGGCTCACGCCACATCCCTCAACGCGCTTAACCCGCGCACGGTGAGACAGCGCTGCAGGAGGGTCTCCCTCCGTAGGCGACTGCGAACCCGAAGGGCAGTGGCTCCGCAACGCACTGGCTCCCCTTAAAAAGGGGGCTTAGTTCCCTCCTTTTTAAGGAGGGCTAGGGAGGATCAATCCTTAACTGAACCGTATTGGAATTGGCTCCACAGTTCAAAGCAGCCTGTGCTAAAGAGTCATTCGCGACTTTAGATGGCTTTTCTCAGATCTTGCACCATAATTCTCGTCCACCAAGAAATAAATTTCTTGGCTCAAAGTTCAAGTTCGTTAAAACGGACTCTTGTTAGTCTTTGAGTCCGTTTTAACGGACTTTGGCTATGCAGCCCTGAACTGAAGTTCAAGGCGTACTGACATGGTATTTCAAGAAGAAATTCCCAAACACAAAAGCGAGATTTGGGCTATCCGATTTATGAGGCGATCTGCCGCTATGCTGTAGCACTAGCCCCAAAAGGGGCGCTACGCAAACGCGATCGCAGACGCCCTGATCACAAAATCATAAAACCTTTTTTCAAGTTAATAAATAAGACTTTTTTAATCACGATTTAATATGACAGTTTTAATCATTACTCATAGCCAAGACAACGAAAGCATTCCTCTGGTGATGAACGCAATAAAAGCTCAAGGAGGAAAAGCATTTCGTTTTGACACAGACAGATTTCCCACAGAAGTTCAGCTAGATGCTTACCACACCAAAGAATGTGAAAAGCTGATTCTTACAAGTGACGAACAAAAGCTAGATTTGAGTGAGCTTTCTGCAGTTTGGTATCGGCGAATTGCCATTGGGTCAAGAATTCCTGGTAAGATGGACGCGCAATTGAGACAAGCTTCACTTCAAGAATCTCGCGTCACCATTCAGGGAATGATTGCTAGTATCAAAGGATTCCAGCTCGATCCCCTGCAAAATGTCCGTTTAGCCGAAAACAAGCAACTACAGTTGCAAGTCGCACGGGAACTTGGTTTAGATACCCCACGCACCTTGACAACAAACAATCCAGAGACAGTAAAGCAATTTGCTCTGGAGTGCGAGCAAGGAATGATTGCGAAAATGCTTTCTTCTTTCGCAATCTACGATGAGAAAGGCGAAGAACAGGTTGTTTTTACGAACCTAGTCAAAGATGAGGATTTAGAAAATCTTCAGGGACTGCGTTTCTGCCCAATGACGTTTCAAGAGAAACTGCCAAAGGCGCTAGAGTTGCGCACAACAATTGTCGGACAGCATATTTTCACTGCGGCTATCGACTCACAACGCAATCAAAAAGCTCAATACGACTGGCGACGACAAGGACTTGCTTTAATCAACGCTTGGGAGTCCTACAATTTGCCAGCAGATGTCCAGAAGAAACTTCTCGAACTGATGAGTTACTTCGGTTTAAATTATGGGGCAATTGATATTATCTTAACACCTGACGGACGCCACGTATTCCTGGAAATTAACCCTGTTGGGGAATTTTTCTGGCTAGAACGCTCTCCTGGCTTACCAATTTCGCAAGCAATTGCTGAAGTTCTTCTCACTTACCAGAAAGCACCCTCCGGGTTCGGGGGTAACTCACTTCGTACTCGCGGTAGCCAGAACCAAGCTACGGTGTAAGCATTGGGGAAAGGGGAAATTTTTCTTATTCTTTTCCCCTTACCGTTTACCCTTTTCCTACAACTGCTACGAAGTCTATTGTGAGCAAACGAGTCGCATCAATACGTTGTTACTCAGACCTTTTAATGCGATTAATTTCCCTTTGCAACTCTTCAATTTGTCGCTGCAAAGTTTCTACTTCTTGATTTTGGGGAGTCTGTGATTCTACATTGACTGCACCTGCAGCCGTTGCTCGCTGATAATTACCTTTCTTAATTTGCTGATATTCTTCTGAGGTTGCCCACTGGCGCAGGTAGTGTATCCGTTCTACAGCGAAAGGATGACCAAGCATTGTACCACCAGCGCCATTGTAAATCAAAAATTTGTATATTTGATTCAGTCCATCTGCATCGAGTGCTTGGTAGTCTTCTGACTGGCGGATAAATTCTTGCAAACTACATTCGTTCGCATATTTGATACTGCCTCCAGAGACTTTCATCATAGAAGTCATAACAGAGTTTAAGTCATCCGTCACTAACAATGCTGCACGATCTGCTGACAACTCAGCTTTACGTCGCCACTCATAAAAAGCGTAAATCAAACCTTGAGTGACAAAATTACCTATACCGAAGGTCAACTCCCCTATCGCAGAAGCAGCACTCATTGCCCACATCGCCATTTGAATTAGAATAGTATGACCACATTTAATATGCCCCAGCTCATGGGCTAGCACCGCCCTAATTTCGGCTTCGCTTAGCAAGTCCAATGTCCCTGTATTTATCACTATATAAGGATGCTCTTGCCCCAGCGCGTAGCTGTTTGCTTGGGGATTTTGCTCAACAAAGAGTGCTGGTTCTGGATAAATATCCAAATCCCGCACACATTCCCGAAAGATCTGGTAAACAGTGGAATATTGGCGTGGCCCGACTTGGATGGTGTTACCCATTAAATAGACTAACTGGGGGCGTTCGACAAAAAATTCCACAAATTTACGGGCGATAAAATCAAATCCTGGTAAATTACGCAAGGCTTGTTCTGCTTGGCGATCCAGAGGATGCCTGAAAGCTTCGCTGGAGATTCCTGTGTAAGTTGGCATAATTGGTGGGTATTTGGATACTAGTTAGTGGTTAATGGTTACCATAACAATCAGCAATGAACAACCAACAATTAACACATAACAATTCATTCCTGAAACTGACAACATAATAGTAATGGGGCTAAAAGCAACTCAAAAATCACTTTACTTTGTATGGGATTAAAAGCGTGTGATTGAAGCAGAAGTTCATTTGTCATTACATAACTTCCTGCGATCGCAGGCAGGTTTCCCTTCGTGGCCACATCATTTGACAATGGCACGGTTAGTGGCTCGCGCCTTGCGCCTAGGACGTAGCGCCCTTATTCAAGTCGGCGCAGCTTGCGGCTACCAGGGACGGTATCGCACCAGCTTTGTGGCTTCGGCATTAATGTGGCACGGTCCTGTGATTATTGTTGCCCCTGAAGATGTACAGCAACGACTGACGAAAGTAGAAATACCCCGCCTACAACAGTGGCTGCAAGTTAATAAAGCAATCAGAACAGGTGAGACTTGGCCTGGTGGTGAGTTCCAAGGAGTCTTTTTGATCTCTCCCTCGGCTTGGTTAAAAGCACAGCTGAGTAAAAAGAATAATTTTCCTAGTGGCATCCCCACAATTATTGATGGAGTTGACGATTTGGAAGATTGGGTACGTTCTGAACTTACTGTGAGCTTAGAAGCACTCTCTTGGGAGCAACTCATGCTTGCCCAGCCAGCCCAAGCTGAAGTTATTCGTTCTGCACGGGCGCAACTCATACACGAACTGTTTAAGCACCCTGCAAATCCCTACGAATGTTATCTGATTTCTCCAGCCCAAGAAGAGATTTTGCTCCGTCTTTATTCGGCTTTAGATATCTCTAGCCTACCGGATAGCTGGAAACAATTCTGGGAGCAATTTCAACACAGAAACGAAAATCTTCTTTCTCCCTCATCTTCTCCATCTCTACTTTGGGCAACTATTGCCCGTCGCCAAGGTTTATTTTCTTTGCACTGTGTGCCCATTGAATTAGGAAAAATACTATCACCCATTTGGCAGCGCCAGCCTGTGGTGTTTATTGGCAGTGCTGTAGAACCAGAAACTGAAGCCCCCTTATTTCGCCAGCGCTTCGGGTTGGAAGATGAGTTAACTTGCCTCAAGTTTTCCTCAGACAATCAAACAGAAGCGATTCAATTGTACATACCTTACCAGTTACCCTTACCCAACACGCCAGAGTTTCAGCCAGCGTTTCTTCATAAAGTTATGACGCTGGTTTGCTTAAGCGCGACAGCACCAGGATTGACAGTTGTGCTTGTGGGGGATGTACCGCTAAAAGCCCAAGTCGGGACAATTCTTGCCTCTGAGTTTGGTTCACGGGTACAGGTGGAAAAAACTTGTTTGGATGAAAATGGTATTTTGGTGAGTGGCTGGGAATTTTGGCGTGAGCATCAAAAGGTTTTGCCTGCTCCCCAGCTTCTGGCGATCGCTACTTTACCCTTGCCATCTCTAGAAAACCCGTTAGTGGCAGGTCGAGTGGCGCACTACAAGGGGTTGCATCAAGATTGGTTTCGTTTGTACTTGTTGCCAATTGCTATGAATGAATTGCAACGGGCGATCGCCCCATTGCGCGAAAGTAAAGGGATCGTTGCTTTGCTAGATAGTCGCGTGATTATCCGTAGTTATGGTGCTCAAGTTTTAAGTGCTCTGAGTCCTCTGGCACGCATTAACTACCTTGATCCCAATCTGTTTTCCTCTGTCACAGAGCAAGATTGAGCTTAAGTCCTCTAAATTATTCAGTATTTTTTAGCTCTTGCTTCAAGCAAGCGCTATTATCAGCAGTATTCAGGGATTAATTTTTAAATTATGGGTGAAGCAAAGCGTCGTAAAACTACAATGGGAGAAAAATACGGTCAAGATACAACCAGAATCTTGCCGTGGGTTCCGATCTCCAAAACCCAAGCAGAAAAATTCGTCACATGGTCAACTCGATTTACCTGGATTGGTATTGGTGGTTTGGTCGCCGCTTGGGTGATAGTTCGTTTCATTGGTCCGGCTTTCGGTTGGTGGCAAGTTGTCTAAACCCAAGCTTGGATAACTTTCTAACAACGATTCAAAGTCTCAACACAACAGCTAGGAAAACCTGGCTGTGTTATTTTTTTCTTTGTGAATTTATTTACTAGAAATTAACTGACTATAATATATGCAGTATACTGAGAACAGTTATGAAAGTAAATTCTATGTAAAAAACCTATTCCTATTAACATATCTCAAATTTCAGGCATTGCATATACTTTTTAAAATGCTACTCGTTCTTCTCTGGAATGGCTCTTTTAAAGAGTATAAATAGTAACTCAAAAGATAGTCAAAAAAATATCTGCCGAAATGGCAACATGGTTATCTTGGGTTCAGTTATTGTCAGTGTTAAGTCAAAGGATTTAGGTTTTACACTAGGGATCGTGGCTCAGGGTATCTCCTTTTACAGATAGTCACCCTCGGCGTTAGCGGTTTCCTAGGGAGCTTGATACGCGACTTACCATAAAGGAACAGGTGTCGCTATCTCATCTAAAGACGCTGCTTTGAACAACCGGGCAAACTACGCCACTTGCTACAACGGGACGGCAGGAACTCCACTTGGGGAGCTAGCCCTGTGCCTAAAGCAGCGCCTTGCAGAGCCAGTCCTACAGCACTGGTCTGACAGCAACGCAGTGGCTCCTCAAGTCGCAAGTGCTTATCCGCAAGACATAGTTTGGAGAGGCAGTTTCAGGCGCTCAACAACTCTTGACAGCGCACTGCTGACAGCAATATAGTGGTTGCTCTATCGTATTCCCGACTACTAGATACTTTTTCCAAGCGAGAATCAAAAAATAGCTACGAGCATCTACCAGTTTCATCAGATTCTATGGATAAGTTGCTACCAATAGCTTCAAATTTTACATTCCTTAACGACTGTACAGACGTTTAACAAGATAATCACCTCTTAAAACAGACTGAGAAGACGTATGTCTGCCTTGTTGGGACAAAGGGTAACTAGCATAGCTAAAAATAGCGGATAAAAGTACAAGAGGGGCATTTGATCAACTTGACTTGTACCAAATATGAGTTAATCTTATAGCGGAATTGTTTTCACTTACCATCTACTTTGACGAGAATCTATAAAAACAAGACAAGGTTAGCAATTCCATCCGATATTTGAGATCTACAAACTGAATACTTTGATACGGCACACGAAATTTACATCGACTACCCTAAGCTAGGTAGCCAATTCATAAATATATATCTGTGAATTGTAATGGATAGTTTACAATACCAATTGGTGCAGGAATCTAAAGAAAATATAAATGTTACAAATAACTGTGGTGTTTGGAGGGAAAAATGTTTTTGAGACTAGCACAACAACATCGGCAATTCGTCCAAGACTTAGTGATGAACTTGCAAGCTTTAGCAATTGTCTTAGAGAGGCGTGGATATCCTGCGTCCTGCTACACCTGTGGTGACCAGATGAATAGTGCTTCATTTATGGTTAGCCTGGGAGAAAACCATCTAATTCGGTTTTTAGTCTCTGATTATGGGATCACTTGGACAGAAATGCGGGATGACCGCGAATTAATGAAGTTAGAAGGTGCAGAGGCTGTTAACCAGTTACAGGAACTTGCCAATATAGTCAAGCATCCTGTACCAACCAGCGTAGGTAATAAACTTTTAGCTAAGCGGTGTTAGACAGTAAAAAGTTAAGAGTTGAGAGTTAAAAGTTAACAGTTAAAAAATCGTAACAGTGGCTAATAACTCGTAACTCATAACTTTCATACGTTATCTTAGAGCTTCATTGACATTGCTGCCACTGTTTTTGTGACATTAAGGCGTTATATGTATTGAGTATTGTAAAAATTAATTGCCATACTTAATGATTGCCCGCAGCCTATGAATGTCAGTCAGCAAGCCATCTCAAACAATGACAAATCGTTTGGGATAAGAACGAGTCGTCCCCAATAGTAGGAGTGACTAAGGCTGTCAACCCCTAAGCCCTGCGGACAAGCTGCGCGTTAGCCTCCGGCGTGCGCTCTGCCGATACGCTTAATTCACGGTATTGTTGCACGACCAGGACACCAGATACTCCTGTTGGGGGGATCCCAAGACCCCACTGGCTCATGAATCCAGGAGCTTGAATAATTAGCTTGTGCATTTTTCCGTGTCCATGAATCAATACATTCAGATGTATCCTTTTATTTTTCGGTCACCCAAGCTTTTATATTGATTGTGCGTAAATTTTGATTCTGTAAAAGCAATTTGTACTTATTGTAAACCTTGAGTTTTTTTGGTCAACTAGCCTAAGAGTAGTAAGTTATAAAAAGAACTTATAATAAACTGAGTCCTGTTATCATCTACAGCCCACAACGAAGCCATAACAGATAGAGCGCCAGTTTTTTAACATCTGATAACCAAAGCCTAAAATTTCCTCACCTAAAGAAATACCGGAGTCCAAAACCCACCAAGTTTGAGGTTTGATATAGAACTTTAAAGCTGAGTCCTCCGGACACGCACTCGCGTTCGGCTTCGCTCAGCTTTAACGTCGAGCGGAGTCGAGACGTTAAAGGAATCTGGAGCAGTCATGTCACTTAGCTTATGAAGAAATTGCACTATATGCGTGTAATTTTATATGCTATTCCAGATTTGGAAAATCTATCTTTGTCTCCAAAAAATTTGATATGTCAGAGGAAAAATCACAACAACCACAACTCCAATCAACTACTGCAATTGATACTCCAGCAAGCAGTTCCTTTGGAAATTGGTTTGAATATTCTATAAGAGTCTACCCGCATCATACAGACTATGCAGGTATTGTCTGGCACGGTTCCTACATAGCTTGGTTGGAAGAAGCACGAGTAGCATGCTTGCGAGCGATCGGTATCGAATATGCTGATTTAGTCGCTTTGGGCTGTGATTTACCAGTTGTAGAACTCTCGATCCGCTATCACCGTCCGCTTGCGTTGGGTGCAACAGCGGTTGTAAGAACGCGGATGGCTGAGGTGACTGGCGTCCGTATCAACTGGGACTATGCAATTGAATCACCAGATAAGCAAGAATTATACGTTACTGCTCAGGTGACTTTAGTGGCAGTAGATCGAGAAAGAGGTAAGATTATGCGTCAGTTACCTAGTACTGTTATGGATGCCCTGGTACGGCTTTCAGGATCAAAAAATAATTAACTCATCCGTTTGATTAAAGAACGGAAAAATCCGCTTTTAATAAAACGGTAGTCTGATTTCTAAAGCACCCGTGCTCTGTGCGTGCGGTTACGCTGAGTCCCAAGGGGACTCAGCGTCTCCAAAGAAGACATGAGAACGTGGTTGAACACAGCACAAAAAACTAATGACTAATAACGGGCAATATCCAAAAGTGATATTACCTAACCCTCAGGACTTGAGAGAACCCTTGAAGTAGCTGTATTATCTGATGCCAAATATCTTGAGGGCTAATTCCCAGACCAGCATGCAAAATAACAACAGTAGTAGCACTAATAAACGCAGTTCTCACTGTCGTTCTCACCACATTTCTTAATACTGTGTAGACAATCCAAGACACAATCAGGGTAGCAAACATAGATACACCTTTTTCAAATACAGTCTTACCAATGAAGGTATCAAAACAGAGAAAATTTCATGAGTGTAACCGTGACACACATAAAGTCTTTCTTCAGGAATTCAGTAGTGCTGAGCGTTAAGGAGCCACTGCCGTGCCGGCTCTGGCATCCATTGTCCCGCAGCGTGCACCCTACTTGCCCCACTTGGGGAGGACAGTGCCGGGGGTAGTCTCCGAGGTCTTGGGGGTCTCCCTCCGGAGCCACTTCTGTGCGGGGGTTCCCCCCGTTGAAGAATGTGGCGTCAGGCGACTGCCGAAAGGATCTCCCGACAGTCGCGCACCTGTCCGTTAAGTCCAGCCCCGTGCGAACCCGGAGCGAGGTTTTCCCTGTTGTCCCCAGTGGCATTTTTGAGTAAAACTCCACAACGATAGTCCGCAGTATCGGATCAACTTACTGCTCAAAGACTACAGATGTGAAAGCCTTAAATTAAGTATTCCGCAACCCCAGTTAGCACCAAAAAAGCAGCAATTGGCGTGGAACCTCCACAGACAAAAAGCTCATCATTCCCCAGTACTGTTTTGCTGAGAATGTTGAGTTTACTTGAGCTTTTGCTGTAGTTGTTCTGGGTTCACTATACAATAAAAAGTTTTAAAAATTAGTATGCCGGAAAACCTTCTTTAAAAAAAATATTAAGTTTTTATTCTTGGTACATATAGGTTTTTAGCCAAACATATACGGAAAACTTATGGAATAAAAATAATTTATCTTTTTTTGTATAATAAAATATCAATGAATAACTAAATAGCGAAACTCATAAGCAACAAAACAACTATATGTTTATATTCTTATACATTATTATAAGTAAAAATTACGAATAAAAAAGTAGCGTTCAGGAGTAAGCTGAACGCTGGACAGAAATATAATCAAAACCTATGGTTGTGAGTCGTTTTTTATCGCAAAGATATTATGCGCGAATGATTTTCCAACTGTTGAGTTGCTTTTAAAACTTCTTGTCTTGCCCATTTGTCTGCTGTCAAAATGTCATCTAAAGAAGGATTTGCACGATTGTCACGTTCGTGGCGATCGCACACCCATTCGATACACCGAGGAATATCTAAAAACTGAATTTTTTCTTCTAAAAACAAAGCCACAGCTTGCTCATTGGCTGCATTTAACACAGCAGGCATGGAACCACCAGCCCGACCTGCTGCATAAGCTAATTTCATGCAAGGATACTTTTGATGATCTGGTTCACAAAAGCTTAAACTGCCGATTTTGACTAAATCTAGGCGTTCCCAGTTGGTGTAGATGCGATCGGGCCAAGACAAAGCATACAGTAAAGGTAAGTGCATATCCGGCCAACCAAGTTGGGCGAGAACAGAGGTGTCTTGTAGTTCAATCAGCGAGTGAATAATACTTTGGGGATGAATGACAATCTCAATATTCTCGTAATCCAACCCAAACAGGAAATGAGCCTCAATCACTTCTAGACCTTTATTCATTAAAGTCGCAGAATCGACAGTAATTTTACGCCCCATTGACCAGTTAGGATGCTTGATAGCATCAGCAACTGTGACTTCTGCTAACTTCTCTACTGCCCAGTCACGAAAAGCACCACCAGATGCAGTTAATAAAATTCGTCGTAAACCTCCATCTGGAAGACCTTGTAAACATTGAAATATAGCAGAATGTTCCGAATCTGCTGGCAGTAATTTCACACCGTGTTTTTTAATCAGAGGTAAAACAACCGGACCTCCAGCAATTAAGGTTTCTTTGTTTGCCAAGGCGATATCTTTACCAGCTTCAATGGCTGCAATGGTAGGTAGCAACCCAGCACAACCAACAATACCCGTAACAACGGTTTGGGCATCTCCGTAACGAGCAACTTCAATAACTCCAGCATCACCAGCCATTAAAATCGGCTGGGGAGCAACGTCTTTGATTGCTTCTTTGAGTTCTGGCAACTTCTCTTGTGAGCAGATAGCTACTATACTTGGTCGAAATTGCCGAATCTGAGAAGCCAACAAATCTACATTGTTTCCAGCCGCTAAGCCCACAATCCGGAATTGATCGGGGTATTGAGCGACAATGTCTAAAGTCTGAGTACCGATAGAACCAGTAGAACCAAGAAGAGTTATTGCTTTCACAATTTTTTCAGGATTGACAGACAACATTAATATAGATTGCTTGGTATACACAAATAAATTGATTTACCCTATATCCTTACGATGAAGTAGGTTGAAAGCCCCTACTTTTGGTTGGGAGGTGTTTGATGCATGGGATAATAGAAATTACCACGCCATTGTTACCACCGGATATGAATTTGTTAATGATGGCAAGTCACACATCCTTGCCTTCTTTCCCCTGTTTGCCTTAATCATTCGAGTTTTGATGAACTTGGGCTTGCCGTTTGAAGTGCCAGGAACATGACTCAACAATCTGGCTTTTTTGGCGGCGCTTTACTTTTTATACTTTTGGGTTAAGAAACAAGCCGGTGAAAGTGCAGCGCGGTGGCCAACAGCTGTCATTGCTTGGTGTCCATTATCGCTATTTGCAGGAGTCATTTACACTGAAGGGCTATACTTACTGTTAAGTACAGCAGCTTTGGCAGCTTTTGATAAACAACAGTATGGCTGGACTGCCTTTTGGGGTGCGATCGCAACAGCAACGCGTCCGACGGGATGGCATTGATCCCGGCGTTTGCCTTGGCAGCTTGGAAACAACACAAACCTTTTAAGTCTTTCTTTTGTGGATACTAGCAGGCGATCCATTGATTAACATAGTTGCTGTTTTCGGTAGTGCCTACTTATTATGGCAATTACGCGCTCAATTGACTCCAGTCACTGTTATCTATGGCTTCTGCGGTATAGGTTTGTTACTAGCATCTGGTGGTACCATCTCTTTAAGTCGTCTGGTCTACGGTATTGTGTCTCCAAGTGTCGCTCTCGGTGTATTATTATCTCGCTACCCTCGCTGGGGTTACCTAACGCTGTTGTTTTTTACTATCCTACTTGCAAGCTTTGCTGTTCGATTTGCCCAAAAACTTTGGGTAGGGTAAATGGAAAGTAGAGTCATGAAGAAAAAACTGATTTCGCCTAGTCTTATAAATTGGATGATTGGCGTGAGTGCCTTGATTTTATTTGGGTGTAGCACCTTAAGACATGAGCTTTTTCAATCAAATGCTTATGACTTAGGAATTTTTGACCAGGCAGTTTACTTAATTAGCCAAGGCCAATCACCTATTTCTTCTTTCCTTGGTTTCCACATTCTTGGTGATCATGCCGCTTTAATTTTTTATGTTTTAGCGTTATTTTACAAAATATACCCTAGTGTTTACTGGTTATTTGCAGTACAAGCAGTAGCCTTGGCTAATGGTGCTTTGCCTACATGGCATTTAGCGCGTCATGCTGGTCTTAGCTTAGGGCAAGCCATAGCAGTTGCTACAGTGTATTTACTGTATCCATTAGTGTTCAATATTAATCTGTTTGATTTTCACCCAGAAGTGATAGCTGTGCCAGCATTGTTATGGGCGGTTTTAGCGGCTAGACTGGAACGCACTGCCTGGTTTTGTTTATGTATCTTCCTGACGCTGGCATGTAAAGCTGTATTATCTATAACAGTCGCAGCAATGGGAGTCTGGCTATTGGTGTTTGAAAAGAAGCGACGATGCGGTGCGATCGCTCTTGTAAGCGGTATATGCTGGTTTGTAATCGCAACCAAAGTTGTCATCCCCTTTTTTGGTACCGAAGCGGCGTCAGTCGAACGTCACATTTCTCGGTATGCCTATTTGGGAAACTCTTTTCCAGATATTGCTAAAAATTTACTACTCAATCCAGGACTTGTGTTGGGACAGATTTTTTCATTAGATAACCTAGAATATCTGCTGTTTTTAGTAGCACCTGTGATTTGGGGACTTTCTGTGCAAGGAATGCAGCCTTTGATTGCTGCGGTTCCGACTTTGGGGATCAATCTTCTGAGTCAGTTCTCAACGCAAAAAAACTTGATCAACCAGTATTCTCTTCCAGCAGTTCCATTTCTTGTGTTAGCTGTTATTTCTAGCCTTGCGATAGGTCAGGGATGGTTACGCAACAAACGAAAAATTGTAATGTGGTCAATAGTTGCATTTTTAGCTTTAGCCAAATACGGCTACTTTTGGTCTATTTACTTAAATTCACTGGACACTTGGCAAGCCACACGACAAGCAGTTACTTTAGTTCAAACAAAAGGATCTGTTTTGACAACTGCTCAAATTGCCCCGCACTTAACACATAGACCAGTAGTCAAGTTAACAAGCGCCAAGTCACCACCTGCTAATTTGGCAGAGTTTGACTATATACTATTGAATCTAAGTCATCCTGGCTGGCTAAGTGATCGAGAGTTTGCGACTAACTTGGTAGAGTCTCTCAAAAAAACTCAGTTATTTGAGCTGCGCTACCACCAGGACGGCGTGCATTTGTTTGTAAAAGAAGTTTTCCGCAATGGCGTTTAACTAAGGTAAGTACAGGTGATTTCACCCTTACTGACATTATCTTTGAGTTAACTGCGGTATTTGTGGTAACCTTAGCTCTATCTAAACTTAGCTTCATAGAATTTTCTCAAAGATTTTTTCAGACAACTCAGGTTAGTTAAGTATATCTGATAACATCGTATTAACATAATAATATGCTTTAATAAGTACACATTTTTGATTGTTAAACATAATTGAGTTGTATCGGTTTTGATATTTTCCGTACTTTTACTGAAAACATAAATTTGAAAGTCGAATAACAATGAAGTAACAATCCAAACGATTTCGTGACTGTAGATTCACTACTAAAATGACTGAACTATTAGGAAGAACTGATAAATTATCTAGCCCAAACATCAGTATTTCCATAGCTGTACTGAGATAAATTATGATTCTCAGCAAACTCTGCGTTAAGAGAAAATATATATTTGACAATAAGAAACTTTATTTTGTTTCGGGCGTCTAGTATTTTTCATCGGGCTAATGATTGATAACAGAGAATATACTAAAAAAAGTAACATTTTTTTCTGTCTTCAATAAGCTTTAGCAGTAGAATATACAGTATTCTCTATGTAACTGATACTTCAAAATAGACAACGCAAAACATTATTTATGCCAAAGAATCATCATACTTATAATTATTACTAGATATGTTAGTTTAAAGCGAGATCATCCTGGTTTCCTCTAAAGCTGTATCATTTATCAGCATAATCTTTATATTTCTGTTAATCTATATTTAAAAATTTTGGATTATCAGAAAACACCTACGTATCTCTGATTGAGATAAAATGTGCTGTCGCACACTCTTAAACACATAACTCATGATTCCACCCCAAGGAGCTTTGACGTGGAAACTAACAAATCGTATGTTTGGTCACATGGAGTACTAATTGCCGTAGTTTGTTTTTGCGCCAGTTTAAGTGTTGGGTTGGTAATGCCTGTCAATTCTAACACTTCCAATGCTCAGAAAAAACAAGCCACGAACGTGAAAGATACAGGAGCAAAAGTAGAAACTCAACAGCGCATGGAAACATTCAAGGCGGGAATGCTAACAAGTTGGCAGGAAGAGGCAAAAACAAAGGGATTTTCCTATGATGTACCATCGCGCTTTAAAGGTGCAGTTGTTGAGAATGCAAAACTGAAGAAAGGGGAAAAAGTTATTGCACTTACCTTCGATGATGGTCCTTGGGCTGGCTCTACTCCAGAGGTACTGGATATTCTGAAAAAAAACAATATAAAGGCTACATTTTTCGTTGTTGGACAGATGCTGAAGACTTATCCAGAGCTAGGGAAACGGATTGTAGCAGAAGGTCACGTTATTGGCAATCATACTTGGCATCATTGGTATCACTATTTTAACCCACAAGCAGCTGCCTATGAAATTGAAAGCACAACAGACTTAATCTATCAAGTCACAGGTGCGAGAACCACTTTGTTTAGACCACCTGGCGGAATTATGCATAATGGGGTGGCTGCGTATGCTAAAAACAAAAATTACACTCTGGTTATGTGGTCTGCTGACTCCGTAGACTACAGTCGTCCTGCTGTACCAAAATTAATTAGGAATGTTATGAAAGAATCTAAACCAGGTGGAATTGTATTGATGCATGATGGTGGTGGGAATCGCTCCAGAACTCTAGAAGCATTACCAGAAATTATTAACAACTTTAGAAAGCAGGGCTATCGCTTTGTCACTATACCAGAACTGTTAGAAATGGAAGACCAAGAACTTCACTTGGCAGCAGCACAAAAGAATAATACTAAATAATTATTAGTCACTACTAACCACTAATAATAAGAAAGTTACTAGAAAGATAAAACTCGTTAGAAAACAACGTGTTCTTTGAATTTGGGTTCGGGTGAAAGTCCGTCCGCAAAAGCGTATCAGATACTCAAGGACAATTAAACTCGCCAGTGGTGAGTTGTATTGCTAGTTGATTGCAACTAACTTATCGGGTTATCTGATCGAGTTTGAACTGTTCAAGCGAGAACCAGATTTTGGCGTAGACGCCTGCGGCTTCAGGGATCGCGCCTGCGCGTCTTACTACGTAAAGTCGCTCACCACCACCCCAAATCGGAGATTCGGGGTAGCTTGTTTTTAAATCATAGGCTTAGCAGTATGGCGATAGCTAGCCCCTAAGGGGGCGCTGCGCAAACGCTGCTGCGCGGAGCGCAGATCGCCCACACTCCGGGGCACAAGCGCATGAATTCAAACTGCTAACTCGATTTTAAATTCATTATCCTTTGGCTGACATTACAAAAATGTAATCCAGAAAACAGGCGGGCTGTTATTTTGAGGGGGTGTTGCACACACAAACCCAAAAAAGTTTCTGTGTGCAAGTGGTGGAGTTAGACCTTCAATCACTGTGAAGGCGGGTTAACTAAACTGAACTAAGCTGTTTTTCCTCCACAGCTTGAGGATTAGCCTGTGGACTATCCGCTTCAGAAGGCGGAACTAATTGCCAGAACTTAGGCAAGAACTCCTGCCAATTTTCTATAATCATCCTCGCTTTTTGTGAATCAGTACGTTCAGCATGAGCTTTGATTAACTCTTTGAGTTGCTTTTCACCAACAGAGGTAATCACTCGTTGAAGTTTAACTATGTCTCGGTTGACTAACTCAGCAAACAAACCATCTTCATCCAAGAAGTACGCTAATCCCCCAGTCATCCCGGCTGCGACATTACGTCCCACCTTCCCGAGAACGACAACCACACCACCAGTCATGTACTCACAGCAGTGATCCCCAGCCCCCTCAATCACAGCTGTTCCATTGGAGTTACGGACAGCAAAACGTTCTCCAGCTAAACCTCTGGCAAATAAGACACCACCCGTTGCCCCATAGAGGCAAGTATTGCCAATAATCACATTTTGTGCTGGGTTATAAGTAGCATTTGCTGGGGGTTTGATGATGATCTCACCACCGTTCATTCCCTTACCAACGTAGTCGTTTGCCTCTCCTTCAAGAGTGAGAGTCATACCAGGAAGATTGAAAGCAGCAAAACTTTGCCCAACACTACCTTTAAAATTCAGGTGAATTTGTCCTTCAAAACCATTATCACCATACTTAGAAGCAATGAACCCTGCTAAGCGTGTACCAACAGTTCTGTCGGTATTAACCACCGTCAGTGTTTTGCTGACACAAGAGTGGTTAGAGATCGCAGCTTGAATGTCTGGATCAGCAAGCAATTGGTCATCCAAAACCACGCCGTTGCTGTGGACTTGCTCATGTACTAGCCAAGTGCGATTTTCTCTGGCGTTTGGTAATTGAAGTAAGCAGTCTAAATTCAGCGCAGTTGTCTTATTTATATGTACGTCTTCTCGAGCCTTCAACAAGTCAGCACGTCCAGTCAGTTCTGACAACGAACGGTAGCCAAGTTTTGCTAGGAGGCTACGGACTTCTTCAGCAATAAAGTAGAAGAAGTTGACAACGTGTTCTGGCATTCCGGTAAACCGCTTGCGCAGTTCTTCTTTTTGGGTGGCAACGCCCACAGGGCAAGTGTTCAAGTGACAAATCCGTGCCATAACGCAGCCTTCAGCAATCATGGCGATCGAACCAAAGCCAAATTCTTCTGCGCCCATCAATGCGCCCATAAGTACGTCCCAGCCACTCTTCAAGCCACCATCGACGCGCAAAATCACTCTGTCACGCAAGCTATTTTCCATCAGCACACGATGGACTTCAGTCAAGCCGAGTTCCCACGGAGAACCAGCGTGTTTAATTGAACTTAGTGGCGATGCTCCTGTACCGCCGTCGTGACCAGAGATTTGAATGATATCAGCGTTTGCCTTCGCCACACCAGCAGCGATGGTACCAATACCAATTTCTGCAACTAACTTCACTGATACTTGAGCTTTCGGGTTAATTTGGTGCAAGTCAAAAATCAGCTGCGCTAAGTCTTCGATGGAATAGATGTCGTGGTGCGGTGGTGGTGAAATCAGCGTCACTCCAGGCTTAGAACGCCGTAACATCGCAATGTAGGGGCTGACTTTTGGTCCTGGGAGCTGTCCACCTTCTCCTGGTTTTGCACCTTGGGCGATTTTGATTTCAATTTGTTTGGCGCTCATCAGGTACTCTGGCGTCACACCAAAGCGTCCTGACGCGACTTGCTTAATCGCACTTGTTGCCGTGTCACCGTTGTGCAATCCTTTTAAGTGCGGTAAGGTTGGCGAGTGACCTGTTTGGTCTACGTCATCCAGAACTTTGTAACGCACTGGATCTTCCCCACCTTCCCCAGAGTTAGATTTACCACCAAGGCGATTCATGGCGATCGCCAAAGTTTCATGGGCTTCCCGTGACAATGCTCCCAACGACATCCCACCAGTACAGAAGCGCTTGACAATATCACTGAGCGACTCGACTTCTTCAATGGAAATGGGTGAGCGATCGCTTTGGAAATCCAGCAAGTCACGCAACGCCGTTAGTGGTCTGTTTTGCAGGTACTTCTTATAAACTTCGTAATGGTCGTATTTCTTGCCATCAACAGCTTTGTGCAGTGCTTTTGCCAATTCTGGGCTGTTCATATGGTACTCACCGTTAGGACGGTATTTGACAAACCCCAGATTCTCTAGCTTTTTAGTTGTCAGTTCAGGGAAAGCTTTGCTGTGGAACGCCAGCACTTCTTGAGCGAGTTCACCAACGCTAATTCCACCGATGCGGGAAGTTGTCCCATTGAATCCCAACTCTAATAAATCCTGCCCAATGCCGATTGCTTCAAAAATTTGCGCTGCTTGATAGCTAGAGAGCAAGGAAATCCCCATTTTGGAGAGAATCTTGAGCAAACCAGCTTCTACTGCTTTGCGATAGTTGGCGATCGCCTGCTCTAAACTAATGTCAGTGATTTTACCCCCTTTCATAAACTGTTGGGTTTTCGGGTCAAACCACCAATCACGCACAGTCTCCAAAGCCATATACGGACAAACAGCACCTGCGCCGTAGCCAATCAGACATCCAAAGTGATGTGTACTCCAGCACTGTGCTGTCTCGATGACCAGGGATGTTTTCATCCGCAGTCCTTCACGGATCAGGTGATGGTGTACTGCACCCACCGCAAGTAGAGGCGGAATATAGGTGTATTCAGTATCAATGCCATTACTTATCCTGTCGCTGAGGATGACTATTTTAGCTCCTGCCCGCACCGATTCTGCGGCTTGTGCTTGCAAAGATTGCACTGCTGCTTTTAGTCCTTCTGGACCTGCAGCTATTTCAAAAATGGTAGATAATTCTGCTGTCGCAAATCCCGAAAGCTTAATAGCCTCCAATTCTGGCTCAAGCAGCACTGGTGAATCCAGCTTGATTCTGCGCGCATATTCTGGTTTTGGCTGTAGTATGTTACCTCGCTCACCCAGTTCTACTTTCAACGACATAACCAAGCTTTCTCTGAGGGGATCAATCGCAGGGTTTGTCACCTGAGCAAAGCGCTGTTTGAAATAGTCATAAAGCAAGTGGGGTTTTTCAGACAGTACTGCTAAGGGAATATCGTCCCCCATACAGAAAGTTGGCTCTTTACCTTCCATCGCCATTGGCTGAATCACCAATTCCACATCTTCTGTGGTGTAACCGAAGGCAATTTGGTGTCGCAGCAAGGCAAGTCTTTCGATTTTGTTTGTGGAATGTCCGTTACCATTGACGCCATTACCATTAACTGCTGAGGACTTACCATTGACTAAAGATTTGAGTTCTTGGCGGTATTGGCGTATCCATTCGCCGTATGGTTTGCTTTTGGCAATGCGCGCCTTGATCTCCCAATTCTTCAGCACCTCTTGAGTTTCTAAATCCACAGCAATCATTTGCCCAGGACCAAGTCTACCTTTTTCCAGGATGTTGGCTTCATCTATATTCACGACTCCTGCTTCAGAAGCCACGACTATGTAGTCATCCTTAGTAATGCAGTAACGAGCTGGTCTTAAGCCATTACGATCCAGTGTTGCGCCAACTTTGCGCCCATCGCTAAACACCAACAATGCTGGTCCATCCCATGCTTCTTGGAGACCACTGTAGTATTCGTAGAAATCAATAATCTCTGGGTAATCACGCAACTGTGGCTGATTCTGATAAGCCTCTGGAACCATAATCATCAAGGCTTCCAATGGGCTACGTTCTGAACGTACCAGCAACTCGAACACGTTGTCTAAAGTAGCTGAGTCGCTATTGTCTATGTAGACAAATGGCTTGAGTTGGTTGATGCGCTCGCTCCACACTGGATGATCCAAACTCGCTTCTCGTGCCATCATCCAGTTGATGTTACCTAAGAGAGTATTAATTTCGCCGTTATGTCCCAAAAGCCGCATCGGTTGAGCTAATGGCCATTTGGGCATGGTATTGGTACTAAAGCGGCGGTGATAGACAGCAAAAGCGCTTGTGTATGACGGATTTTTTAAATCGTGATAAAAGTCTCCCAATACTGCTGAACGCACCATGCCTTTGTAAACAATTGTGCGGCTAGACAAGGAACAGATATAAAAGTCTTCTGACCAGTTGCTGTTGATAGTATTGCGAATAACTTGACCAATTCGCCGACGGGTGATGTAGAGTTGACGTTCCAGTTCATCACCGCTTTTGTCTTGGGAGGCGAAGAAAATCTGTTCAATTTGAGGTTGATTTTCTCTTGCTTGTACCCCTAGTAATTTTGGTTGCACTGGGACTACTCGCCAGCCCAGTACAGTTAATTTTTCCGACTCTGCGATTTCCTCAACAACTGCACGCGCTGTTTGCGCTGCTTGTGGATCTTGCGGTAAAAATATCATCCCCACAGCAGTATTTTCAGTAGAGGGAAGTTGTATCCCGTGTACTGCCAAATCTTGCTGGAACAACGTCCAAGGAATCGCGGTCAATATTCCCGCGCCATCACCAGAGTCTTGATCTGCACTACAACCGCCTCGGTGTTCCAAGCAAGTCAAAGCAGCCAACGCTTTTTCTAGTATTTCGTGATTGGCATAGTTTTGGCGATGGGCAATAAAACCCACACCACAAGCATCTCGCTCTTCTACGAGCCATCTTTGTCCTTGATAGTTACACCCTTCGCCTCCGCTCAGGGTAAACCCTGAGGAAGTATTTAACGATGTCATTTCTTGATTCATCCGTTTTTTATTCATAGACTGTCCCTGAGGCATTGGTTACGAGTTTTACAACTTCATTTGTGGGAAAATTTTTGCTAAATCAGAATGAAGAGATATGGAGAAAAACAAAATGACTGAAAATTAGGGAAAAAAAATTTTAACTTCGGGTTGAAATTTGCTGAACCCGTGTTAAAATTATATCGTTATTTTTTTGTAGATACTGAGTGTAAGAGACGACTTTTGCCCCTGCAGTTTTTTGTTCTATAGTTCTATTCCTCAAATTTTTCAGATTTAAGGGCGAAGGCTAGTTTCCAGGTCTAGCCTTGTGTCGCTTGCCTGAAACACATATCAACATATGTCTTCACGACTTTTAAATCTACAATTATAGTTTCTTCGGTAACAAAATCAGCGTATTACACTATAGACTCATTTGACAATTCTATCGTTGCTAATTTTCGGTCTCCTTTTGTTTTTTAAAATTTTGAGGTTTTTATTGTCAATTGTGTTGCTAGCAGCATGACAACAGAGGCATTGCGACTTTAAGCGCTCCCTTTGAAAATGCCATCACTTTAGTTTTGCCAACCAAAGCAGCTGTCATATATCACGAGCACTCATGTCACTTAGCGCTTGTCCTAATTAATAGCTGTACTAAAACAAAATTTTTGATTGTTTTCAAGAGATAAAAAGCCCATATATACAATATCACATCCCGTTCGAGAGCAAAACTCATGTCATTCTTTTTTTTATTTTGACAACTGAAGTATTTAGCTTCTTTGTTAAAAGTGGGTGACGAGTACGAGGTAGTGGGTATATTAAGTTCTACAAAACTTTCCCGATACTCAAAAGCAACACCGTTACAAGGCACATGATTGTAACGAGAGCGAAAGCTATACCCTGAATTTAATACTTTAAGGAATTGTTTTCACCAAGTAAATTCCGAATTATGGGAGAAAGACCAACTTTAAAATGCCAACAACATTGCAGTGCTATTGTCAATAACAGCAATGGCAGGTATGTCATGGTTTTCGTGTCACCAATACTTGTGACACTACTGTGCTTCATAGCTACAGGTATGAATGCAAAAGCGCAGTTCTTGTTAAAAACTGACAAGGGGACAGACAAACACAGGGACATAGAGACTTCTCCTCGTTTCCTCGTCTCTCAACAGCAGTATGCTCAAAAAAAGCAACTTCAACAGGGGGGTACTTCCTCTGTGAGTTCTTTTGAGCAACCATTACCTCCACCTCCTGCTTTAAGCGGGGTAATTTCCTATGGTAACGAAATTTCTCTGAATGGTCGCATTTTTTCTGGAGCCTGGTTGCAGCAGCGCGAAAAAACAGGCTCGTTGAGTATTCGTCTGAGTGACGCAGCAGTTCGGCAATTATTCGGGGTAGATTTCTTAGATAGCAGCAATCCAAACAAGCAACCAATACAGTGGTTTTCATCTGATACGAAACCACTAGTGTTAAGTAGTGTATTAACCAGTGGATATCGATATTTAGACATTACGAATTTCGCAAAAACTGCCCAATGGCAGATGCAAGTCGTCAATAAGACGTTAGTAGTTACAACACCAAGCGCGAAAGTCACAAATATTTCTCAGGATAAGCAACAGTGGCGGGATCGCATTATCGTAGCTTTAGATCGCCCAACTCTTTGGCAAATCACACAAGGGCTACCAATCAAAAAACCTCAACTTCAAATAGAGGAAGAAGGAAACTCTTCTACACAACTTTCTTCATCACCTCCACGTTCTACCTCGCCACCAAATAGAGAGTGGATCATTACCCTTGATGGAGTAGCCAATCCAATGTTGGCACAACGTTACACTCCTTCAAATACAGTAGGGCAAGTAGGACAAGACAAATTAGTAACTCCCTCATCTCCAGCATTAATACAACAGGTAGAGGTAGTCAACAATCAAACGATAATCCATCTGGGGGTTCCCTTAGGTTTAACTCCTCGGATCCGCACTGTAGCTAACCCCAATCGTCTGATTATTGAAATTCGACCTGATGCGATGGTGGAAAAAAATATTACATGGGCACCAGGGTTGAATTGGCGACAGCGGTTTGTCAACTTAGGTAAAGAACGCTTTCCTGTTGTGTGGTTAGAAATTAATCCCCGTACCTCCGGAATAAAATTGAAACCTATCTCGACAACTCCTAACAGCTTGATAGGCACAGCTCCTTTGATTCAAACTGCACAACAATACTCAGCAGTCGCAGCAATTAACGGCGGTTATTTTAACCGTAATAATCAATTACCTCTGGGTGCAATTCGTCGGGATGGTGTGTGGTTATCAAGTCCAATTCTTAACCGAGGAGCGATCGCCTGGAATGATTCTGGACAATTTTACATTGGTCGTCTCAACTTAGTAGAAACTTTAGTCAGTAACAACAATGTCCAGTTGCCGATTTTGACTCTCAATAGTGGCTATGTTCAAAGCGGTATTGCCCGTTATAGCAGTGCATGGGGAGCAACCTACACTTCTCTCACTGACAATGAAATCATTATTGTTGTCCAGAAAAACCAGGTTATCAATCAGCTAACAGGAGGTAAAGCTGGTGAAATTGCCGTCCAAATACCACAAGATGGCTATTTATTAACATTACGCGGTAATACTACGAGCAATGCAGCTACTTTACCCGTTGGCTCGTCTATAAGAATAACGAGTTCCACTGGTCCTACAGCTTTTGGCAGTTACTCCCACATTGTAGGAGCAGGACCACTGCTACTGCAAAATCGTCAAATTGTCCTTGATGGCAAGAGCGAAAAATTTAGCAACGCCTTTATTAATCAAAAGGCTATTCGCAGTGGTATATGTACAACAACCACAGGAAATCTGATTATTGCGGCTGTACACAATCGTGTTGATGGTGGGGGACCTACCCTAGCAGAACATGCCCAACTCATGCAGCTTTTAGGCTGTGTTGATGCTCTTAATTTGGATGGTGGAAGTTCTACTAGTCTTTACTTGGGAGGACAATTGCTTGATCGTTCCCCTAATACTGTTGCTCGCGTTCACAACGGTATTGGTATATTCTTATCGCCGCCTGGAGTCCAGAGGAAGTAATGAATGCATTGGGGGATTTCCTTATTCCCTGTTCCCTCTTCTAACTTTAAAGTTGAGAATAAGTTGCCACGTGACTTGATGAAGACTTGGTGTAGACACACTAGTTTCAGAGGTGATCGATAACACTCCCCCACCTGATGCGTGTTATCTTTGCCAGAGGTGGCGTGGATTGCTCATCTCCACCAAGGCAACGTCACGCCCTGTCTTTTTCAATGATTCAAGAGTACTGAAAGTCTGTTGTGTCATAACATGAGGTAAATATGGCTCAAATTCAAGAAGCAACACAAACTAACACATTGCCCCTTCCGCCATCTGTCACGCCAAGAGGTGTCGCTGCAACTGAGCTTCGTCCTTGGGGTTCATTTACCGTCTTAGAAGAAGGCCGTGGATACAAAATAAAGCGTATTGAAGTTAAGCCTGGACACCGCCTCAGCTTGCAAATGCACCACCACCGTAGCGAACATTGGATTGTCGTTTGTGGTACAGCCAAGGTTGTCTGTGGTGATAATGAAGTTTTCCTCAGCAATAATCAGTCAACCTATGTACCCCAGTGTACAGCCCATCGATTAGAGAATCCTGGTGTGATTCCTTTGGTGTTAATTGAAGTTCAAAATGGGGAATATTTAGGAGAAGATGACATTGTCCGTTACCAGGATGACTATGCTCGGGCTGAACAAAAAAATCAACAATAGCCCTATCAAAGCACGAATTTAAAATCTGCTTGTTAGTCAGTTTCGGCTGAAATAAGCAGCAAGCGAAAGTTAGACAAAATATGCTATTTTGAAAAAACTCGGTTTCTTTAAGAAACCGAGTTTCTCATTAATAGGTTTTTAAATTGCTTTGCCGCTTATATGATCCAATTGAGTCCATCTGCCGCCAATGAAATCAGGCGATTAAAATCAAAACAACAGCCAAATGTCTTGTTTCGTTTGGCTGTTAAACCTGGAGGTTGCTCTGGATGGTACTATGATATGTCCTTTGATGAAGCGCTCAAAGCAGGCGATAAGCCAGAATCCAGCGCTTCTTCGGGTGATGCTGCTTTGGTGTTTCCCCAAAAGGACGAAAGCATTTTTGAGTGTTATGATATTGCGATTGTCATAGATGCCAAAAGCTTAAAACACGTCAACCAGTTGACTATAGACTATTCAGAGGATTTGATGGGTGGTGGCTTTCGCTTCTACAACTCCAGATCTCATGCAACTTGTGAATGTGGTAACTCTTTTTCTACAACTCAATAACTAATTGCCAAACAAGTTTGACACAAAAGCACAAAAAAAGATATAATTAGGATTTGTAAAAACTTAGACTATAGGCAGCTTCTCGCGCTGTAACTCATGCCAACCATACAGCAGCTCATACGTAACGAACGCGAACAAGCGCGTCAGAAAACCAAGTCCCCAGCTCTAAAACAGTGCCCTCAACGTCGGGGCGTTTGTACTAGAGTATATACGACCACACCGAAAAAGCCAAACTCAGCTCTACGTAAAGTCGCAAGGGTAAGGTTAACCTCTGGATTTGAAGTCACAGCTTACATTCCAGGCATTGGTCATAACTTACAAGAACACTCTGTTGTGATGATTCGCGGCGGTCGCGTTAAGGACTTACCAGGCGTGAGATACCACATTGTCCGTGGAACTTTAGATACAGCCGGAGTCAAAGACCGCAAGCAAGGTCGTTCCAAGTATGGAACTAAGCGCGCTAAAGCTACTAAATAGAATAGCTATGAGTCATCAATAGATCAGACACCAAAAGCCACTTTGTCCAACTTGGATAATTTCCTGAATGTGCAAGTGCTTTGGAGCGTAGTTTTCCCTACGTCCTGATAAGTCTAGAAATTGCCCGTAGCATCCCGTAAGCCTACGCTCAGGGCATAGCAATTGGCTTTGCTTAGTAAAACCAAGTACTATGTTCTGCTCAGTGATTCCGGACTCACGATACAGAGCTTTTTGACACAAATTTGAGTGAAATTTCGTTCTGCAAGAACAAGTCTTGCTCTTAAAAAGGAGTTTGTGTTTGCGCCAAACTTGGCCCAGAGTCGGGATAAAAGCGCGATACAATTTTCTGGTAACACCCATCGGTCGGTCAGGCAGACGAGGCGTGAAACTGGTACACAAAGTCTAGCAGGACTGTAAACGGTATCTGCCGATGTAAAGCTCAAAGTACGCGCTACTCCATACTCTCTGTCTTAAGGCCGTTGGTGGACGTTAAATCAAAAGACCTGCTAAATCGATCTGGGGGTGACGGGTAAAAATGCTAGTTTTGCTCGTCGAGTTTTCAGAGGATAAAGCAGGAAACTCCAGGAGATAACTCTTGGAATGGTTAACTAAACCTTCGGCACGTCTTTGACGAACAGCCTTCAAGCTCTTGAAAAAAGATGTAAAAAATAACACTCAGAAAAATCGTGTATTGCTTGTGGGAGTTGAATAAGTAGCGTCAGTCACAGTATATAATTTTGTCGCTTCCTGTTGTTAAGGACAGCATTTTTTGTCAGTCAGTGTAACTGAAATTGCAGTTACACATCACAAGAAAATTGAACGACGGGATTTAGCGTTGAAAAATGCCGGTGTTCGATAACATATAGCATGTAGTTTCCCGATTCAGAACTAAAGGTTTAAGTATGTCTCGTCGTGGTGTTATTAAAAAGCGTCCGGTTCCACCGGACTCTGTATACAACAGTCGCCTCATCAGCATGATAACAAGGCGAATAATGCGTCATGGCAAAAAATCTCTAGCCTCACGCATTGTTTATGCTGCTATGAAAACAATACAGGAACGGACTGGTGGCGATCCGTTGGAAACCTTTGAAAAAGCTGTGCGTAATGCGACGCCTTTAGTAGAAGTCAAAGCTCGTCGCGTTGGTGGAGCAACCTACCAAGTCCCAATGGAAGTGCGTGCGGAACGGGGTACAAGCTTAGCACTACGTTGGTTAGTACAGTTTTCAAGGGCAAGACCAGGTCGCACAATGGCAAGCAAACTGGCAAATGAATTAATGGATGCTGCAAACGAAAGCGGGAATGCGATTCGCAAACGTGAAGAAACGCATCGGATGGCAGAAGCAAACAAAGCCTTTGCTCATTATCGCTACTAATGCAAAGACGCGCTTTGGCGCGTCTCACATCGGGTGATATATCGTGACTGTAGCGTAATAAGAATGTATATTTACTTAGGAAAAGACGGTTTTCCGTAAGAGTATAATATCTTAACAAAGTGTAATATACAAGATATCATGAGGCGAAAACT
Source organism: Brasilonema sennae CENA114 (assembly GCF_006968745.1). Lineage (NCBI taxonomy): Bacteria > Bacillati > Cyanobacteriota > Cyanophyceae > Nostocales > Scytonemataceae > Brasilonema > Brasilonema sennae. The sequence continues at coordinate 1,572,676 of NZ_CP030118.1, read as the reverse complement.
ATAGGAGGCAGCTGTGGCACGTACGAACCCGCTAGAGAAAGTACGCAATATAGGTATTGCGGCGCATATAGATGCGGGCAAAACAACGACAACAGAGAGAATATTATTTTACTCTGGGATAATTCATAAAATAGGTGAGGTTCATGAAGGAACCGCAGTAACCGACTGGATGGAACAAGAGCGAGAGCGGGGAATTACCATCACTGCTGCTGCTATTAGTACCACTTGGAAAAATCATCAAATAAACATTATTGATACTCCAGGACACGTAGACTTCACGATTGAAGTGGAACGTTCCATGCGGGTACTGGATGGTGTGATCACAGTTTTATGTTCTGTTGGTGGTGTGCAGCCTCAAACAGAAACCGTGTGGCGTCAGGCAGATCGCTATAAAGTGCCTCGCATTGTTTTTATCAACAAGATGGATCGCACCGGCGCAAACTTTTACAGGGTTTACGAGCAAGTGCGCGATCGCCTGCGGGCAAATGCGATTCCTATTCAGTTGCCTATTGGCAGTGAAATCGACTTCAAGGGTATTGTTGACCTGGTGCGGATGCGTGCATATATTTACAACAACGACCAGGGAACCGATATTCAGGAAACAGACATCCCTGAAGATATGGTGGATCTGGTTGAAGAGTACCGCGCCAAACTGATTGAAGCGGCAGCGGAAACTAGTGATGACTTGATGACCAAGTACTTCGAAGGTGAGGAACTGACCGAAGACGAAATCCATACTGCTCTGCGTGAAGGCACGGTGAAAGGTAAGATTGTGCCACTGCTTTGCGGCTCGGCATTCAAAAACAAAGGCGTACAGCTGCTGTTGGATGCAGTAGTAGATTACCTACCAGCACCAATCGATGTACCACCAATTCAAGGTACACTGCCAAATGGTGAAGCCGTCGAGCGCCATGCCGACGACAGTGAACCACTATCAGCTCTTGCCTTCAAGATTATGGCTGACCCCTACGGTCGCCTAACCTTCGTTCGCGTCTATTCTGGTGTTCTCAAGAAAGGCAGCTATGTCCTCAATGCTACTAAGAACAAGAAAGAACGGATTTCTCGCTTAGTAGTTTTGAGAGCAGATGACAGAATGGATGTAGATGAACTGCGCTCAGGCGATTTAGGAGCCGCGTTGGGATTGAAAGACACCTTGACAGGTGACACACTTTCTGATGATGGATCACCAGTGATTCTGGAATCCCTGTTCATTCCTGAGCCTGTGATCTCGGTGGCGGTTGAACCCAAAACCAAAAACGACATGGACAAACTGTCCAAGGCTCTACAATCTCTCTCAGAAGAAGACCCCACTTTCCGCGTCAACGTCGATCCGGAAACCAACCAAACCGTGATTGCAGGGATGGGAGAGCTACACCTGGAAATTCTGGTAGACCGGATGTTACGTGAATTCAAAGTGGAAGCAAACGTTGGTGCGCCACAAGTTGCTTACCGCGAAACAATTCGCAAGCATGTTAACAGAATTGAAGGTAAGTTCATCCGCCAAAGCGGTGGTAAAGGTCAGTACGGTCACGTTGTGATTGACTTGGAGCCAGGACAACCAGGAACCGGCTTTGAATTCGTCTCCAAAATTGTTGGTGGTACTGTACCTAAAGAGTACATTGGACCAGCAGAACAGGGAATGAAAGAAAGCTGCGAATCGGGTGTTCTTGCTGGATATCCACTGATTGATGTCAAAGCAACGCTGGTTGATGGATCGTACCACGATGTAGACTCTTCAGAAATGGCTTTCAAAATCGCTGGCTCAATGGCGATGAAAGAAGCTGTGATGAAAGCAGCACCCGTCCTGTTAGAGCCTATGATGAAAGTTGAGGTAGAAGTTCCCGAAAACTTCCTTGGGGATGTGATGGGCGACCTCAATTCGCGTCGTGGGCAAATTGAGGGGATGGGATCTGAGCAGGGTCTTGCCAAAGTAACTGCTAAAGTTCCATTGGCAGAAATGTTTGGCTACGCCACTGATATCAGATCAAAGACCCAAGGTCGGGGCATCTTTTCAATGGAGTTTAGCAACTATGAAGAAGTGCCTCGCAACGTGGCTGAGGCAATCATAGCTAAAAGCAAAGGGAACGGTTAGTTAGTAAAGGAAATTACCATTAATGGCACGCGCAAAGTTTGAAAGGAATAAACCCCACGTTAACATCGGTACGATTGGACACGTTGACCACGGTAAAACTACGTTAACGGCAGCCATCACCATGACCTTGGCAGCTATGGGTCAAGCTGTGGCTAAAGGCTACGACCAAATCGATAATGCACCAGAAGAAAAAGCACGGGGTATTACCATCAATACCGCTCACGTGGAGTATGAAACCGAGAAGCGGCACTATGCTCACGTGGACTGCCCCGGACATGCTGACTATGTGAAAAACATGATCACAGGTGCGGCTCAGATGGATGGAGCGATCCTCGTAGTAGCTGCTACCGATGGCCCTATGCCCCAAACCCGCGAACACATCCTGCTGGCAAAACAGGTTGGCGTTCCTAGTCTGGTCGTCTTCTTGAATAAAGAAGACTTGATGGATGACGAAGAACTCCTGGAACTAGTAGAACTAGAACTTCGAGAATTGCTATCTGACTACGATTTCCCTGGTGACGACATTCCTATTATCAAAGGCTCTGGTCTACAGGCGTTGGAAGCAATGACTGCTAACGCCAAGACACAGAAAGGTACCAATGATTGGGTAGATAAAATCTACGAACTGATGGATGCTGTAGATGCTTATATCCCCACTCCTGAGCGCGATGTAGATAAGCCCTTCTTGATGGCAGTAGAAGACGTGTTCTCGATCACAGGTCGTGGTACTGTAGCTACCGGACGTATTGAGCGGGGTAAAGTCAAAATCGGCGACAACGTAGAGTTAGTGGGTATTAGAAATACTCGCAGCACCACCGTAACCGGTATCGAGATGTTCAAGAAGAGTCTTGAAGAAGGTATGGCTGGTGATAATGCCGGAATACTGTTGCGCGGTATACAAAAAGCTGATATAGAACGGGGCATGGTTATTGCTAAGCCTGGTTCAATCACCCCTCACACACAATTTGAAGGTGAAGTGTACGTCTTAACAGAAAAAGAAGGCGGTCGCAAGACTCCATTTTTCCCAGGCTACCGCCCTCAGTTTTATGTGCGGACAACCGATGTGACTGGCACAATCAAACAGTTCACTGCTGACGATGGCAGTGCTGCCGAAATGGTGATGCCCGGAGACCGTATTAAGGTGAGTGTAGAACTTATCAACGCGATCGCTATTGAGCAAGGAATGCGCTTTGCAATTCGTGAAGGTGGTCGTACCATCGGTGCTGGTGTTGTTTCCAAAATCGTCAAGTAAGACCTTTGCACCTTAACTAAAAAAGGAGCAGAGATGGTATAATAGCCACTCTGCTCTTTTCGTGTCCATGAACGCGTTACAACAATCGCATACTCCAGACGCACTCCTTCAAGGGGTATTGGAAAGCTTGTTTACTAATCGTTCGTCTCTAGTCCTAATACCAAAATCACAACTCATCAGAACCTGGAAAATTTAAGATGGCAACTCTACAGCAGCAAAAGATTAGAATTCGTTTACAGGCTTTTGACCGCCGCTTGCTGGACACATCTTGCGAGAAGATTGTAGACACAGCAAACCGGACCAATGCGACAGCTATAGGACCAATTCCTTTACCTACAAAACGCCGAATCTACTGTGTGTTGCGATCGCCCCACGTAGATAAAGACTCACGAGAACATTTTGAAACCCGTACTCATCGTCGGATTATCGATATCTACCAACCTTCTTCTAAAACCATTGATGCCTTGATGAAACTAGATTTACCATCGGGTGTAGACATCGAAGTTAAGCTCTAATGTCAATTGATTATTTGCTAGTGCTTAGTTTACTTTGTAAAAACTAACAACCCTTCGGATATGCCCAGTGGGAACGCACTAGCTTACTAATAGCTAACAAAAGTGTTTTTGTATCAATCATAACAAAGCCCTGAACAATTATATTTCAGGGCTTTTTATTTGCATTAAAATCAAAATGATAGAATATAGAAAAAGTGCGGGAAAAAGCAGAGAAGAAAAGCTTTTTAAGATTAAATTTATACCAAGGTAACAATGACATCCTCTTCTAAAATTGCAGTTTGCGAACTACCTCTGTTCCCGTTACCAGAGGTAGTTCTATTTCCAACAAGACCCTTACCCCTGCACATTTTTGAATTTCGCTACCGAATTATGATGAATACAATTTTGGAGAGCGATCGCAGGTTCGGGGTTTTGATGGTAGATCCAATGAAAGGCACGATTGCTAACATTGGCTGCTGTGCAGAAATTGTTCATCATGAGAGACTACCAGATGACCGAATAAAGATGTGGACATTGGGTCAACAAAGATTTCGCCTTTTAAAGTATGTCCGTGAAAAGCCGTATCGAGTTGGCTTGGTTGAGTGGATTTCAGACAACTCTCCAACAAAAAATTTGCGACCTTTGGCTACTGATGTTGAACAATTACTCACAGATGTTGTGCGTCTGTCAGCTAAGTTAACTGAGCAAAACATAGAACTGCCAGAAGATTTGCCAAATTTACCAACAGAGTTATCTTACTGGGTAGCAAGTAATCTTTATGGTGTTGCTACAGAGCAACAGACATTGTTAGAAATGCAGGATACTGCTGCTCGTTTAGAACGGGAAGCAGAAATTCTCACTTCTACTCGTAACCACTTGGCAGCTCGTACCGTTCTCAAGGACACCTTCAATCAGAAGTTGTGAGTTGTGCTGGTTAGTCGTTAGTGGTTATTAGTCGTTAAATAAACAACAACTAAGTATTAACCACTAACTGCTTCACCAAGAGCGTTCATTGGTAAAACATTATAACTGCCAAGGATTTTTAATATCTCTGTATAGGAAGATATTTCTGCTAAAGCAGATTGTACGTGTGGTTGAGATGCGTCTGCTTCCAAATCAATAAAAAATAGGTATTCCCCAAGAGAACGCTTTGTTGGGCGAGATTCAATTTTACTGAGATTAATATTTAGACGAGCTAATACCTGTAGAGGTTTAGCCAATGCTCCTGGTATATTAGCAGGAACACTAAAAGCAATTGATGTGTAACGCGTACATTCTGAAACAGTGGGTTGGGAGATTGGTAAATGATTTTGACTGACCAGCCAAAAACGAGTACAATTTCCGGGATAGTCATTAATCTCGCTAGCTATTATTGGCAAGTTGTAGAGTTGCGCTGCCCGTTGGGATGAAATAGCTGCAGCAGTTAAGTCTTGCTTTAGTTGCAGTAGCGCCTCAGTGGTGGAATTCGTTGGAATTCGCTCTACACTGGGGAGAAACTTCTCCAACCACACTTGACATTGTGCTAAGCCTTGTGGGTGAGAATAAACTGTTTTGATATTTTCTAAGCTTTGAGCACAAGAAATTAATTTATGAGAAATGGGCATAACCAAAGCCAACTGAACTTGCAAACTATCTAGTTGCCATAATGTATCCAGTGTCATGGTCACACTGCCTTCAATAGAATTTTCCACAGGTACAACAGCCAATTGTGCCTCTTTTTGGGCAACGGCTCGTAATGTCTGAGCATTGCTGGGATAAGGGCATAACATAGCCTCAACTCCCGTACTTTTCGTCAACCAGTTGAGATAAAAAAGAGCGGCTTGTTCTGTGTAAGTACCTGGAGGTCCTAAGTGTGCAATCGATAGATTCATGAAGTTTAGTTTTGTGTGGATAGTTGACCACTCCCGAACCGCAACGCGAGCGTGAAGTCAGTTCACGTCCGCAATCAAGTGGAGGGAATGTTATTTATATTGAGTGTTGTGACTTGTTATCAGACATAATAAACTTCTTTCCACACAAATGAGTTATGACTGATGGCCCTTACGGGTTCGCGATAGGGGTTTCCCCACAGAGGCATGTGGCGTCCGCGCTGGCTCACTTACGACTTATGACGAACACAAATGTTTAAGAAAATATTACAATTATTTAACAGATATTTTAAAAAACTCATGTCTACTCGATTTACTGCCTATCAATCAATCGAAATTGCTGTTCCAGAACAGCCCATTCCAATTCAGCACTACTTACGTCAACCTCAACGCTTGGTTAACGCTTTAGTTGACCCTAGCCGTATCCAACAGCTTTCAGACGAAGTATTTCGGTTGAAAATGCGTCCTCTGAACTTTATGTCACTAAGTATTCAACCAACTGTAGACATGAGAGTCTGGGCTGAATCAAATGGAACAATTTATTTACGATCGCTAAATTGTGAAATCCTTGGTGTAGAGTATATCAACGAGCGCTTTACATTGAATTTGAAAGGGTATTTATTGCCAGAACCGCAAGTTACTAGCACGGTGATCAAAGGAAGAGCCGATTTAGAAGTGTTGCTAGATTTCCCCCCACCATTTTCCTATACACCTAAACCAATACTGGAAGCAACAGGCAATGGTTTGCTCAAAAGTGTTTTGCTGACAATTAAGCAAAGATTACTACATCAACTTTTAGGAGATTATTGCCGTTGGGTAACATTGCAAACGCGAGAAAAAGCGCTTGAGGATAAAAGTATGCCGCTCTTCAACCCAGAGCAATTATGAAGAAGTTTTAGTGTTTATGAATATAGAATTGTGATGAACTACAGATGTACATAGACCTATGCAGATGTCACGTTGTTGAGTGAAATCTCAATACGTTCGTAGAATCGGCTAGCTCCAAATATACACCTGTGGGCAAGTAAAAGGTGTCTGTGTTGATAGAAGCACCAAAGTAGATAAAGTAGTTGTGATCTACAACTATGGATAAGGTCTATTTAGCACAACTAAGTACCGTGATTTGACAAGGACGAAACGATTTACGATGTAATGGTGAAGATCCGTGCTGTTGCAGTGCCATCAGATGCCGCTGACTTCCATAACCCTTGTTGCGTTCCAAGTCATACATAGAATACTTAGAAGCGAGGCGAAGTATAAGGTCATCACGCCAAATTTTCGCAATAATGCTAGCAGAGGCAATAGCAATTGAGCGCTCATCTCCCTTGACTATCGTTTGTTGTGCCAGTGGCAAGTCTTTTACTAACTGATTGCCATCAATTAAACACAAAGCAGGCTGCACCTTTAACTTGAGAACAGCCCGCTTCATTGCTAGCATTGTTGCTTGAAGAATATTCGTCTGGTCAATCTCAGCTGTTGAAGCAAAACCAATTTTCCAGTCTATAGCCAGGGCACAGATTTGTTGCGCTAGCCGCACTCTTCGAGAACTGGATAGCTTTTTACTATCTTTAATTTCAACTGCTGTGAGTTGTGATAAAGCGCTATCTGGTAGTATCACTGCTGCTGCTACCACAGGACCAAACAGGGCACCTCGTCCCACTTCATCCACACCTGCAATCAGCCCTTGAGTACTTGACAGCATGGAAAAATCTAGCCACCTCATCTGTGTGTTGGGTGCTGACAACTTAGTAGAAGTGACAGTTCGCTCCGTCTTAATCATAAGTTTCTTAGTTTTCAGTATCAGTCTCCACAGAGGAAGAACGACGGCGACGGCGGCGCTTATCACTTAGACTGCTGGTTACTTCACTTTCATCTTCTGTCATTACGGGAAGATCCGAGACATCACCTGAGACATCACCTGAGACATCACCCGATACATCACCCGATACATCAGATGTCGTTTCTGGAATTGATTCGGTTGGTAGACTGGGTGTGACTACAGCGGTGACTCTAGCAGAGACAGGTGATTCTGAGGTTGATTCAGTTGGTGTTGCAGGACTGTGTCCAGGCAAGGTGACGTTGATAATAACAGATTTGGGATTTCTGACCTCCCGACTCAATTTTTCCAACGGAGAAACTCCCATCTGGGCGTAGACATCCTGTTCCTGAGACGACATTTCTACAGTTACAATCTCCGGTGGTTCTACCACTGGCTTGATTGGTTCTACCTTTGTCACCACTTTATGGCTACGTTCGATGACTCTGTCACTCCCCCAAGAAGGTTTGCTAATAGTGGGTGAAGAGACCTCTGATGGGGTGGGAAGTTCCGGCTCATCATCTATTTCCAAGTCTGGCTCGTTCAAAAACGCCAGAGGGTTATTAGTCCCAACCCGTGGCTCATCTTTGCCATTTCCCCCATTTAACCTTTCTATGCGCGTACTACGGCGGGTACGACGCTTTCTGCTATCAGTCATTTCTTGGTAGCTGGGATGATTGACTAGATTCAAAGTAGCCAAATCATTGTCACTCTCGTATGGTTCCCCATATCCTTCCAAGGTTTCCCGTGATTCAGTCGGTCGAGTTACTGGCAGACGTGGTTCTTTATAGGGCAAGGAAGATGCAAAACGGTCTGGTAATTCTGTTGGTGCGGCGAGGGGTCGGCTTTCAGTTTCTCCTGGTAAATGGACAATGTGCCCTAAACCGCCGCAGGTGGAACAAACTGTACCAAACAATTCGTAAATATTTTGACCTTGACGTTTGCGAGTGAGTTCTACTAAACCTAACTCAGTGAGTTGGGCAATCTGGGGACGAGCTTTGTCTGCTTTGAGTGCTTTGTTGAAATGTTCTAGAACATGCAGTTGATCACGCCGCGATTCCATATCAATAAAATCAACGACAATTACTCCTGCAACATTTCGCAACCGCAGCTGACGAGCAATTTCTGTGGCTGCTTCACAGTTTGTCCATAAAACAGTTTCTCTAGCTGTTGCCGATCGCGTGAATGAACCAGAGTTGACATCTATCACTGTTAATGCTTCTGTCGGCTCGATAATGATATAGCCTCCAGAAGGTAAGTCTACTCTGGGTTTGAGAGCTTCTTTAATTGCAGCATTAATACGGAAGTATTCTAAAATTGGTGCGCGATCACGGTGATGATCTATTAACACCCCTTGCGGTGTTTGTCCACCACTCCAGTTTTGCAAGTACTGTTTCACTCGCTTCAAGCCAGTACTGGAGTCTACCACAATTCTGTTTACATCTGCCCCGTACATATCCCTTAGCACGCGCTGGATGAAATCATCATCCCGATTTAAGAGCGCTGGCGGACGCGTTGATTGCCCTTCTTGCTGAATTGCTTCCCATTGCTTTTGCAGCAATTCTAAATCTTCAATAATCGCTTCTTCTGGTTTGCCTTCGGCTTCGGTACGAACTAACAAACCCATCCCTGCTGGTTTAATTAAAATTGCTAGCGCACGCAAACGATTACGTTCGCTTTCACTCCTAATCCGACGTGATAAATTGACTCCCCGACCGTATGGCATCAGTACAACGTAGCGTCCTGGCAAGGTAATGTTCCCGGTGAGCCTTGGTCCTTTAGTACCTGTTGGCTCTTTCATTACTTGCACTAATACTTTTTGCTGCGGTGTTAATAATTCTGTAATCGCCGCTGCTGTACGTCTGAGTCGTAGGGGACCTAAGTCAGTGACATGAATAAACCCATTTCGCTCTGGATCGCCTATATTAACAAAAGCCGCATCTATCCCAGGTAGTACATTCTCCACTACTCCTAAGTAGATATCACCGATTTGGTGATGTCCTGTGGCCACTACGAGTTCTTGTATTTGGTCTTCAGAAAATACTGCAGCAATTTGATGCTGTTCCGCGATGATAATTTGTTTTGGCATTCAATTATAGTCCTCAAAAACTGGCAGCATTAATAGACTTGGCAGTTTGTTATACCTCTGGCCGCTACAAGCCTGCTTATGCGCTGCGCTTAAAAATTGCGCTCACAAAAAACGAAACAAAGCTACTTAGGCGCTTAACTGCGTTGACAAGCCTGATCCATCCAGAACGGTTGCAATTAATTTAAGCAATTTAATGAACCGTCTGTGGTTAATTTTTGATGCAATACCCAATCGCTGGAAAGTGCGAAGTTCTGAGTTATGAGTTTTGACGAGCCACTACGCCCAAGGGCGCAGCTAATAAAAGTGCGAGGTTTCCCCCCCACCCTTGGAAACTGGCTTGCTCTAAGTAAGCGCTTATAGCAAGCGGCGTTTTATGAGTTGTTTACGCCTGTACGCCCTTGGGGGTTTTCAGCGTGTCCCTTTAGGACTTACAAAAAGCGCGTCTGTTGGAGGAGATACCCGTTCGCCTTTGGCGTGCCGTAGGCATAGGGTAAGTTCTGGGTCATTTACACTTCAACTCGCCACTCGTGACTTAACACTATCTCAACACTCGGTACTCGTTACTCGAACTACCTAAATTGTGGATTGGGCATTCAATTAATTTTAAAAATCATAGAATCAGAGAAGCCAGCAAGCCTATTGTAGGGGAAAAGCTGATTCACACAACCGAGATCAAAGAGAGTGTTATTAATCAGATGGGGTGTTTGTCTTAAATAAAAAACCCGCTAATCGTTTCACTCTAATATCTTTGCTTTTGCGCCCTGAGTATCAGGGTAGTGAATCAGTCCACTCAATGCAGCGCCAGAAAATTTCTCTTGATTCCATTCTAACGCAACCTTGTTAAAAATCAATTATCCTAAGGTGCTACTACAGGGCAATTACTAGCAAATTGCCCCGAAAAACTAAACTGCCAAAATCAGCCGATTCCGGTGAATTTGCAGCAGATTGAATTCTGTATCTGCTACTTGTTCTAGCATAAACAGGACTTGTTCGGGACGCAACAGCACCCCATCATGCCGACAGCTACCTACATATCGCAGGATAACTGCAGGTTCTTCCTGATGATCTCGGTGTTTTGGCAACTCTACTAATTCTAACTCAAATAAGCGATCGCGCAGATTTACCAACTGAATTTTGCCTGACTTGGTTGTGTGTTCCCACCAAAACTCATTTTTGGCTTTGATGGTTTCTACCCAATCTTGCCATTCTACAGGTGTGGCCGAAATAAGGCAACCCACAGTTATGAGATACTCACTAGCTTCCAGAGCTTGGTTTGCAGAACTTGCTTTTAAATCTAGCTCTTGAATCTGATATATGGGAATATCTAATGGCAGAGCATCAGCTAATTTTTGGCGAAAACTCTCCAAGTCAACTGGCTGTGTTAGCTCAAAATCTACAATTTCACCACTGCTGGTGGTTCCCAAAGGCAAAGCATGGGCGATAGAAATGCGAGGGGTTGGATGAAACCCACCAGTAAAAGAAATTGGCAAGCCGGCGCGGCGCACAGATCTATCAAATAAGCGCATCAAATCCAAGTGTCCGACTAAAGCCAAACCCCCTTGCTTGCCAAACCAGACACGCAGCCGTTGTGCTTTGGTCGTATTTGGGACAAACTCACCCGCAAATGCTGGGATAGAAGGCGGCTCTATCACAATATTATGACCAAAGTCAGTGCCACACACGCCACAGTGAGAACAACTTTCAAAAGAGCAATCTGGCACAGTTGCTGCATCTAAAGCGCGTTGCAAATCTTCCTTAAGCCATTTTTTCTCTATACCAGTGTTAATGTGGTCCCAAGGCAGGGGTGAATCAAGGCTAGGGATCCAGGCAGTCAATGCTTGGTTTTCTTTTTTGCTCGTTTCCTCCTTTTCTTTCTCCTTGTCTGCTGTTGTTGCAAACAAGTTCCACTCGCCCTTCTCCACTTGGCGATATTTCCAATCTAAACCAGCTTCCAAGATGGCTTGTTCCCAAGCAATGAAAGCTTTTTCTACACTTTCAAACCAAGAATCCATGCCTGCACCTAATTCCCAAGCACGGCGCAATACTGAACCTAGGTGGCGATCGCCTCGTCCGATAAAATCTTCCATTGCTGAAATGCGGACATCAGTGAAATTCACCTTCACGTCCTTGAAACGGCGGAATGCTTGGCGCAGTAACTCTTGCTTGCGCTTAAACTCAGCAGTGGAAACAGAGTGCCACTGAAAAGGTGTATGAGGCTTGGGCGTAAAGTTAGAGATTGTTAAGTTAAATGACAGTGGTCTTCTGCCTTTGGCTCGACACTCCCTTTTTAACCAGCTTACCGTTTCTGCTATGCCTAAAACATCAGCATCAGTTTCACCTGGCAAGCCAATCATAAAATAAAGTTTAATTTTGTCCCAGCCTTGTTCCCAAGCTGTTTTTACACCCCGCAGTAGTTCTTCGTTCGTCAAACCCTTGTTAACTATATCTCGCATTCTTTGAGTTCCGGCTTCTGGAGCAAAAGTCAGTCCTCCTTGCCGCACACCACCAAGGATGTTGGCAATATTTTCATCAAATCTATCAACTCGTTGGCTTGGTAAAGTAAGAGAAATATTCTCATCTTTGAGCCTATTCTTGATTTCCATCCCCACTGCTGGTAAGGATAAATAATCAGAACAGCTTAAGGACAGTAAAGAAAACTCATTGTAACCTGTTTGCCGCATTCCCGAATCTATTGCTTCCACTACCTTTTGTGGCTCTACATCTCGTGCTGGTCGAGTCAGCATTCCTGGTTGGCAGAAGCGACAGCCACGAGTACAACCACGCCTAATTTCAATTGTCAGGCGGTCATGGACTGGCTCGATATAGGGAACTAACCCGATAGAATAGGCTGGCATTGGGCTTGCTATCCGCCGCACAATTTGTTTTGGGACATCTGGGTGGTTAGGATGAACTGACCCATCCTCTGCCATATCATAAAACAAAGGAACATAGACGCCTGGTATCTGCGCTAAATCCAGCAACAATTCTTTACGACTCAGTCCTGCTTTTTTACCTTCTTCCAAAACTAAGCCGATTTCTGGCAACAGTTCCTCACCATCTCCTAAGGCGAAAAAGTCGAAGAACTCAGCATACGGTTCCGGATTGGATGTAGCTGTCTGTCCCCCTGCAAAAATCAGAGGGTAACTAAAGGAGAAGGGTGTACGGGGGGACGACGAGGAAGTAACGTCCTCGTTATCTGATTTTGTCTCCACCTCTAGACGTTCTTGCCAAGTTAGGGGAATTCCAGCTAAGTCCAACATTTCTAAAATGTTGGTTGCTCCGAGTTCATAACTGAGGCTAAAGCCTAGAATGTCAAATTCGCTTAGTGATCGCTTAGATTCTACGGCGAACAATGGTGTCTTTGTTGCTCGTAGTTTTATTGCTAGATCTGATCCTGGTAGGTAAGCGCGATCGCATAACTGACGCGGCTGAGCGTTCAGTATATTATAAAGGATAATGTGTCCTAAATTCGATGCGCCCACTTCATAAATTTCCGGGTATGTTAGAACCCAATGGATTTCTGCCGTATACCAAGGCTTATGAATTGCTAAGAGCTCGTTACCTAAGTAACGAGCTGGTTTTACTATATCCGATGTGATTAACTTTTCAACTGCAACATTCACTGTGCTATCTTTTAGCTACCTTAATTACAGCTACTCACTTCTAACATTAGCATTTTAATGGTGTTTCAACAGAGCCACTGATTTTTCCTTAAGACTTTTTTTGACATGAGTTCGTTTTCACTGATTGGATCGCAAAGCAAGCTGCTTCAAATGCCGCTTTCCCTTCAAATATCTCAAAAACCCTATCTAACTGAGTCATTTCAAATATAATTCTCAAGCATGGTGAAATAGAGCACAGGCTAAAGCTCCGTCCTAGTTTCTGAGATAGCTTAAGTGCAGACACTAATGCCATCAAGCCAGCACTGTCAACAGATTCCACAAACTCTAAGTCTACGAGTAACAAACAAACCCCGTCTTGTGAGAGTGCTTTGGTTATATTTGTTTCAAATTCTAAAGCGTTTGTGGCATTTAGGCAACCTTGAGGACTAATAACAGTTATTTTTGGATAGTCTAGTAGTACTTGCATCGTTTTAAAGTTATTGAACTTTAAGGTTAGATGTATTTGACCATAAACTTTTTTTTCTCACATCGACCATTCGTCTTAGTTATCTTTGCTGAATCTTTATTGCTATAGAGTTACTGTTTAAAGATTCTCAAAAACCCTAGTGTAACTGTGTTTCAATATACTTTTTTTTTATATTTAGGAAAATATAATCTTCACAAATTGCCGTAGAGGCGATGATAAACAGCTAATTACACCTAGAAATTTTATTTATCATACTTCGATTGAATTGCAAGAGGAAACGTTAACCTTACAACAGCCACTTCGTTGATAAACCTATCTTAAAAATAAGACACACAAAAAACCCCCGCAGTGAGCGAAAAGTTCCTTTGTGGAATATCCAAACCCTCCTGTTGTTCAAAGCAGCATCTTTCCATGAGGTGCGCAACTGTTTTGGTACAACAGATCAGGATTTTTATCTGCCTGATCACTCGTACTGAACAACTGCGGTGCCTTTTTACTTTATGAACTGCTTTGACGTCACGATTAGTCGGGTTAAAATACCCCCATGACTTAATTTTGCTGTGTGGGTTAAAACGTAGATGTGTACAACCTTACTTACTTGCCTCTTTCCCTTTTGAGCAAGAAGTCTGCTGATAATTGGCAGATAGTTGAAGCAGCAATGAGCTATGTTTCCAGATTTTTGTGATCTTGATCGCTTACACAGACAGTTTGAGATCACTCTTTATATCAAATGATACCATAGATAATGATTACCTATAAACTGGGTGTAATCAGAATGACAACAAAATACTCTATTCGTCGATTAGTAGAAAAAGCTCTTGATATAAAAAAGTTGACTCCTGAAATAGAAAATGAAATCAACTCAGAATTGACACAACTGGGTTATATTTCAGACGTTGACTATGAAGCTTTAGAACTTTTAATGGCAGAGATGGATGCTGGTCGTGTTCAATTAGTTCCAAGCGCAGGTTGTTTCTTCTAAGTGGTTGGATTGATAGCTTTTTACTGAAATTAAGTAAACACTATAGTAGTCACCGAACTTCAATAGCAGAAAAAATAGAAACTACAGTAACGGTAGTACCAATAATTACACTGAAATATTGTCACTACTGATACTTTTTCTAAAGGTTAAATACACCTATTGCACGAATAGTGGAAAAATAGAAAAGAACAGGTCGAGCAGTACTGATGACCTCTGAACAGTTCAAAGAACTACAACCATGTGAGTTTCAACGGTTGAGTGCTGTAGGAGAAAGCTTTTTTCGGACAGTCCTGAGTGCTTTCTTCACAACGGATGCACGAAGCAATTCAACGTATGAAAGATGCAGGTATTCGTTATCAGTCCTGAATTCTCAAGACGAGTTTTGACTCATTTGCACTTCAACACTCAGAACTTTCTTTTTGTGCTTGCCAAATTTCGTGAATAAACTGATTGAGTTGTTGCTTAGCATCTAAAATCTGTCCTGGTTTTGGTTGTTTTGCCAAAACCTCACTTAAAAAACCTATGACTTCTGTGTCTAAGGCAGGTTGAAATAAATTGATAGACCAAAGCAGATCAGAAGCATCTCGCAGATCAATGATCTGCGGGATTTCTTGAGTGAAGGCGACTAGCAGCCAAGGACGTACCCAACACAACTGACGGGAAACGACTACTTGAATGACTTCTGCGTACAGCCTCCTGTCGCTATGCTCTAAATACACAATTTGTCCTGCTTTAAACTCCACACTCATGTTCATGCAGTTTAGGCGCATTTTTATCAATTCTAAGAGAATAAGGTGTCAACACACAGCAAAGCCATGCAGCTATCAACCCAGAAGCGCAAAAATTTTGACTTACACCACATTTGTATGAGTATGCTATAAAATGGATAAATAAGTGTTAAGCAATATTTTGACAAATATTCTGCTGTACTAATTCAGCCAAAAAAGAGTAAAGAGCCGTGTCTGTCGAAACTTTACAGAAGAATTCAACATCCCGCAAGCTAGCGCCTCGGTATCGCGTTTTGCTTCATAACGATAACCACAACTCTATGGAGCATGTGGTACAAGTTCTATTAACTACAGTGCCAAACCTTACCCAGCCTCAAGCTGTTAGCATTATGATGGAAGCGCATAGCAATGGTTTTGCCTTAGTTATTACTTGCGCTCAAGAACACGCTGAGTTCTATTGCGAAACCTTGAAAAATCATGGTTTGACCAGCACAATTGAGCCTGAGGAATAGTTGGGCTATTTGAATTGAAAAAAGTTTTACTCCGTTTACGCCAACGCCCTGCCCCAATAAGGCTGGGCGCTTTTATATTAACTTTGGTGGGAATATGGTTGCCCATAGCCGTACCTATTTATTTGTTGGTAGATGATTCCAATTTAGTCACTATCTTGACTATGGTACCGCTGGCAATTGGATTTTTCGTGCTTCTCCCTATATGGAACAAATATGTATACCAGCAGCGACAGATATTTCGGCACTATGGTTTAGAAAGAACACGCCTCAATAAAGTGGAACTGGTGCGCGGCTTGGCTATTGGGCTGATTACCATTCTGATTCTATTTAGTTTAGAAGGACTCCTGGGTTGGTTGGTGTGGCAAAAACCCAATATTTTTTTGCTCAGAGTCGTTTTAGAAGGGTTAATTACCAGTTTGGGTGTGGCATTTGCAGAGGAATTGTTTTTCAGGGGGTGGATATTGGATGAACTGCAGCGGGATTATACCCCCCCTGTCGTACTTTGGACAGATGCCACCATTTTTGCGATCGCCCACTTTATTAAACCACTGCCAGAAGTCATTCGCACCTCCCCGCAATTTTTTGGCTTATTGTTGCTAGGGTTAACACTGGTATGGGCGAAGCGGGGTTCCAGGGGACGCCTAGGTTTACCGATTGGTTTACATGGTGGTTTAGTTTGGGGATACTACATTATTAATGTTGGGGGATTGATGAAATATTCTCGTCAAGTTCCCGACTGGGTGACGGGCGTGAATGATAATCCTTTGGCAGGAGTGATAGGGTTGGTGTTTTTGGGTGGGCTGGCGTTGTGGATGAGGGGGCGGGCAGTGAAAATTTGAATAATTAAAAATGGAGTTTTGCTGGGTTACGGACAAAGTACTAACGCACCTTACTTTAAGGGATTGCGAATATAGCCTCTGTTATTGTTAATATTTACCCACGCCAATGTTTCGGAAAAATTTCCGGCCTTATCAAATTGTGGTTGAATGACGAAGTTGCCATTCTTGTCGATGTAACCCCACTTGCTGCCAGTCTTTACTGCCGCTAGCCCTTCGGAAAACTTCCCAACCTCATCAAATTGCGCCTTGACTACGAGGTTTCCCGTTTTGTCAATGTAACCCCAGTTGCTACCAATCTTTACACCTGCCAGACCTTCAAAAAAATTCCAGGCTTGATCAAATTGCGCCTTGACTACGAGGTTTCCCGTTTTGTCGATGTGACCCCACTTGCCACCAATCTTTACGCCTGCCAGACCTTCATTAAATATATATACCTGATCAAATTGTGGTTGAATTACGAAGTTTCCCGTTTTGTCGATGTAACCCCACTTGCCACCAATCTTTACGCCTGCCAGATCTTCATTAAATTTATATACCTGATCAAATTGTGCCTTGACTACGAAGTTTCCCGTTTTGTCGATGTAACCGTACTTGCCGCCAGTCTTTACTCCTGCCAACCCTTCGGAAAAGTCTTGAGCCTCAGGAAATTTTCGTTCAATGACAAAACGTCCTGTCTTGTCTATATAACCCCAAGTGCGAGCAACTCGTACCCGCGCCAGCCCTTGGGAAAACTTTTGAGCACGATCTTTGGCATACTGTGGCGGAATCACAAAGCGTCCAGTTTTGTCTATATAGCCTCCGTTCTGACCAGAAATCCACACTACTGCCAGTCCTTCAGAAAAGTTATCAGCGTCGTCAAATTGCGGTCGAATGACTTCGGTACCGTTCTTGTCGATATAGCCGTACTTACCGTCAATGTTTACCTTCGCCAGCTCATCGGAAAAATAGCTAACTCCTTCAAATCGTGGCTCAATCGCCCAGTTAATATTCTGTGGCGATGCACTCGGCGTTGTTGATGGAGATGTTGTCGGTAGCGCAGAGGCTATTGGTGTTGGAGAAGCTGTTACAGGTTGCGAAGATGGAGATGGAGAGCGATTTAGTAGAATAACAGTAGCAATGACTCCTATTCCTAGTCCGCCCAGTCCAATTAAACCTCCCCACAGAAATGATTGAGGAATTTGTGACGTGACACGAGCAACTCTATTAAACTGTTGGGACTGCTGTGGGGTTTGTTGCTGTGGGATTTGTTGCTGTGGCGCTAAAGCATTTACTGCTTGTAAAGCTTCAGATGCTGACTGGTAGCGCTGACTAAAGTGGTAGCCCACCATTTTGTTTAAAACTTCTTCTAACTTCTTGTTGACTTGTGCATAATGACTCCACATCAGTTCACCTGTTGTAGAGTCTTGGAGAAACTGTTGAGGAAGTAACCCTGTGAGCGCTTGGATAGCAACCATTCCTGCGGCATATACATCGCTACATAATTTGGGGTCACGATTAGCTTGTTCATTCGGCATATAGCCAGGAGTACCAATAGCAATGGTAGACCTTACGACACCTTGAGTGTTCTTTGCTAAAGTTCCAATCTCTTTGACTGCACCAAAGTCAATGAGAACAATCTTGCCATCTGTTCGGCGGCGGATTAAATTTTTAGGCTTGATATCTCGGTGAATAATATTCCGTTGATGGACAACCGCCAATACTTCCAAGATTTCCTGCAACAATTGAAGGACTTCGTTTTCACTAAAACGCTTGCCAGGACTGAGTTCTTTGCTGAGATCATGCCCATCAACAAATTCCTGAACCAGATAGAATTCCCCATTTTCTTCAAAGTGGGCAAAAAGGTTTGGGATTTTGTCATGCTGACCTAATAAGTACTGAACTTGTGCTTCTGTTTCAAACAAACGTCTGGCAATGGATAAAAGATCTGGATCGAGGCTTGGCGGTTTCAGGTGTTTTACGACACATTGAGGATGCTTGGGTAAATCCCTGTCTCTCGCTAAGTAAGTGTCGCCAAATCCTCCGCTTCCTATGTGTGCAACAATTTGATAGCGATGACGCAGGATTGTTCCTTGGACAAGCATACAGCTGATGGAAGTGCGTTATACATTCACGTCTATTCTGGCACAATTACCACAATTAAACAGTAGAATGCCTTATAAGACTATATTTCTTGACTTCCATCACCAAATAGTGTTCCTGCTGGATAGTTTAATTTTGCAGTCCCGACTAATCACTGGCACTCCCAGATACAAAGCTGTAGCAGCAATAATGCGATCTGGTAAATCTGGCACTTGTGTGCGCTCAACTAAACGCAAAGCTTGGGCTATATGTCGATCAAATGGAACTTCTGCTAATACAGCATCAGTTGTGTCAACAACTGCAAGCAGTCTCTCAAGCGTCAGTGCAGAAATACGTCCTTTCTCGCTTAAGTAGACAATCTCAGCTAGAGTAATTGAGGAGAAAGCAACTTGATCGCCAGCAGATGCAATTTGTGCGATCATACTTCTTGCAGTAATCGAGAGTCGCGCATCAGCAAAAATATACCAGATCACTGTGTGAGTATCAGCGACAGCACGCAGCATTAAATGTCCTCCCGTGGGAAGTTAGCCCATTCCTGACTGCGGGCTGCATCAATTTCGGATTCTGAAGGTGCTTGTCCCAAATCAGCACATAAACCCCACAATGATTTGCGGGGTGTAGGCGGGTTGTCGATTAACTCGCGTTCTATTTCAGGAGCAATTTGCACCAATCAAACGCACCTTGTCCACTGTTGAAAGCTGCAATGCTTGCTTAAGAACTTCCTGTAGACTCATAAGTTTTTCCTTACGAAACTCTCTCAACCGATGTCCCTACCAAACACGCTCTCTCCAAATTCACACCATTTAAATTAGCCCCATCTAATTCAGCACAAAGTAAATTAGCACCCGTCAAATTCGCACCAGCAAGATTGGCTTTGCGCAAGTCAGTTTCTTCCAAATTCGCCTCACTTAACAACGCACCTTGCAAATCAGCGCGACTCAAGTCTGCACCTTTAAGATTCGCCCCAGTCAAATTCGCGCCTCGCAAGTCAGCACCTCGAAAGTCAACACCTTGCAAGTTGACATTCATCAAATTGGCACCACTCAAGAAAGCACCTGCAAGGGAGACTTCACTCAGTCTTGCTCCCATTAAATTAGCACCACGCAAATTTCCACCTCGTAAGTCAGCGCCTGTCAAATCTGCTTGCATCAAGTTCGCTCCCATAAGGTTCGCCCGCAAGTCAGTTTCTACGAGGTTGGCTCCCATCAAATTTGCACCTTCTAAATGTCCACCTTCGAGTTTGGAACCTGTAAAAATTGTGCCAACAAGGTGAGCACCAGCAAGATTAACGCGACTTAAATCAGCGTTTGATAAATCTTCGTCCTCTAAATTTGTTCCTGGCAGATTTTTGAGTTTTCCTAATCGAATTTCTTCTATGTTCATATAAATTATGGATTATCAAGATAATTACATTTTGCACACAGACACAAAGGTACAAAGAGTTTCTCAGCGTCTGTGAGCTTTTGTATCAAATGATTATTTGTCGTAAGTGCGAATCTGCTCACTAGTTTTGCTTTCGCTATCTAACCTGCTATTGAGTAGCCACATACTAGTGCTAGCTTTAGGTGTCATCACAGGTACATCCAGTCCCTGTTGTAAACCCATGACTAATAAAGCCAATGTATCTACAAGTTTAGGATCAAAGCGATAGGATTGCAGTTGCCTGCACTCTTCTAAAGCTTGAGCAAATATCTCCTCGCGACTTAACTGAGACATTTCTTTGTGATTCAGCCGCCATTGGAAATCCGCGACTAATGCGAGAATTCTCGACTCCAAAGGAATTTCATCTCCAACTAACCGGGCTGGTTCACCTGTACCATCCCAGTACTCAGTTTGATGTGTAATAATTTGGGCGATCGCTCGCAATTGTGGCATAGTTCGCAGAACTTGCGCTCCTGGTACCAAAGGACAACTCAAGGCACAAGTGGGTGCATCTTCTTGGTAGCGTGTAGAAGTTCCACCAGAAAGAACGCTTTCTACTCTTTGCAATGGATCTATACGGTGCAGCAAAGCTGCAAGACGCAAACGTTTCATCTGCCATGCAGGAATATCCAAAAGTTGCCCCATTGTTTCTGCTAGCGCTACCACTTGTGCGGCTGCCATTGGATTGGTAGTATCAGTAGCATCAATAATTTGCGCCATCCGTAAAAATGCTTGGATTTCGTTGGAAACCAGGTTACCGTCCAAGGCTTGATGGCGAGTTGCTGTAGGCACGGAAATGTTCACTTGCCCTGTTTGGAGGTACTCTACTACCCGAGAAACCACTGCACTCAAGTCTTCTGGTGTTGCAAGACGCGACTGAATTGCCTGTTTATGTGCCTTGAGTTTTTGTGCCAGTTCTGGGTTATATTCTCCGATATGGGAAATTGCCAATTCTGCTGTTTCTTTGACTAACTCTGGCTCAAATGTCCACAAGCCGTAGAATTTCCGCTCTACATCTGATGCAGGTACTCCGCTAGAACCATAATCAGCAACTGAAAGTTCTTGACAAATTACCATTGCTGTGTATCCTGGTGCGAGAATAATCAAGTGCCATTCCTCCGCCACTGGATCAGTTGAATCTAATCCTACCAGGTTCACATTGGGCAACTGGCTTGTGGGATGTTCAGCAAAGCCTGTATCCAGGGAAGCCATGATCGCGATTTGACCGGATTTTTTAGCAATATCTGCATATCTTTCGGCTTCTTGCAAATACCATTTTCCTTGTTGGAAGGCTGTGATGACTAAAGGTGTACTGTCGTCAGTTAAAATGTGGTCTTCCAGAGCATGACACAAGGAAACCAAGGTGTTTTTGTAGTAAACGCCGTATTGAATTGGTCTTTTACTATGGCGATGAGCTGCTTCTAGCTTTTGTAAAATTGAGCCTTCTAACATGGTATTTAATCAAATGAAACGCAAAGACGCTAAGCAACGACAAAGGAGAAAGTTTTGAGTTTTGAATTTGATCTGAAGTTTGCGCCAATTATTTTTTAGTTTACTGTTTAAAGGCTACGCTACGCCAATGCACTGAGGGCTACAATGGTGATTTTGTGATCAGTGTGCCGCAAGCCGTAGGCATAGGGATTGGTATGCGCTGTGCCCTTACAAAGAACAGGATTTCAGACAACTGAAGATACTGTATTACTATTGACAAGTTTATCACCATAAAAAATACGAAAATTCCTGATGAAATTTGTCACAACAATACTAGTACTAAATATTACTTTAATTAGCAGAATTTTCTTAAGCATAGTGCCTATGAAAGCCTATGGCACTGAGGTTAGACAGCTTTTAAGTTTCCAAACTCTTAACAGGAAGGTTCAAACTCCAGTTAAAACAGCAGGCACTACCACGGAAAAACAGCCAACCACTCCACCGGCTAAACCAGTGGTTGAAAATGCCAGAATGGACAACTATGAAAATCACTACCAAGTCAATCTCGACTACACCTATACAGAAGTGATTGCCCAACGGATGACTTTGCTAACTCGACAGGGAATTGAAGATTGGCAGCGGGCAAACCAGAGTTATTCTCCTGACACTC
The DNA here is from genome assembly GCF_006968745.1 of Brasilonema sennae CENA114. Taxonomy (NCBI): domain Bacteria; kingdom Bacillati; phylum Cyanobacteriota; class Cyanophyceae; order Nostocales; family Scytonemataceae; genus Brasilonema; species Brasilonema sennae. The sequence goes on along the minus strand of NZ_CP030118.1, from coordinate 1,550,313 downwards.
AATCATTGGAATTAGTTGAGGCTTATGTGATTCAACCGAATGGGGAAAAAGTCAAAGTCACTGAAGAAAATATTTTCACCCGCCCAAGCCAGGAATCACAGGATGCACCCGGATTTTCCAACAGTATGACAACAACTGTGGTGTTTCCAAAACTGATGGTAGGTAGCCAAACCTTCGTTAAATGGAAACTGACTCAGAAAAAGCCATCAATTGACTTCAGTGATATAGAGACTCCATCATTTCGAGAGTCATCGGTTAAGGAAACCGTGCAAATCTCCATACCAACTTCACTCAAACTGCGCTGGAAAAAGCGGGGTGCTTATGTGGTGAGTGATAAAATTCAAGGCGATCGCAGGATAATTACGGCTGTGATTGCCAACCAGCCAGCCCGTCAGTCTGAAAATGACATGGTTGATCCTACAGATGTTGATTCTGTCTTTGTGTTTTCCAATCTTGATAGTTGGGAGGAACTGGGTAAAATCGTTTGGCGGGATTGGCACGACAAGGCTGTGGTGACACCAGAGATTAAAAGGCTGGCAGACAAAATTACGGGAGACAAACAAGGCATTGAAGCGACACGGTTAATCTATAACTGGGTTGCTCAAAATATTAAATATGTCGCCGTTTACCTGACAGAATCTGCAGGCTACATACCCCATACTTCCACAGCAATTTTGCGAAATGGTTATGGAGATTGTAAAGATTATGTGCTTTTAATGCAAACCTTGCTAAAAGCGAAAGGTATTAATTCTGTGCCTGTGTTAGTTAACTGGGGTTCGATATATCAAACAGTTCCATTACCAACAAGTTCTCAGTTTAATCATGCAATTATTTATCTACCTGATTACAAGATTTTTGCAAATCCGACTGATAATTATGCATCTTTTGGACAACTGGATGTTTCTTTACGCAATAAATTTGTAGTGATGGCAACACAAAAAGGTCTCACTGCATACACGCCAAAATCCATTGCTAATCAAAATCGCTATTCCATGACTAGTACAATCACAATTGCTAACGATGGAAGCATCAACGGGCAAAGTGAAGTGCAATACTTCGGAAGTTTCAACACTCCATCTCGGCGCTACTTTGCTTCCGATAAACCAGAGCAAATTGTCAATCAACTCCTCGCTGCAACTCCTGAAGGGGGTAGTGGTACGCTAGAAACTAGTGACCTGAATAATCTGGAGCAACCTGTGACAGTCAAGGGCAAATGGCTAAGCCCTTATGCTGTAAGTATAGACAAACAAATTTATTTTAGTACGCCTTTTGGGGTTAGCACGATAAATCCACAATCGCTGCGCGGATTTATCACATTTAATAAGCGTTCGTATCCCCTGGTTGTGGGAGCAGGGAATGGAAGTTGGGAGTACAAAATTATACTACCTACTGGATATAAAATCAGTCATTTACCTGAAAATAGAAGCTTCTCAAACGCTGCTGGAGAATACAAATGCCGTTATGAAGTAGGCAACGGATACATTCGAGTTCAGCGCAATTTAACGTTCCAAAAGGATGTTTATAGTGCTCAAGAATATCCAGCGTTCCAAGATTTGATTTACAAGATAATTAATGATGCACGCAGTGTGATGGTTTTAGAAAAATTTTAAAAACACTATGTTCCCCCGCAAGCTGGAAATAGGAAGAGTTAACGGGGGACAAAAGTTATGATACTGCAAGCAATTTTTTCTCTTTCACCTCAAGGGGGGCACAAAGTGCTTCCTCTAAATCAGCACAGCCGACTCTTTCCTCTAAAATTTTCATAACTTCGCGTCCGAAGTCGTTGGGGTTCCGTCGCCATGCTTCTAAGCAGACTTCACCAAAGAAGGAACCGAGAGGTTCGGGATTCCAGAGAAGTTTTCTAGCGTTCCAGGGCATATGGCTCATTGGATTGTACCCCTGTTTAACGATTCCTTCTTTAAAGGCATACTCTTCTAAATGGGTATGAGGTTGTAGCCCAATGAAGAAGATCGCAGGTTCAACTTTGTCAGCACCAAAAATTTTTTCTAATTCGCGGTGGTAGGCGATCGTTTGGCGAATAGTTTCGGGGCGTTCGTCAATAACGTTAAAGGAGTAGTTGACAGAGACTAAGTCGTTAAATCCAGCAGCTTTTAAGTCGCGACAGTTTTGTAAAACTGTTCGCAGGTTATAGCCCATGCGCATCTTACGAACAAGTTCTTGAGAACCACTGGTAATACCAATTTCAAAGTAGTTCATCCCTGTTTTCACCATCAACTCACACGTCTTTGGTGCGAGGTTGTCAGCGCGGATGTATGCTGCCCAGTGAATATCTGTCATTCCGGAATCGACGATTTTCTGTAGCAGTTCCTCTGCATCTTCGATAAATTTTCGGGCGGGGATGAATTGGGCATCGGTAAACCAGAAGTTACGTATGCCCCGATTGTAAAGTTGTCGCATTTCGGCAACAACTTCATCCGCAGGATTGATACGTACCTGTTTACCTTCTACAACCGTGTAAACGCAATAGCAGCAGTTATGGGGACAACCACGTTTGGTTTGCACACCGATGTAGAAATCTCCTTCCTGTAGGTAATAACTAAACTCGGACCAAATGCTTTCGATATAGTCGTAGTTACAAGCAGTTTTTTGTACTGGAGTGGGTTGTTCGTGGATTAGGCGTGTACGTGGTTGAGATTCTCCCACTGTATAGCAACGCTCTGAAGTAATATCTGTTCGAGTTAAAAGTTTTTCTAGCAGGGTTTCGCCCTCACCCACAGAAACAATTGTCCCCTTTGGTAGACTTTTACCAAGCTGTTCGTAAAATACACTCACAGCACCACCACCCACAACGACGCGGATATCTGGATGATATTTTTGGGCACGTTTCAAACCACGTTTGATTAATCCGAGGTTACGCCACAATTCCCCATAGTAACTTGTCAGCATCCGTAAGCCGCCAAAAGCACCGTGTAATTTCACTAGGGGGTTTTTGGCATAGAAAATTTCAAAGGAATATTGTAATGGGTTACCACCACGTCCACCCACAGGAGCATAAATTTGGATATCTCGCCACGAATACACTAGTAGTGTGGGTTTGAATTCATCGATACACTGATCCAGAGCACTGGCATAATCTAAAGGCGGTACTGTCCCCAAATCAAAAATCCGCTGTTCAATTGTGGGAAACAGCTTGTGAACGTGATCTGCAAGATAAACTACCCCAATAGGAAAGATGGGGTTACAAGGAAGGCGAACATACAGAATTCGATTGTCCATCACAAATTTTCTAACTTCTATCTTGCTGTTTTCAACGGAAGGCGAGAACAATATCTTTTAAAGAAGTGTTTATTTTGTTTTTGTCCTATATCTTAATATTACTTGACATTCACCCAGATTATTGATTATTCTATTGTGTTTCTTGAAAGCAGCGCCACGGGTGGCGATTGCCTACGGCAGAGCTACGCTTAACGCCTCTATTTTTGGATTCATATTGAATCTAAAATTCACACCACCCGCGATGAATGCAAAAAACACTTTTTTCACGCCAAATACCTAGGTCGGGAGAGCCTCATCAAGTACTGGCTCAACGGACAGGTGCCTCAAGTCGGGAGACCCTTTCGGCAGTTCCTCATGCGGGAAACCCCCAAGACCAGACTGCCTCACCCCGGCACTGTCCTCCCCTACACCCCTACACCCCTACACCCCTGTATTTCTTGAAAGCAGTGAAAATTAGGTGAGCACATTTTGCTGTCATATTTCTAGTATCTGAGGTGAGATTCTATAATTTTTTTTCATACATCATATAGCTTTACAACAACACCAGTTATCTTTGGTAAGTGATGATCCATATACCTTATTTGTGGTTTAGAAAATTAGCGAAAACACGTCAATCACAAAAATTGTGATTTTTTAGTGAACCAGGAAACATTATATTTGTGGGAGCATAATGTACAATTGCGTAAAAGGCATAGATTTTTACAAATTTTTCATAAACTCGCACATCTTAAGATAGAAATAATCTAGAAAACTTCAGTTGGTAGTCGGGGTTACAGCAACTGGGGATCAGCCAGTGCTAGGTTTGCTGGTGTAATATAAAATAGTGGCGTAAAATTCCTCAGCAGTTATGGCTCAAATATTAGATCCTCTACCTCCTGAGCAATCGGGAAAACTGTTTTGTTGTTACGTAAATGCCACAAGTAAAATACAGGTGGCTCGCATCTCCAATATTCCTAACTGGTACTTTGAACGGGTTGTTTTTCCTGGACAAAGGTTAGTTTTTGAAGCACCAAAACAAGCTCAACTTGAAATTCACACCGGCATGATGGCAAGTGCAATTTTATCGGATAAAATTCCGTGCGATCGCCTTGCAATCAGTGAACCTAACAGTTTTTTGTTTGACACAGATTCAGGATCAGTTATGGACCCTATCAATAAAAAACCAATTGTGCACATTAATACAATAACCGGAGATTTAATAAAATCCTTACAAGTCGCTGGTTTAGTATCCGTTGATTAAGAAAACAAATTTTGCTTAGTTTGAGGGTTGCTGAGTTCAGCAACCCTCTTTTGTTTTGTGTTTAACGTAGTTCGACGGAATTCCCCATCCCTGAGTGCGGCGGGGATGGAATGTCCTCATCGCCTCCATCACTCGACTGTGCCATCTACAATGTTTACTATGAGCCTACCTTCTTTTCTTTGGCTGTGGAGAATAGCAGCATGGTCGATGGGTTTATCGCTACTAGCTTATTTACTGTTAGCGATAACCGGTGTTTGGATGTTTCGTGCCAGAAGACTACAGCAAGAAGAACCTAGCTGGCTGCATTCTTTTCACTATATGATTGGCAGTTGCATGGTAAGTTTAGTGCTGCTTCTGCTACTGATTGGCATTATTGGCACTTTAGGTCACTTTGGTTCTTTGGGACACTCGCCACATCTGATTGCTGGTTTGACAGCAGTGGTGCTGGTTTTGCTGTCTGCTGGAAGTGCATTGCTGATCAATGCTAGACGACTTTGGGCTAGACGTATCCACATAAGTGCTAATATTGTCTTGTTTTTTGGCTTTGCTTGGGTATCGTTAACAGGCTGGAGTGTCGTACAAAAGTACTTACCATAATTAATTGCAAATGACGCGATCGCTTCACGATTAATTTGCCAACGAATATCTGGAAGAAAAACTCTGACCTTATTTCCAGCTAATATTAATTTAAAGCACAATAATCATGATGGAGCCGTGACAGCAAACTCAGCCGATACTTCATCTTCTATTTTTCGACTATCTCCTTTAATTAGGATCACACTTTTGGGTCTATATGTGGCACTTACCACACCCTTACCTTTCCTCTCACAGGTAACAGCAGCACCCGTACCACCAGTTTTGTTATGGGTGGGTATTATCATCGGTTTTATTGGTCTGTATGCAGCGTTGAGTGAACGTGTAATTGTAGATGACCAGGGAATTCAGCTAACTTATCCTCAGTGGGTGCCACGTTTTTTCCGCAAAGGCTGGTCTTTACCTTGGTCTCAAGTAAAAGAGTTAAAACCCCGCACAACTGGTCAAGGAGGAATCGTTTACTACTTTTTGACTCACGAAGGAAAAGCTTACTTGCTACCAATGCGTGTGGTTGGGTTTGCCCGTTTGGTGAAATTTGTGCAACAGAAGACACAGGTAGATACGACAGATGTCTATCCCTTAGCACAACCGTGGATGTATTTAATTTTACTTTTTATGACGCTATTGCTGCTATTGGTTGATGGTTGGACAATCACCACAGCGTTAGCACAAGGCAACATAAATTAGAGTTTCACCTAAAGTAGGCAATCGAGAATTTACAGTACGGCGGATGTAACGAATAAGTTATCAAGGGCACAACCCAAAGACTAACTATTTGCTACATCCGTTATCTGCGGCTTGCTAAATTGGAGTGAGACTAAAAGGACAATTACCACAACAAAGGTTAAATTTGGAAATTCAACAAGACACGCAGATGGGGAAACTTAGCCTCAAAACACAACTGCGACTAGAACAAGTCAGTCTTTTTGCCAGCCTGAAAACCCAGAGTCATGATAACCAATTGGGATATCCAATATTACAGGATATTTCCTTTGAGATATTTGAGGGGGAACGCGTTGCTATTGTTGGACCATCTGGTGCAGGAAAAACTTATTTATTACGCTTGCTGAACCGTTTAAGTGAACCCACAAGCGGTAAAATTTATCTGGAAAATCAGGAGTATTCGCAAATTCCTGTGTTGCAGCTACGCTCCATAATAACACTCGTATCCCAAGAACCGAAGCTATTAGGAATGACAGTAAAAGAAGCTTTGGCTTATCCTCTGGTTTTGCGTGGTTTACCCAAACAAACAATTCAGCAACGCGTCAGTCACTGGATAGAACAGTTGCAAATTCCGGATGAATGGTTAACGCGGACTGAGGTGCAGCTTTCTTTGGGTCAAAGACAGCTTGTGGCAATCGCCCGTGCTTTAGTCATTCAACCAAAAATTTTATTGTTAGATGAACCAACCTCTGCCTTAGATATAAAGCAGGCTGAGCATCTGATGGAAATTTTAAGCCAGTTGGCTCAAAATTATCAAACAACAGTTGTTATGGTCAATCACCAGCTAGAGCTAGCTGAGAAGTTTTGTACACGGCTTTTATGCTTACAACAAGGTCGCTTACTTGTCAATCAAGAAGCGTCTGAAATAAGTTGGGTTAACTTAAGAGAAAAGTTAACCCAAGCAAAAGCCCAAAACGAATTTGAATTTTGAATTAGCGAATTATTTACTCCTTTTGTTCCTGTGTTTCAGCGCTGAGTACTAAGCATAGAACGTTGATTACTGAATCTTTCTTTAGGTAACTTTGTTGACGAGTTTGGAATATTAGCATTTAAAACTTCCGTGTTAAATCTGTATCCTACATTACGGATAGTTTGAATGAAACTAGGTTGGCGGGGATCTAGTTCTACTTTTTTCCGTAATGATAAAACATGAGTATCAATGGTGCGTGGATTATCTATAGCATCAGGCCAAGCGCGGCGTAACAGTTCTGATCGACTTAAAGGAACTCCTCCTGCTTGCGCCAAAACGTAAAGTAAACTGAATTCCTGAGGTGTCAAGTCGATAAACTCCCCGAGGATACGAACGCGACGTTGTACCAAATCAATTTGCAAAGTACCATAGTCTAAGTAAGCTGGTGCAACAGGTGTGCGCTTACGGCGAATAAGTGCCTCAACCCGTGCAAGAAATTCCTGCATCCCAAAAGGTTTGCAGAGGTAGTCATCTGATCCCGCTTTTAAACCAGCCACAATATCAGCCTCATTATTACGGGCAGATAGCATTAGAATCAGAGGCTGTTGTTGACGATGTAACCAACGGGAGAATTCAATACCATCACCATCAGGTAAGTCGGCATCCAGAATAACCAATGTCGGTTGATGGCTTAAAAACACTTCTCTAGCTTGGTAAATACTTGCAGCTTGATGCACCCGATAGTCCAGTTGTTGCAGGTGCCAACCAAGCAATGACCTCAGATGGGGATTTCCCTCAATGATTTCAATACAAACCGAACCCACGGTGGCAAGACCCCTTAGCGTGCATAAATTTCAAGGTAACAAAGCCTATGTCTTAGGTTTTGTAATCCTTGTTACCTCAACTGTTATTAGATTCATATTTACTAATATCAATACAGGAAAAGCGTTTAATTAACGCGTTGTCCAAAGCCAAGTTAGTAATAATCTTAAATTTTTGTTAGACTGAGTGAAAACGCTTTTGATTACAAACTCTGCTCTCGATATGGGTGCCATTTACCGAGGAAGTCTCACTAAAATGAGCTAACCTCTGCAAAAAAAGTTTTTTGCTTTGCGGTGGAAACACATTCGATGTGGCTCTACAGATTGGTACTCACATTCCCCACATCAGTGAAGTTATTGGTTGAGGCAATTATAACCAATAGCTTAGCTGATAATCATATTTCCAGTTTTATGGAATAGGATCGAGATAGTCTGTAGCCGCTCGAGATTTTTCCATTAGGGGGAGATATCGTCTTTTAGTTAATGCCAAACTGAAAGTGAGACTTTCCTTAGGTACTCGAATAAATTACAATCCTCTATTCCAGATAGTTTTCCAACAGCAGTTATGCTCCAAGACACACAAACCATCCGCTATTACCAAAGACTCACTGACGCCTTCGTCGAGTTATGGAATCGCGGTTATCGCATGGATGATATGCGGATGTATTTGGATGGCTATATAGCCGCACTGCAACACGGTAACGCTATTGAACCGTATCTGATTCATCGCTTAGAAGAGGAGGCTAATCGCTACTTGCACGATGTTTCAAACTTCACAATGACGCAACCACAACTGGATTACTATTAATATATTGCTTTTGTTAGCAATAGTACCAGTACCTTAACGCAGATAATTATAACATACTTAATTATCTGCGTGGCCGTGATGAGAACTTTTGGAAATACTTCTTTACAATTGAGAACGAAGCAGTTCTAAGTAATTAGTTGTGAATAATGAGTGAACTGATGAGTCAGATCACTCATTACTCAATACTCAGCACCTAGGACTGTCTTTATTAAGAACTAACTGCAATATGCTTCATTTCAGGAAGCAAGTGCTACTTCCACTATTTGCTGCAATTCGCCTTTTTGGTACTGTTCAATAAGGACGTCCGAACCACCAACGAATTCACCGTTGATATAGACTTGGGGAATTGTTGGCCAGTTAGAATACTCTTTAATTCCTTGACGGATTTCGTAGTCAGCCAAAACATCCACCGTCTCGAAAGGAACTCCCAACGTATTTAGGATTTGTACCACGTTGTTAGAAAAACCACATTGGGGCATTAACTTGGTTCCTTTCATGAAAACCAAGATCTTGTTTTGTTTTACTAAATGATCAATTCGCTCTTTAAGTTCTGGCGTCATGGTCTTTTTGTTTCCTGATTTGCTTTTAGTCTACTTCTTGGTGTTGTCTTTCGCCTTGGATCATTAGTACTAATGATTATTTTCCCAAGCATCGGGAGTATATGTTTTTAGTGCTAAGGCATGGATCGCTTCACTTGACATAGCTTGCTTAAGCGCACCATAGACTAATTGGTGCTGTTGTACTAGTCCTTTATTTGCAAACTGCGATGAAACGACTGTCACTTGATAGTGATCACCGCCTCCAGTCAAGTCCTGGACTTGAACTTGGGCGTCTGGCAGTTGTATCTTGATCATTTCTTCTACTTGCTGCGGACTCATCATCGCAATTCCTAATCATTTCAAAGCTTAATAGGGATTGTAACTCCCGCATTTGGGCAATTTAAAATCTATCTTAATAGAGACTTATAGTAAGTTGCAGTCAAAGAGGTAACTTGTCGTGAAAAGCGAACGAAATACAGTTAAGCGTGCCTTATGAGGAGGTACTACGAGTGGCGCTGAACGTGCACGTTAGCGCTTGGCAGGCGGCGAGATTATAAGGCTTGACCAAAGAATAACATCCTCAAAACCCAACTCGGTATCAAACATCAAAACTTCTCACCACCGCCAATAATCTCATCTTATCATTTCGATGAATGACAAGTGGGGATTAGGGGCAGTAGTGAGCAAAGGACAAAGGTAATTCGATTATTTCTTTTGAGGGTTCTTTGGAGGGTTCTTTGGAGGATTTTTTTGAGGGGAAGAAGAGGAAGCATCAGAGGGCGAGGAGGAAGCGCTACCAGCCCCTGTAGAAAACGGAGCATCCACAAAGCCCAATTCCAATAACTGCTGATATGCTTTCTTACCTAAATCACGTGTGGGGTTTTGACTCTTAACTATTTGAACAAGTAACGGTACAGCTAATTCTGGCTTATTTTGCGCTCTATGTACCAATGCTAGCTGGTAGGTTGCTTCATCTCGCATTTGGGCTGTTTCTAGCGCCTTTTTTCGTTGAGCATCAGCAACTCTATTGTCAATTCCAGAAAAACTAGAATTTAATTCTTGATAGAAATTAGACAGTTGATTAAACACAGATCGTGCTTCTTGAAGTTTCTTTGCTGCGGTGTCGTAGTTTTGAGAAGAAACTGCATTACTTGCCTCTGCCATGAGACGCTTCCCTCCGTCAAGGCTCAAAAGGCTGTTATTTTGCGCTGTGGGACGAAGGTTATTTGGATCGTTCGGATCAATGGGTTGTTGTTGGTTAGATCCAGTGGGTAACTGTACTTGAGCATGAACAGGTGATAACAGACCCAGCGTTGCTATCACTGCTAAGGAAGTGAAGCGAAATATAAGAATGGTTGCAGACGAGTTCATGAGGTCATTTAAAGAGGTAACTAAAAAAACAGTTATGGAAACTTGGGGTATCTTAACTCTGTTTTGAACTTTGGCAAAACAAAGTCTCATATTCAGTTTCCCTGATTTAGACTGAACATCAATGAAATCAGGTTCCCAAAGCTTTCTGGATAGTACCTAAATTGCTCCTATGAACGAACGCAAAAATTCCTCTGATTTTTCAAGGAGGAATGGTAATTGCTTGATGGGACTAAAAGAAGATTTAGAAATTGACTCAATTACCCCTAAGCTCAGCAGATTTTGTCACGAAGTGTACATGAGCGTTAACTATTCGCAATTTCTGCAAATGCACGAGGAGTGATGTATGATTCCTGATGGCTAAATTTTTGGAGAGCCATAGTTAAATCACCAGTAAGACGCTTGGCATCTTGTTTTAAGGAGCTTTTAGTGTAATTTGCTACATCTATTGCGTTTCCAATCTGAAGACTTACATTCGTACCCCATGTAGGGTAAGGTTCGCTGTAATTAATGTTGATGGGTATAATTTTTATGCCTAACCCAGGATGACTAGATTCAGCACTCAAAGCCAGACGAGCAATTCCTGGCTTTAATGGGTGAAGATTCGTATCGCGAAAAATGCCCCCCTCTGGGAAAATCACTAACATTTCGCCCGACTTAAGAAGTTCAATACTATGACGGAGAGTTGTGATTGAGGGACGTTGAAGATCTACAGAGAACCCCCCTAAACGTCGAACAAACCAGCCTTGTAACCCTTGGCATTCAGTAATCGTGACCATGAATCGCAAATCTCGTCCAGTTACACAACGACCAGCTGCATACGATAATAGCAGCGAATCCCAACGTGTTCGATGTGTGGGAGCTAGAATAACAGGACCAGTTTGAGGAAGATTTTCTTGTCCAGTGACTTTAATTTCTCCAAAGAAAAATGGAAGAACAACATGACCTCCCAAGAAATACATTAAGGGACTTAACCAAGGAGAAATCTGAGAAGTTGTTATTTGAGCCACCTTAGCACTTTCTGGCGTAGTAGCAGGATGATCACACGGAGTATCAGAGCAAGAGTTTAAGGAAATCATGACAGTGGCTACTGGCTGTTAGGTTGAATACATTCAAGACTTTGCTAGTTACACCGTAGATTTTCTTCCGTTACTTGTGTAGCACCCCCTGGACAGTTTTATCTCTGTCCGTTAGTTAGAAATATGTCGCCGTCTAGCAAACCAAGCTTGCAACTGCTGACGACAGGAGTATTCTAAAATACCCCCAAACACACGCAGGCGGTGATTAGAAGCAGGGCTATCGGGGATATTGGCAACGGTACGAATCGCACCACTTTTGGGGTCATCCACTCCATAGACTAAAAGTTTTAGACGTGCGTGTACGATCGCACCTGCACACATCGGACACGGTTCTAGAGTGACGTAAAGGGTGCATTGGTTAAGACGCCAAGTTCGTAAGTTTTGAGCTGCTGCTCTAATTGCAATAATTTCTGCGTGAGCCGTAGGATCATTGTCACGTTCTTTTCTGTTTTCTCCTTCTGCAATCAAACTTCCAGACGAATCAATAACAACAGCACCTACAGGAACTTCATCTGCATCACCCGCTATTTGTGCTAAGTCTAAGGCGCGACTCATCCATTGCCGATGTATAAGATATTGTGAGTAATCGAGAGACATATTCTGATTGCGGAACCAGCTAAACAGCCGACTGACTAAGAAGGGGGTCTAATTGAGCTTGCGTGTCTAGCTGATAAAGGTCATCACAACCACCGATGTGCTGATTGTTAATAAAAATTTGTGGTACGCTGCGGCGTCCATTGGCACGTTCTGCCATCTTTACTCTGGCTGCTTCGTTACCATCGATTTTGTATTCCGTGAATTTTACTCCTTTCCACCACAACAGCATCTTAGCGCGAATGCAATATGGGCAAGTTTGCCAGGTGTAGATTTCAACATTGGCTTTTATGCGCTCAGGATGGCGACCTAGTAGAGTGTTAAGAGAGTTCAGCATAATGTTTTTAAAGTTTTTTGTGAATCATTACCATCTATTATTTAGCCTAATTCATGGTAGGCACAACAGAGCGCTTGGGTGCAGGGGGATAGGGGTGTCTTACAAAGGTAGGGGGTGGAGGTGTAGGAAACCAGGAGCTTTTTGTGTTGCCTAACCTTACAGAGTTTTTTTACTTGGTTTCGTTTTTTTCTAGGATAAGTTCATTCTCTAAAATCAAACTATAAGGCCAGGTCAAAGCTTCCAGAAAGCAAGCAATCATTGTGACTTTTTTTGCTGTCCAAATTATGGGAAAATTTGCGTATTCGTCTAATTCTCTGAATTTTGGTCTAAATCCAACCCATTGAATAATAACACCCAAAAGATAAGAAAATAATGCGATTGATATTTCAATTGACATAAAAATTTTTCTCCGTTCTTTAAAATGGTTTTCTTTCAGAAATTTTTTTTAGTGTTTTGTTTGACAGCAATAGTCTAAAGATACGTTGGAATGCAATTAGGAACAAAGTTCATTCCAAAAGTCAAGTAAAACTATTACAAACAGCAAAGTGGTGTTCACTTGCCAGACTTTCACTCCTAGGTCATAAAATCAGTTGCCGATATGTAGATACAACGAAACTCAGCTAAATTTAGGTAAAGTTCCTAGAAAGTTCTGATGAAATATTCCAGCATTCTTAACCAGAGGCAGAGCCTCTATATTCTCGTTACCAGGCTCAGCCTAGTAACGAGGGTTGAGAAGTCGAGCCTCTGGTGTAATAGGGTTGACTGAAAACATTTATGCGTTGAGGCAGGCAGTTTTTGAGCGCTTGGGAGAGAAAAAGACTGATCACCAACTGTATTGGTCTAGAGATACCTTTGAGTGCAACTTGGTATAAACTTGATTGCAAAAGTCAAGTGAAATTATCAAAAAAACATAATTTTGTGTAAAGTTTTTGGTATATGATCTGGGTAATAAAATGTGTCGTTTAGTGCTATGGCAAGTAAGAAGAAGCAAAACTTAACATAGAGGATAGTGATACTATTTTCCATAAGTATCCCCACAGGTATCCGCCCTTTGGTAGACTTGAAAACTGAAACAGGTTTCTAGAACGACGCAAAATCAAGCAACCGAGAGGGCAGAGTTTGTGGAAAATACACTTGGGTTAGAAATTATTGAAGTTGTTGAGCAAGCCGCGATCGCATCCGCACGCTGGATGGGAAAAGGCGAAAAAAATACCGCTGACGAAGTGGCTGTAGAAGCCATGCGGGAACGGATGAATAAAATTTATATGCGTGGTCGGATCGTGATTGGGGAAGGCGAACGCGATGACGCGCCCATGCTTTATATCGGGGAAGAAGTTGGTATTTGTAGCCAGCCAGATGCCAAAGATTTTTGTAATCCTGATGAACTGATTGAAATTGATATCGCTGTTGACCCGTGTGAAGGTACTAACCTTGTAGCTTATGGTCAACCAGGCTCAATGGCTGTTTTGGCAATTTCCCAAAAAGGTGGTTTGTTTGCCGCCCCTGACTTCTACATGAAGAAAATAGCAGCTCCCCCAGCGGCTAAGGGCAAGGTGGACATCAACAAATCTGCCACTGAAAACCTGAAGATTCTTTCTGAGTGTCTAGATAGAGGCATCGACGAACTTGTTGTCGTGGTGATGAAGCGTGAACGCCACAACGACTTGATCAAAGAAATCCGAGAGGCAGGAGCAAGAGTTCAACTCATTTCTGATGGTGACGTGGGCGCAGCCATATCCTGTGGTTTTGCTGGAACCAACATTCATGCCCTGATGGGAATTGGTGCTGCCCCAGAAGGCGTTATTTCCGCCGCTGCAATGCGTGCTTTGGGTGGTCACTTCCAAGGTCAACTCATTTACGATCCAGCGATCGTCAAGACTGGTTTGATTGGCGAAAGCAAGGAAGCTAACCTTGACCGGCTGAAGTCTATGAATATCACTGACCCCGATAAGGTTTACGATGCTCATGAACTCGCATCTGGTGAAACTGTGTTATTTGCTGCTTGTGGGATTACCACTGGTAACCTCATGCAAGGCGTCCGCTTCTTCGCAGGAGGCGCAAGAACTCAAAGCTTGGTAATTTCTAACCAATCGCGTACTGCCCGATTTGTGGACACTATCCACATGTTTGATAAACAACCTAAGGAATTGCAATTGCACTAATTTTTGAAAAAGGGAAAAGGGGTTACCCTTTTCCCTTTACCCTATTCCCAATTCTCAATTAGTAACTAAGATTTAGCAAATGAATATAGCAGTGGTGGGGTTAAGCCATAAAACAGCCCCGGTAGAAGTTCGGGAAAAGTTGAGTGTTCCAGAACCACAAATTGAAGGTGCGATCGCGCACTTGCTCAGCTATCCTCATATTGAAGAAGTCGCAATACTAAGCACTTGTAACCGCTTGGAAATTTACGTTGTTGCTCAAGAAACCGAACAGGGAATTCGGGAAGTGACTCAGTTTCTTTCTGAACACAGTAAACTACCAGTCATATCTTTACGGCAAGATTTGTTTGTTTTACTCCATCAAGATGCAGTGATGCATTTGATGCGTGTTGCTTCTGGTTTAGATAGCCTGGTTTTGGGAGAAGGTCAAATTCTGGCTCAAGTGAAACACACTCACAAACTAGGGCAGCAGTTCAACGGTATAAAAACAGTTTTAAATCGCTTATTTAAACAAGCCATTACAGCAGGCAAACGGGTTCGCACCGAAACCAGCATTGGCACTGGCGCTGTCTCCATCAGTTCGGCGGCTGTGGAGTTAGCGCAGATGAAATTGGTAAATTTAACGGCATCTCGGGTGGCAATTTTAGGTGCTGGCAAAATGTCACGGTTGCTAGTACAACACCTACTATCCAAAGGCGCTGATCAAATTTGCATCTTAAATCGCTCTCTAGGACGAGCGCAGGAATTGGCAAAGCACTTCCCCGGACAACCAATCAAAACTTGCTTGCTTTCGGAAATGATGAGCGTGATTACCGAAAGTGATTTAGTGTTTACAAGCACATCTTCTCTAGAGCCGATTATTGACCGCACTAAATTAGAGATGGTTTTGGAACCCAGGCAACCTTTGATGTTGATTGATATTTCCGTACCACGTAACGTTCATGCTGATGTTAACGGATTGGCAAACGTACAGGCGTTTAATGTGGATGATTTAAAGGCAGTCGTTGCACAAAACCAAGAAAGTCGCCGCAAAATGGCGCAGGAAGCAGAAGGACTCTTAGAACAGGAGACGGAAGCTTTTGATGTTTGGTGGCGATCGCTCGAAACAGTCACCACAATTAGTTGTTTGCGAAATAAAGTTGAAACTATCCGCGAACAAGAACTAGAAAAAGCATTGTCGAGATTAGGTTCAGAATTCGGCGAAAAACATCAAGAAGTCATCGAAGCCTTGACACGAGGCATTGTTAACAAAATTTTACACGACCCAATGGTGCAGCTGCGAGCTCAGCAAGATGTTGAAGCAAGACGCAGGTGTATGCAAACTTTACAAATGTTATTTAACTTAGAGGCGGGCGAGCAAGTCGTATAGCTAGCAGTACCTGGTAGAGGTGATAATTTTCTATTTTGCAGCCAACTTCTGCACTCAATAGCTTACCCGTTTCGGCCTCAAAGATATGAAACGCGATATCGCATTTTTCAAACAACGCCTACCTTCAGTTGGCACTCCTTCGGGGAAGATGGCGGTTACTTAGTAAATTTGGCGATCAGGACTTATGGTATAGATGATTTCATCCGTGAACTATCGCACCGCATAAGCGGGTGAGGAATTCCACCGAACTGGGTTAAAGAGTGCATAACACCAGTTCACCCATCCCTAAATAAATAAAGATGGCACGCATGTACCCACTATCCTTGGGTGGGAATTCCTCGCACATCTTGTTCATAGTAGTTGTAAGCCCCTACAATCAGATATAGTTGTGGGGGTTTTTTTGTGTCCATCTTGTGCCAAGCAGCAGCCAATAAAGCAACATTCCGATGAGTTGAAGTCACAAACCCATACAGGTGCTAAGTATTTCAGATCGTAGCTTTGTTCTCGCTCTCACATTTAGTAACTATTTGCTATTTGTTTCGTTTTAGACTCTATTAAAGTGCGATTGAAAGCAGCAGCCAAACCAATTGTTGCGAGTACACCTATGCCAAACAGAGGAGAAGGTTCGGGAATAGGTTTGGCTCCAGTAGCACTATAGCAATTTGCAGACAAGGAACTTCCATCAGGTACATTGCCATCAAAAACAAATGAGACACCTGGAGTTCTTGTATTTTCTATAAAAGCTTGTGTGGCACCACCTGGGTAGCAAACATTAGGAGGTTGAGGACCTGCAATACCAATGTAGACATCTAAACCAGCTGGTAGAGTTACTGTTTCTCTCAATTGCGCTAAATTAGGAGGAGGTCCGAAGTATTGAGCTAAAGCCAACTCTTGAATGACATCTAATGTCGTTTTACCATTACTACTGTCATAAAAATTACTTGTTAAATATCTACCAAATTTATAGGTGTTATCATTATTGTAATAGCGATAATAAGTTGTTTCTTGGGTAAGCGTTTGTTTTGTACATTCAGAGTTCAAGAACGACGCAATAACGGTAGCTTGATCTGAAATGGAGTCTGGAACCGGACAAGCAGCCGATGCGCGAATCTGTCCAGCCACAATAACTAAGGGGGAAAGACCGATAAATGTCAGTCCACTTAACCAAGCACCACAGTTTTGCTTTATCATCAAAAAATTGTTTTTTAATTTTCAGGTTGAATTTTTCAGAATTTTATCAACCTTGTTGCTTTTGTGTCAATTGAAGATGTGAAATGATAGGAATTATTAAGTTCCACAAAATCAACGCTTGTTAGACGTTCGTCATAAATCAATGGTTGGTGTCTTATTCAAACAAGGGTATCGACTAATTATCGTGCTGTTGGGGCTATGGCTGTTTTTTAATTTAACTTGCCACCTAGGAGCAGAAATTTTCTGGTTTAGTGAAGTTGGATATTTACGAGAATTTTTGTTGCGCTTGTTAACGCAACTAATAGTGTGGGCAGTTGTCTTTTTCACCTCAGTAGGTTTTTTATTCAGCAATTTTCTTGTCACCTCAAGGTTGAAGTATTCCCCAAGCAGACAAAGGGACGAAACAATTCAAAATGGACTGCGTCCCGCTGCGCTAACAAAATTCCAAATTCCAAATCTAAAAATTCCGACTTCGCACCTCGCCACTGAAAAGTCACAACTCGGATTGCGCTTGCTCTTGCCAGTGGTGATCACATTGAGTACTAGCGCGGGGTTAGTATTTATTTACTATGCTCAGCAAGCGTTAAATGTGTGGTTTCCAAATGTTCAATTACCCACCACTAAGTTGCCATTGACACCTTCGTTACAGCAGGTGTTGCAGCGAATGCAAATACAGCAAATTAACATCCCAATCGTGCAGTCAATTTTGCTGTTGGTATTGACAATTGCGATTGTGATTAATTATGAGTTTTGCTTGAGGGCGATCGCACTCCTGATCTGTTTGCTGCTGAGTTTTGTGTTATCAACACATTGGGTAACCGTTCTAGAGTATTTTCATAGCACTAGTTTTAACCGCACAGAGCCGCTATTTCACAAAGATATTAGCTTTTATGTATTTATTTTGCCAATTTGGGAATCGTTGGCATTTTGGTTATTGGGACTATTTCTCTTTACTGTCTGCGCAGTAACGCTCATTTACTTGTGTTCGGCAAATAGTCTTAGTGAAGGAAGATTTACAGGGTTTTCTAGATTGCAGCGACTTCACTTAAACGCTTTAACTAGCGTATTCATGTTAACAGTTGCCCTGCATTATTGGCTTGCACACTATAAACTTTTGTATTCCCCTCGTGGGGTGATCTATGGTGCTAGTTACACCGATGTTAAGGTGTTGTTGCCAATTTATAGTGGGTTGAGTATTTTGGCAGTGGCGATCGCCATATATCTCCTCTTGCGAATAATTCTTTTATCTAGAACAAAGAAAACAAGTTTTAAACTCATTCTCTATCCACCTCAACTCATTTACGCACTAGGATTATATATATTTGTCGCGGCAATTTCTGGAGAAATTTTACCCTCAGCAGTACAACGCTTTGTTGTCCAACCAAATGAATTGAGTCGTGAACGCCCCTACATTGAGCGTACTATCACCCTCACCAGAGAAGCTTTTAATTTAGATGCTATAGAAGCAAAAATTTTTGATCCGCGAGGTCAACTAACTGCAACTAGTTTGCAAGAAAATGACTTGACGATTCGGAACATTCGGTTGTGGGATACACGCCCTCTTCTAGAAACTAACCGTCAGTTGCAACAAATTCGACCTTACTACAAGTTTACTGGCGCTGACATTGATCGCTACACCTTCAAACCAGATCAAACAAATCAAAAGCAACAGACAATCATCGCAGCGCGAGAACTAGACTACGGTGATGTACCAGATTTAGCACAAACTTGGGTAAACAAACATCTGATCTACACTCACGGCTACGGTTTTACACTCAGCCCCGTAAATCTTGTGGCGCCTGGCGGATTACCTGACTACTACGTCAAAGATATTGGACTTAATACAGGTAACGAGAGTTCCTTGCTGATATCAAATGAATCAGTTCGCTCAAGTATTCCTATTAATCAACCCCGCATTTACTATGGCGAAATCACCAATAATTATGTGATGACGGGGACAAAAACTCAGGAATTAGACTTTCCCAGCGAGAAAGATAACGTTTATAACGTTTACGATGGACGTGGAGGAATTTCAATTGGTGCAATATGGCGGCGCTTGGTGTTTGCGCAATATCTTAAAGATTGGCAGATGCTGTTGACGGGCAATTTTACACCGCAAACAAAGCTGCTGTTTCGTCGCAATATCAAAGAACGAGTGCAGGCGATCGCTCCTTTTTTACGCTACGACAGTGATCCTTATTTAGTTGCTGCAGATGGTGAAGGAACAGATATCAAAGGTGACAAGACTTATCTTTATTGGATGATTGATGCTTATACCACGAGCGATCGCTATCCATATTCTGATCCAGGCAAAAATAAATTTAACTATATTCGTAATTCTGTAAAAGTTGTCATTGATGCCTACAATGGCAGTGTCAATTTCTATGTCGCCGATCCAAGAGATCCAATTATTCAGACTTTAGGGGCTATTTTCCCCAAATTACTAAAACCCTTGGACAAAATGCCAGTTGCTCTTCGCAACCATATTCGGTATCCACAAGACTTTTTTAGTATTCAATCTGAGCGATTGCTAACATATCACATGAGCGATCCACAGGTTTTCTACAATCAAGAAGACTTGTGGCAAATCCCTAATGAGATTTACGGTAGCAAACAGCAGCAGGTACAGCCTTACTACCTGATTACGAAACTACCTCAAGGACAATCGGAAGAATTCATTCTACTACTACCTTTCAAGCCTGTACAACGTGCAAATTTAATTGGTTGGTTAGCAGCACGTTCCGATGGGCAAGAATACGGTAAGTTGCTGCTTTACGAGTTTCCTAAGCAGCAGTTAGTTTACGGAACAGAGCAAATTGAAGCTTTGATTAATCAAGATCCAGTGATTTCTCAGCAAATTTCTCTGTGGAATCGCCAAGGATCTAAAGCAATTCAAGGAAATTTGTTGGTGATTCCGATAGAACGTTCTCTTTTGTATGTTGAACCTCTCTATTTAGAAGCTGAACAAAATAGCTTGCCAACACTTGTAAGGGTGGTTGTTGCTTACAATAACCGGATTGTCATGGCAGAAACTTTGGAACAAGCACTTGCTGCAATATTTAAAAAAAATCAACCAACAACTCCCCCAATTGTGCGTCCCGTTCAGTAAGCAACCTGCTCCTAACGAGAGAAAACCTCACCCTCGCTTGAATCGGCGCTAAAATCTTTCCCTCTCCTTAATAAGGAGAGCCAATGCGTTGCGGTGAATCCAGCGCTGCAGGAGGGTTTCCCGACAGAGGCGACTGGTGAACCCGAAGGGGGGTTCCCAAGGACGGTGCACCTGGCGTTTTCCCTCAGCAGGCGACTGGCGAACCCGGAGGGTTCCGAACGCGAGTGCGTCTCGTAGAGAGCGAATTTTGAGTCATTCGATAACTTGTGTGTACACCGTAGCCCCTACCACAGGCGTGTATTTATATACAAGCCATAAACGCTATGCGGAGCTTATGTCTTTGGCTAAAATAAGTAGATAAGCTAGCTACCACAGTGCATCGACTCTTTAAACGACGATTCCAAGTCAAGATTCCTAGAAGATTTACAGTCAGGGGTAAATAATACCGAAGATGACAACATTCTGGAACTGAGCGTATTATCCGATACTATAGAACTTATAGAAAAAATTGTCACCCGAATTAATCAATCTGCTCAGACAGGTGCTCAAAGCGAAAATACTAAACACAAAGATAGTCTGACAATAAGATCCCTTGAGCTTAACTATACTGAAAGAGCAGAAATGGAAGAGACAATAGAGCTATTGTGCGAGCAAGTAGAAAGTTTCAAGCAACTGCTGTACCACAAAGAATTAGAACTGCAAGAGATACTGCAAGAGTTGCATCAGACAAACGAGGATTTGTTCACTGCACTTAATTCACCGTGCCTAACACTTGATGAAGCGAAAGAATTAGTTAAAGAAATTTTGGTCAGTAAAAAGCCGATAATTGGTGAAACTTTAGCAACAGTCCTTAACACTATTTATAATTCGACTGTCGAACCGCAAGAGTTAGAGCACAAAGAAAAATCAAATTCTCCAAAACTTTTGCTCAGCGCTCCAGGCAATTGTATGGAAACCAAGTATTTGGCGTATCAAACTCATATTACGGCAGTGAGAAAGCAAGCGAGTGAAATTCGGGTGAAATCTCAAATGGTGAGAAAGCAATCGAGTGAAATTCGGGCGAAATCTAGAGAGCTTCAAGCTCAGTTCATGGAACTGGGAACTACATTTATTGGCTCTCAAGCTTCATTCATGCTGCGTGAGCACAATTTTAGGCACACACAAAAGCCGAAAGCAATGGATCTGGCGGACTAACGTCCGCCAGATCCATTGCTCGATTCTGGAGATAGTTCTTGTGAGTCTACTTTTTCTGTGGTAACTAAGATGACTGAGCAGTGAGCGATCGCTTCGCTGCAGCATAGGGGCAGATCGCATCTAAGGGAAGAACGAAATCGACTTTCCCAGTGGAAATGGCAGATTTCGGCATCCCAAAACATTCGCTACTCGCGTCATCCTCGTGAAGTTGAAGCGAAATCTAGACAGCTCAAAGCTCAGTTCATGGAACTGGGAACTAAATTTATTGGCTCTCAAGCTTTATTCATGCTACGTCAGCCTCGTAATTTTATGCACAAACAAAAGCCAAAAGCAATTCATCTGGCGGACGTTAGTCCGCCAGATGAATTGCTCCATTTTGGAGGTAGTTCTTGTGAGACGACTTCTTGTGTCATGGCTAGGCTGACTAAACACTGAGCGATCGCATCTAAAGGAAGAACGAAATCAACTTTCCCAGTGGAAATGGCAGATTTAGGCATACTGAAAGATTCGCTACTCGCCTCATCCTGAACAATCACCGTACCGCCAAACTTTTTGATAGCTAGCACACCCAAAACTCCATCCCCGTCTCCACCAGTGAGGACAACTCCTATCGCTCGACTTTTAAAAGTAGCTGCTGCTGACGCCAACAGTTTATCACCTGCGGGGCGGACAAAGTTTATCTTTGGCCCATCTGAGAGAGAAAGGGTACCATCCGGGTTAACCAGCAGGTGCTTGTTAGGGACAGCAATGTATACTGTCCCTGGACGTAACAATTCGCCTTCCTCTGCCTCCTTCACGTGCAAAGCCGTACGGTGGCTGAGGATTTCTGCCATCTGGCTGGGGTGCTTGGGAGACAAATGCTGTACCAATAGAATGGCTGCTGGAAAGTCGGGTGGTAATGTCGAAAGAATTTGGCTAATGGCTTTTAGCCCACCTCTAGAAGCTGCGATCGCCACTACATTATAAGCAACATTCGGGAAGTGGGAGATAACTCTGTGTCCCAGGTGCGAAATCACGTTTTTCTCTTCTGGTTGATGATTTTGCAAAGTATTTCTTGTACCCTCCCCGAGTATGGGGGGCGACTAGAAGGCTTATGTACGTTAGGTTACAAACAATATTTTACTGTATTTTCTTGAAAATATGTGCGCACGCGTACATAACTTCTTTACAAAGAGTTCATCTTTCGCCAGACGACTTCGACCGATGCCGTGAGTTATCTCATTGAGATACGACTGGCTCAAAGAGGTTCTCTATGTCCGCATCCCAAAACCATCCTAAACAAATTGAAAATCGGCTGTTGGCTTCCCTCCCCAAGGAAGAACAAGAACGCCTCCAGCCTCACCTAGAGCTAATCCCCCTAGTAGAATTCAAGCAATTCCTCTACACACCCAACGAACCGATCCAGTACATCTATTTCCCCAACTCTGGCGTCATCTCTCTAATCACCATTATGCAAAATGGCGATGCGGTGGAAGTGGCTACGATAGGCAATGAAGGAATGGTTGGTCTTCCCATATTGGGAGTCAATACAATTCCTGGTCAGGCTTTGGTGCAGGTTCCAGGCGAAGCTTTAAGAATGAAGGCAGATGTATTCCAACGCGAAGTCACTCCAAAAAGTCCACTTTACAAGCTGCTGCAACGCTATACGCAAGCCCTGTTTAATTCAATCGCCCAACTGGCTGCTTGCAACCGCCTGCACTCCATAGAAGAGCGATTTTGCCGGTGGGTACTCATGAGTCAAGACCGAGTCGGAAAAAACGAGTTTCCCCTCACTCAGGAGTTCTTAGGGCAAATGCTGGGCGTACGTCGCGCCAGTGTGAGTGTGGTTGCCGCTATTATTCATAAGGCAGGGTTCATCATCTATAAACGTGGAAAAATGACGATTCTCGACCGAGAAGGTCTACAGGACGTCACCTGTGAGTGTTATCAAATGATCAAAGACGAGTTTGAAAGCTTGCTGCCCGACAATTAAGCATAATAATGCCAATAATTTCCAACTGAAGCTTGGGAAACCAAAGTACTCAAAACCTATTTTGAAGGTAACCGCCTTAGCTTCTTCGCCGTAAGCCCCCCAAAGCCTCGTGTACTGTCATCATTTTTACTTTTTTATACTCAAAACAGTATTTTTAAGGAGTTAGAAGAGTAAGCATACAAAAAATTCATAAAAAACCTGTATACTTTATCAACAATTTATAAACAAACGATCATAAAATTTACTAATTTTGGATGAGAAAGTAAGTATAATCCGTATCCCTTTGTTGCCTAGATTTCGGATTTTGAAATTTTTTTAGGTAGCAGGTACAGCCTTTGAGCATGGCTACGGGTTTTTGATTAAGTTGTTTTGACACGTTGATACCAGTAGGCTTTCGTTATGCTTAAAAAAATCTTACTCCCGACCGTAGTGATATCAGGCACGCTTTTTGCCTCTTTTATGTTACTTTTAGCCCTGCAAGGGTCTAAGCCTGTGAAAGTCCAACTAGAAGAGCAAGAACTTTTCTATGGGGAACTAAAGGATTTTGTTTCTCCAGGAGTGGGAGCTGCATTCAGTTTTGGACTAGGACTTACGGGTGCTGTATTGTGGACATGGCAAAAATCTTTACGTCAATCTTCTGAGTTAGAAAACCAATTGTCCAATCTCCAAAAGCAAATTTCGGAAAAAGACTCTCAAATTCACACGCTTAAAGTTTCACCATCCAGTCCGATGCTTTCTCAACTGAGATGGTTTCTAGACGAAGACGAGAGTAAAGTTCAAACAGCAGTATCTACTGCAAATACAAGTCCTAAACAGGCTGCGCCAGCGATTTCCACAAAAAATCCAGAGGAAGGTACATTTTCTCAAGCCGTTACCAAACCGTTGGTGATTACTAGCACGGAGTATGAGACTCAACCAATAACAGTGAGTCAATTAACTGCACAAACAGCGACTTCTACATTACCCTCTGCTCAATCTGCTTTGGGATTCACTCAAAGGTATGGTAAGCGCGTTGATGCTTGAAGAATCACAGTGATTCAAGGCACAAGCTGACGAGTTACACACGGAAACGCAAAAAAGTTTCTGTGTGTAATACCATTTGTAGCAACCTGAGAATTAAGTAGTATTAATTAATACAAATAATGTAGAGACGTAGCATGCTACGTCTCTACATTATTCCCGTCTTGATAACGGTTTTGGTCTTACACCAACCGGAGTATGGTATAAATAACGTCTAAATTATGCGTATCCAAACTCTAGCCTGAGAACGATCGCACTTTGCTACTTAATTCAAGTTGCTATGCTGACTTGCCTAGATAAGCCTCCAAAACCTTTGGATGATTCTGAATTTCTTGCGCTGTTCCGTCAGCGAGATTTTGTCCTTCGGCTAGCACCCAAACGCGATCGCACAACGACATGATCACATCCATATTGTGCTCAATGATCAAAAAAGTCATGCCACTGTTGTTCCAGCCGGTAATGCGATCGCATATCTCATCAATCAGTCTCGGATTGACCCCTGCAGCTGGTTCATCCAATAAGATTAACTTAGGCTCAGTCATCAGCGCTCTTCCCATTTCCAGCAACTTACGCTGTCCGCCAGATAACCCTCCAGCGTAATCATATGCTTTGTGTGCCAATCCTACGGACTCTAATAGGAAAAGTGCTCGTTCTTGGAATTCTTTTTGTTCCTTAGCAATTTTGGGTTGTTGGAATTGGACTTGCCAAAATTTCTCGCCTGTTTGTTTTTGTCCTGCTAGCAGCATATTTTCTAGCACCGACAACCGCGAGAGAGTTCGGGCTACCTGAAAGGTGCGAACCATTCCTTTCTGGGCAATTTTGTATGGCTGCAAGCTCTGTATTGGTTCGCCGTCAAACGTGACTCGTCCTTTGTCTGGACGGATGAAACTTGAGAGTAAGTTAAATAATGTCGTTTTACCTGCACCGTTAGGACCAATCAATCCAGTGATACTACCACTTGGTACTTGAATTTCGGCGTTTTCTACAGCCTTAATACCACCAAAGTTTTTACAAAGTCCAGTTGCAGCCAACAGAGGAATTTGGGATGACTCGTTATTTGCCAAGGGTGAGTTCCTCCTTTTTCCCTAAGATACCTTGAGGACGCCAAATCATCAGTACCATCAAGATAAGACCGATGATCATAATCCGCAATGCACTTAAACGGTCTGAATCAAGAGGGATAATTTTATCCAAGTTGCGCGTACCTTCATAGTACATAAAGTAAAGCACTGCACCCAATATTGTACCGAGATTGTTACCAGAACCACCTAAAATGACGATAATCCAAGCAGTGAAAGTTTCTATTGGTTCAAAGTTATTTGGGTAAATTGCGCTAAGTTGCCATGCGATGAAAGCACCTGCAATTCCTGCGATCGCACCTCCAAGCATCAGTGATTGTAGTTTATACCAAAAGACGTTTTTTCCTAATGCTTTGGGAATCTCTTCATCTTCGCGGATAGCTTTGAGAACTCGACCCCAGGGCGATCGCACTAAAATTTCCAACCGCCAGAATACAAAAGCCAATACGATAAGTGATACCAACATCAAACCCGCTGTGGCGCTGTAGTCATACAAGCCAATAACACCAGATATATAAATTGCCACTGTTAACAGTGCTAAAAAAACTCCTATAACGAGGTGTGATATAAATTCTTGCTTACTTACGACTTTCTTGTGTGAATGAGCTGAAGTAGACACTCTAGAAATACCAATCCACCGCCATAACTGCCATAAAGTAATACCAGCAAGTAGCGTTAACAGCCCAATCAACAAAAGTTTGGTGAAGAGATTCGGCGCAAGAGTTGCCAATGGTATAGGATAACTTTGAACACCAAATGCTCCAGGTTTCCACTCATTACCAACTGGTAAATCCTGGTTATTCACCACCAGACGAATCAGTTCACCAACGCCAATAGTCACAATTCCTAGGTAGTCTTCTCGCAAGCGCAAGGTCGAGAAACCAATTATCAATCCTAATAATGCAGCAATCACTGCCCCAATGATTGCTGACAACACCAAAGGAACTCCTTTTAAGGTTAACAATACAGTGGTGTACGCGCCCAGCGTCATAAAGGCAACATGACCAAAGTTAATCAAACCCGTAAAGCCCCACTGTAAGTTCAGGCCCAAACCAAACAATGCAAAAATTGAAGTCGAAATCGTTAAGAAAATGAGATATTGAGCCATACGTCAACCCCTTTGCTTAATTCAAAATTCAAAATCACCGAAGATTTGAGTCTCCTCCGGAGACGCTGCGCGTTCGCCTTGGCGTGCGCTTTGCGCTTACGGAGGAAACCTCCCGCAGTCGCCACAACGGTCAAAGCTCGCCGCTTGGGTTGCTTCCCCCGGCAGACTTTGGGGGAACCCCAACGCCAGATCCCTCTGTCGGGAAACCCTCCTGCAGGACTGGCTCCGCAAGGCGCTGCTCTCCGCTCAAACTTCTCTCAAAATTCAAAATGGAAGACCCCACTGATGAATCCGGGGGCTTGAATAATGTTGCTAAGCTTTTTTCTGTCCATGAGGAAATTCAGGGGCTTGTATCGTTTTGTTGTTCGGTCATGAGTCATAAGTCATTAATCATTAGTTGACATTATGCATTGATAAATGTATAATTACACAATATTTATCTCTACAGAAATTTGTCAAAGTAAGCGTAGCAATATTTTCACGAGCTTAAGAGTGTAAAATAAAATACGTTTCATGGCACTACTAAATGGTTAAGCTTGTTACAATCAACATCTTGTACGACATGGCAGACTGGGAGCAACGGCGAACTCTGTTAGTTGATGGACTTCAGGCAGAACAAGCTGATGTGATTGCTTTACAGGAAGTTAAGCTACCAGAAAACACAGCTGCTTGGCTTGCAAGTGAACTTGGTATGCCATACGTGCATCTAATTCCAGACAGTCGTTCAACAGGTATCAACGACATGGGGGTGGGAAATGCGATTCTTAGTCGTCACCCATTTGTGGAAGAAGCAGTTCTCGATTTACAAACTCAGGGACGAGTTGCTCAATATGTGCAAGTTAATTTGGATAATCAGCCATTGGTGTTTTGCAACGGACATTATTACTGGTATCCCGGTGATCATCCAGAACGTACAAAACAAGTCCAGTTACTCATTGACTGGTTAGGTAAGTTTCCATCGTCCATACCAATCGTCGCAGTGGGTGATTTTAATGGCACACCCCAAACTCCAGCTATCACGCTGATGAAACAACATTTTACATCAGCTTATGTTGAGTACCACGGACAAGAACCAGAATACACCTGCCCTACACCTCTTGCTCGCCGTAGCTGGAAAAAGGCATTGCGCCAACTGATACGGGACTTAATATCTAACCGCACTTTACGACCCTGGCGCGGTACCTTAGACTACATCTTCATCAATCAACATTTGCGGGTACGTTCGTGCAAAGTCATTCTTAACCAGCCTGCACGGGAAAGCCGCACTTTGTACCCTTCCGACCACTTTGGGATTGCTGCTGATTTAGAATTAGTTTAAAAAAACTCTGGGTAGGCAAGAATTATCGGGAACAATCACAATGGTGAAATCAGCGCCCAAACTTTTAACAGTTGATGAATTTATTACCTACTACGGCGATAGCGATAGCTATGAGTTAATTGATGGTGAATTAATCGAGATGGAAGCAACTGGATCACACGAACAGGTATCCGCCTTCATTGGGCGAAAACTGAATGTAGAAATTGACCGCCAGCATGCAAACTATTTTATTCCCCATCGATGCTTGATTAAATTGTTAGGGACAGATACCGCATTTCGTCCCGATCTCATTGTGTTAGACCAAACTCGACTGATCAATGAGCCGTTGTGGCAAAAAGAACCTGTTATTACATTAGGAAATTCAATTAAACTCATTGCTGAAGTCGTGAGTACAAACTGGCAAAACGACTATGCCCGTAAAGTTGAAGATTACGCCACACTAGGGGTACCTGAGTATTGGATAGTCGATTATCTGGGCATTGGTGGTAAGGAATATATTGGTAAACCTAAGCAGCCAACGGTGACAATTTGTACCCTAGTAGAGGATGAGTATAAAAAACAGCTATTTCAAAATAATGACCAACTAGTTTCCTCAACTTTTCCCAACTTACAACTCACGGCAAAACAAGTCTTTGCAGCAGGACAATCTGTTGTTATGTAGTTTATTTGGCAATTAGCCCCTTCTCCTCATCTAAGTTTGTCTGATGAGAAAATTCTGGCGAAGTCATACCTATGCCAGATGTTTAAGATAAAAAATTAAGCCAACACTTAAAACTGTATAAGGTAGACAGGGATTGTTAGCACCTTGGCTTAAACTTGTTTTTGAAAATCACTTTACCTGAGATTCCCCTATGGACGCTACGGCACTTTGGCAACGATACCAGAAATGGTTATATTTCCATAAAGGATTGGGACTATACCTAGATGTGAGCCGGATGCGGTTTGACGACGCCTTTGTAGAGAAGTTGCAGCCAAAGTTTGAAAAAGCTTTTGCAGATATGGCGGAACTTGAGAAGGGGGCGATCGCCAATCCAGATGAAGACCGCATGGTTGGACACTACTGGCTGCGAAATCCTGATTTAGCCCCTACGCCAGAACTCACACAAGAAATCGTAGACAGCATAGAGCAAATCGAAGTATTTGCCGAAAAAGTCCACACGGGTGGAATTCATCCTCCAAAAGCGCCTCGCTTCACTGATATTATCTCTATTGGTATTGGTGGTTCTGCTTTAGGTCCCCAATTTGTTGCGGAAGCGTTAGCCTCAGACTTTCCCTCGCTGGGACTTCACTTCATTGACAATTCCGATCCAGCAGGAATTGACCGTGTTATAAATCATTTGAGAAACCGTCTTGCCAGCACTTTGGTATTGGTGATTTCTAAATCTGGGGGAACGCCAGAACCGCGTAATGGCATGATTGAAGTTAAAAAGGCTTACGCTCGACAGAATTTGGACTTTGCTAATTATGCGATCGCCATAACTATGGCAGGTAGTAAGCTCGACGAACAAGCAAAATCCGAAAATTGGCTGGCAAGATTTCCCATGTTTGACTGGGTGGGAGGACGTACCTCAGAATTGTCTGCTGTCGGGTTATTACCAGCGGCGTTGCAAGGCATTGATATCATCGCCATGCTAGAAGGTGCAAAACAGATGGATGACGCCACTCGCGTCCCCGATATCAAACAGAATCCAGCTGCATTGTTAGCTTTATCTTGGTACTATGCTGGCAATGGACGTGGCGAAAAAGACATGGTTGTCCTACCCTACAAAGACAGCTTACTTCTTTTCAGTCGGTATTTGCAACAGCTGGTGATGGAATCCTTGGGTAAGGAGAAAGACTTAGAAGGCAACGTCGTTCACCAAGGTATCGCCGTTTATGGCAACAAAGGCTCAACCGACCAACACGCTTATGTTCAGCAGTTGCGTGAGGGTGTGCCGAATTTCTTTGCCACATTCATTGAAGTTTTAGAAGACCGCAACGGACCATCTTCAGAACTTGAACCTGGAGTTACAATGGGCGACTATCTGTCTGGTTTTTTGCAAGGAACCCGACAAGCGCTTTATGAAAACCAGCGCGACTCGATTACTGTGACCATTCCCCAAGTGAATGCCCGGATCGTGGGTGCGCTCATTGCTTTATATGATCGCGCTGTAGGCTTATATGCCAGCTTAGTGAATATCAACGCCTACCATCAACCAGGCGTAGAAGCTGGTAAAAAAGCTGCGGCTGAAATTCTGGACTTGCAAAAACAAGTCGTCAAAGTTTTGCAAACAGAAAAAACAGCCCTTTCTATAGAGGAAATTGCTCAAAAAGCAGGTGCAACAGACAAAATCGAGGCAATCTACAAAATTGTGCGTCATTTATACGCAAATCAGCGCGGATTGGTGTTGCAAGGAGACCTAGCACAACCCAGCAGTTTGAAGATTTCTGTTAGCTGATTAAAACAGTGAACAGTGAACAGTAAACAGTGAACAAGGGGTGGACGAGTCTGTTTCCTACCTGATAACTGATAACTGATAACTGATGACTGGTAACTGGTAACTGATGTAATCACATATCATATTTCGTGCAATTTTGTTGCCGAAGTAACAATTTCTTATAATAGAGCATCTAAGATTGAAGGTAAAGCTTCAATTATTACGATGCTCTTTTGGAATACTGATATGAGTAAAACTAAATTCAGGGGAATTGAAATCCGTAGGCTGGAATCCATTAAGGGAGGGATGGTAGAGTTCTTTACAGCTCAAGCCAGTCATGAAACAATGCTGGTACAAATTCCACCCAACACAATAGATGATTTATTTGTTCACAAAACACATACAGATCAATTGCTAGTTGTTAAAGGACAGTTTGTCCTTGCGACATTGCTGGATAAGCAGTACGAGTATATTCCTTTGAGTGAAAACCATTCTGTAGTCGTGACAATTCCGCCGGGAGTTTTGCACGGGGCGATTAATTTGAGTTCAGAACCGTGTGTTTTGGTGAATGCAGTGCTGCGTCACAAACCACCTCAACCACGGGATTACATTCCCCATAAACGACCATTTCCTTATAACTTAGAAGCAGCCCAAGCGGCGTTGAAGAATTTGGAAATCACAAATCAAGTCAAGAATTATGGGGCGACTCCAGTATAGGTTGTTTGAGTCAAGTTGCATTGAGGGTGGGTTAAGTAGCCCACCTTAATTTTTTTGTGTTTTTCTAAATTTGATACTAACTTTGGGATAAGAAATTTTAAGAGAAACGAACCGCCAAGACGCCAAGAACGCAGAGGAAAGAAAGAAAGAAAGAAAGAAAGAAAGAAAGAAAGAAAGAAAGAAAGAAAGAAAGAAAAGAGCTATATTTGAGGAGTTGGTAAGTCGCGCAGGAAGTAAAAGCGATCGCGTCTCCAATCTTCTCCTTTTATTCGCCCGACATAACCTGTTAATGGTGATGAAAGTTCAATCAGGAAATCATTAACTGCTGTATCAGTTAGTTTAGGATTCTGAGTGGCATTATAATGAGCGCGAATCTCTGTTACTGTAAAATTTTGATTGCTAGCTTCTAAACTTTCGTTATCTTGCTCAAAAAGTTGTTTGACTGCTTGGACAATTTGGAAACGCAACTGGATTTGTCTTTTAACTGTTTGAATATACTCATCAATTTTATAATTAATCTCCCCTGGTTCAAGATATTTTTTTAGTTCAATTAAGTCAACAGAACCAGGATATTTTGCTTGTAGTTCAACTAGTTTCTGTAAAGTCATAGCATTGATGATACTGATTTTAGATATTGCAGCCGATTCTTGAAGTTGTTTTGTCGGTTTACCAGGACCAATAATTAACCGAACAGCGTTGATATAATTTTCTTTAAGATGTCTCTTGCCAATTCTGTCTAATTCCTCAACTGTACGATCAGGAATACTTTTACCTGCCTTACATTCGCAAACTAAGGAATACGGTTTTGAACAAAATAAATCTAAGCCTCCAGCACCACCTTTGTAATCAGATTCAACCTTAAATCCTAAAAACTCAAGGCTGCGGCGTGCTATATCTTCAAAGTCTGTACCAGCTTGGTAGTTGCTTTTGCCTTTATCTTGTTCTATGCTGCGATCGCCTAATGCTGCAATGTTGTTTATCCAAGCTAAATCTGGATCGCTTTGCTGGATAAGTTGCTTAGTAGTCCAACCTAAAAATGCTTTGATATCTTGATCTAATTGTTTAGCGGCTGGGTTGGTAATGGCAAGGTAGGCTAAAGCACTTTGCAAATCTTCTAATTCTGGGTGCAGTGGCGGTTGACGTGTTTCTAGTTGGTGTTTGCGGATGGTAAAGATGCGATCGCTCAACACGGGGTTTGCTTGAGAAACTGTCAACTGCTGAGGCAAAGGTACAAAATGACGCTCTTGAGTATACACTGGAACCTCAAGAGGTTCAGGTAGCCGATAGACGCGCAAGTAAGCCAAAAAAATATGAGTTCGTTGCCCAAGTACTTGCTGTAATCCTTCTTTTGTCCAAATGGTTAATTGTGACAAAGCCTCGAATGATTCAGGAATATGCATTTTGCAACCTTCACATCTCGCCCAACCTTTAATTACAACTGTTTTAGAATCTAAGTTGTCTATAACCTGTTGGGCAATTGACAAAAAGCTTGAGCGGTAATGACGCTTAGGAGGTAGAGTGTTAACTGAGGGGTTGGCTGGATAGAGAGCAAATTTCTGCCCCGGATTAATGAATTTCCGAGGCGTTGCGGCAATCATTCGCCCTTGAATTAACGCTTCAACGTCAGGAACTGGTAGACAAAGGGCATTGTAAATCAAAACTGATTCGCTCATGCTTAATTAAACAACTCAGCTAAATCATCCGAGTCATCTGTGTCCTCTATACTCGAGGGGTTAAGGAAGTCGTTTAATAGTTCGTCTCCTTCAATAGTCTCTTCATCTATTTCACCAGAAGGATCGCTCAATATTTCTCGCAACAAAGCATTTTCGGCAGTTAGCGGCTTTGAAAACTCTATAACTTGGTGCTCATTTAGCTGATAAAGCTCGCGCTTGTGATAAACCGAATACAGGTTAATCAGAGATCTGATTTCTTCAGCTTTCAGATACACCCATTCTCCGCCCAGTTCTTGCACAAGTTTATTGAGATATCCGAATGAATCCCAATTCTTACGAATTGTTTTTTCCTTAGACCGAACTAAACAACCTCGCGTTATATCGAATTTTTTGTAGTCAATTAAACGCCACATTCCTGCTCCTACTGACAGTCCATGAGAGTGCTGGAGAACCGCAACGCCTATTTTGAAAATTTTGTCTTTTTCTTTACCAATAACTTTAAAGTTTATCCATCCTTGATTTTTTGATTTTGGCTCAACTTCAGTAACATCTTCGACTTTTACTTCTTTCAAAGTCTCACCTGTCTCTGTCTCTCCCTCTAATGTCTGACCTTTCAATGTCTGAAAGCCAAAACGCAAAGCATCAACAATTAGAGAATTATGCTTTTCATCAAGATAATCTCCAAGCTCTAACTCACTCTCCTTCTTAAAAGCCAGTTCAAATCGCTCAAATGGGTCTTTGGGTAATGTATCTTCATCAATCTTAAAGTTCTCTGCACACCATTTCAAAGCTTCCCTGACAGTTAGTTTGTTTTTACCGTATTTTCTCAGTTCACTTTCTTCAAATGGGTAAAGAGGATGAGGAGGAGTTAAATTTCTTGTATCATAAAACTCTTTCAGCCAAAGGCTGACTAATTCAACTATAGAATCGCCACTAAGAGGTTTTAAATCTATGGGTTTGCGTTGCGTATATTTTGAAATTCGATCTGGTGTTCCACCTGGTATTATATTTACTTTATCTTCCCAGGTATCGGGCATCATTACTGTGAGAATAACAACACCTCGACCGAGTTCAGAGTTTTCGAGAGTATCGTGCAGAATTTTGACTAGGTTAGCAATTACTAATTCTGTTGGCAACCCATCATCTGTAGAGTTGTTTTTAACATCTATTTCGTCAAAACAAATGACGACGGGGTTGTAGTAACTGACTAAATTTAATATTTGCTGAATATTCTTTAGTGCTTCAGCTTCTCTGTCTTGACTAGTTTTGATAGGATTGGGTAATCCTAGAATATCAGCATTAGAGTTTGCTAGCTCATGTCCAGATAACCATTGTCTTGCAAAAGATGCTTGAGTTTCTGAAAGTGTCCACAAAATAGCCCGTAAAATATAGGGATCTACATTTGATTTTGTTCTCAGAAATTGCTTGGTGAGCGTGTTCATCAAACTCTTGTTTTTAGCCGACCAACTAGCAGATACTTTGTCAAATCTGTTGACAAGTTCCTGAGGAGAAAGGGTTGGTGCATTGGGATTAATGGCTTTGAAGCCTTCGTTCGCCATCGCAGCTGCTACTTCTTGCCACTGCATAACCCCTTGACTACCAGTTTTACTCAAACTATCTGCCAAAGTTTGCTGGAATTGGTATTTAACTAGGTTTAAGTCTGTATAGTTATTGACGCCTGCATAGACGAAGAAAGCCCCGCCTTCACGTTCCAGCCGATGGCGAATACGGCTGAGGAGATGAGTTTTACCTACTCCGTATTGAGCAGTTATAGCAATTGATGTCACTTTATCTTGACTGGATGGACTATTACGCACCAGTTCAATTGCCTGAAAAACTGTATCAGAAGCGTAAGCATTTAGGGTAGGAACGTCGGGGAATCCCTTGCCCCAAATATCCTGTTCTTTGACAATCCCAGCGTTAGTAAATGGATTGTGAGTTTGAATGGCGGTGTTGATGTCTTCTATCGGAGAAATAGGAGGATTTTCCATAGTGATTCGGTGTGAGGTAACAAACTACAACGGGGAATTCACGGCAATATTATTAACTCAAGCGCTTGGCGTAGTAGCGCAATCCACCTCCGGGGATGGTGATTGAGTCTTCACGTTTATCCGGCGTAATGTCTGGCATTTCTCCCGCCATTAGCTGAAAAACGTCGTTCTCCTGGATTTCCAACAGCCAATCACTGAAATCAGAACGACTTACGCGATCGCCCACTTCCCTCCTGATCCGATAAATTGGCACCAAATCATTCAGGTTATAGTCCCGGTTCAATTTGTCGTAAACTTCCAACGCGACTTGTTTAAACTCGTCGTAAGATTTAACCTCACTGTTGACCCCATTCGCCGATACAGATGCAGCTACCGCACCATTCATCTGACTGATCCACTTCAGCAGTGCATTAGCTGCCCAAGTTCCGATAATACTTCCTTCAAACCTAAACTCTGGACTTGTCAAACCCTCACCCAGTACTTCTAAACCCACAGGAGATACCAGAGAGTAGCCTTTTTTGGAGATGGCGATCGCCCCTTGTTTCTCCAATTCCTTAAAAATGCCCTCATAATCTGATACCTTCTTATCCTTAGTAACAATTCGCTTACTAAGATCACCTTTCTTCACTTCCTGCTTTGTTCCTCCTAAATCCCACAAAGCCAGAAGAAGACGAGTTTTCAGTTGAGTCTCAATCATATGTAATTTTTCTGACATTACTTTCACGGTTTTTCTCTATAGAATGACTAGTATCATTGTGGCTTAAATATCTGAAAATACGTAAAACTACGGTAAAGTTTCCAGCTCGTATTTGAAGCTCACCTGAACTGAATGTCTTAAACTTTTCCTTGCACGTAGATGTTTCTAGTCAGGTTTCCACCTGCTGTGATACTCTCTCTATAAAATACCCGTATAACTCTAATAAATTTCTTTTCAGTCGAGACATATTTTGGTAATCTATATTTCATCCAAAATAAGCTTCGTTAACGGCTTTACTCGTAAACCAGCGTATAAGTCTGGCATTGCGTGTGCCAGAAAAATCTGGAATTTTACGGTGTAGCCCATATCCTCACTGATAGTACAGTTGGACTAATTGATTCAACTGACATTTTGCAGCATTATCAAGAACGCAACCACGCGATAAGGCGGAGACTGATCGCATGTACGTATCGCCTAAAACTGAAGCTCTTCGCTTATAGCCCAAGTCCATTAAAATGGACTAAAAGCCTTGCTCAGTAAGTATTTAGTCTGATGCGCGAAGACTTTAACTATTAGCCATAGGTTTCTAATCTATGGCAGTTGTTGGCAGGAGTGCAAAATATGAGTTCAAGCAATTCGGTGACTTTGTTTTTTGTTAACGTTCCATCACAAAACACTTGTTAAGGGAGAGTTAACTTTTCTTAGTTTGGTAGCTTAACTATAACCTGAACATTTTTTCAGTCGAGAGTCTCCAGTCCCCCACTTCCATAAGTGGAAGATACAAGATGAAGTTTAAATCCCCATCTTGTGATAACCCTTCGGGTATCTCCTGCGGAGACGCTACGCGTAAGTCCCAAAGGGACACGCTTACGCGTATCTCCGTAGGAGACGCTGCGCGAACGCTCTTAGCGTGCGCTTGCGCTTACGCAGTCGCCTAGGTCGGGAGACCCTCCTACAGCGCTGGCTCACTGATAACTGATAACTGTTTTAACCGTTTCCAACCTCGCACAACTTTATTATTCGTTGTTGAATGTATGAAGTCTTATTTAGCCGCCGCGATTCAAATGACAAGTGTGTCCAATTTACAAAAAAACTTGACACAGGCAGAGGAATTGATTGATTTAGCCGTGCGTCAAGGTGCTGAATTAATTGGTTTGCCAGAAAACTTTGCCTTTATGGGTGAGGAAAATGAAAAAATGGCTCAAGCTGGTGCGATCGCCCAAGAAACAGAAAAGTTTCTCAAAACAATGGCGCAGCGTTTTCAAATCACTATCTTGGGCGGCGGCTTTCCAGTTCCTGTAGATGACACCAGCACTAGAGTCTACAACACTGCCTTGCTTCTTGAGCCTAATGGTCAAGAAGTTGCACGTTACCAAAAGGTACACCTGTTTGATGTGAACGTCCCAGATGGCAACACTTATCGAGAATCCACAACAGTTATGGCAGGTAAGGAATTACCTGCTGTCCATTTCTCGCAAGAACTTGGTAATATAGCACTCTCGGTTTGCTATGATGTTCGCTTTCCCGAACTTTACCGATACATGGCTCACAAAGGTGCAGATGTCATCTTTGTGCCTGCTGCATTTACTGCCTTTACTGGCAAAGATCATTGGCAAGTCCTTTTGCAAGCACGTGCTATTGAAAATACTTCCTATGTGATAGCTCCAGCACAAACTGGCATCAACTACGCTCGTCGTCAGACACACGGACACGCCATGATTATAGATCCTTGGGGAGTGATTTTAGCGGATGCAGGTGAGCAGCCAGGAGTTGCGATCGCCGAAATCAACCCAGCCAGACTAGAACAAGTTCGTCGGCAAATGCCCAGCTTACAACACCGTGTCTTTGTGTAATTTCACTTTTGGCTTCACTAAAATTTTTCCCTCTCCTTTATAAGGAGAGGGATGCCCCACAGGGCAGGGTGAGGTATCGTGTCTTTGTGTAATTTCACTTTTGGCTTCGCTAAAATTTTTCCCTCTCCTTTATAAGGAGAGGGATGCCCCACAGGGCAGGGTGAGGTATCGAGTTTTGAGTCATTCGATGATTTGTGTGTGAAAGTGCCTTTATATGGGGGAAGGTGCCGTTTGCCGTTCGGCGATCGCCGTGGCCGTACCCACTGGGCATAGGCGCATAGGGATAAACCAGGAACTTCACTGGCATCAAAATCAGTCTAATCAACAGAAAAGTTTCGATCTTGACTGAGCTTAAAGCTTAATCAGTCCTTATATTTTTATTAATATTTCTTTATATTTTTATCTCTTATCTTTATAACGAATAGGGAATAAAGTGTAAGCGTTACTCGAACCGACGCCAACGCAGCCCTTACAGAACCCAGGTATTCTAAAAATTAAGTATGAAGCTCATTCCTAATAATCCTATTCTGAATTACATATTTTTTAATTCCCGTTCCCGAAGTATATTTCATACCCTTATTTGTGGATTACTTGCAGTCTCAATCTTTTTACCGCAACTGGCTGTTGCTCGTCGTCGTCCTGTTTCAAAACCTGCTGAGCCTGAGAATGCTCCCACAACAACTGAAGCTTGTAGTAACAATAATAACAATGATATTAGTTTAAATAGTCAAGTTTCTCGTGTAGCGAGCAATTTTGTTTTGGCATCTAGTTGGATGACCAAGCCTAATTGGGGATTAGACAATATTGTAGAAACTGTTGGTCCTTATGTTTATGCTTTCCTCAATCGGACTTCCTGGCCCAACATTAACGAAGTGGCAAAACAGGCAAGAGTGCCCATTCTCATGTATCATGACATTTTGCCAGAAAAACAAGTCTTTTTTGATGTCACCCCAGAAGAATTAGAACAACATTTCCAAACCCTCAAAGAGAATGGCATCACTCCCATTAGTCTTGACCAGCTGATGACTCATTTGCAAACAGGAATGCCACTCCCAGAAAAACCTGTTGTCTTGACATTTGATGATGGTTACGGGGGACATTATCAGTATGTTTATCCATTGCTGAAAAAATACGGTTATCCTGCTGTATTTTCTATTTACACCAAAGGTGTTGGCAACAATGTTGGTCGAACTCATGTCAGTTGGGAACAACTCAAGGAGATGGTGGCTAATCCCTTGGTGACAATTGCATCTCATAGCGTCACTCACCCAGCTGATTTAACAGTTTTGCCACCAGAACAAATTCAAAAAGAAGTTGTTGAGTCTAAGGCAACTTTAGAGGCAAACTTAGGAATTCCTATTCGCTACTTCACCTATCCTGCGGGAAAATATAACGAGCAAGTTGCAAGTTCGGTGCAAGCCGCCGGATATGATCTTGCACTGACAATGAATGATGTGGATGAACGCTTTGCAGGTGCATCAGAGAGTTTATTAGCAATTTCCCGCTTTGGTCAATCTAGGCTACAAGATGTGATAAAGCAAGCTTGGGGAGGTGCCAAATTACCAAGTTGGAAAACAGGCTTTGACTTTGCAAGTCCAGTTCAAAGAACTGACATGACGATCGATAAAATTCCTCTGATCCTAGTTTCGGGTGGTAAACCGATCACTATCCACGCTGATAGTCGTTATACGGTCAAGGAAATTGTAGCTAGAAGTAATACAAATGCTGTTGCTGCTGTAGACGGAGGTTTCTTCTCGCTGAAACTGTTAAATTCTAATGTGATGATTGGACCAGTATACAGCCAGGTGACAAAACAATTCATTCCTGGTAGCACTTGGGACATCCAGAAAATTGCTGCACGTCCTCTGGTATTGATTAGTCCTCATGAAGTGCGCTTCATTCCCTTCGATCCACTCAAGCACAACACTTTAGAGGGAATACAAGCTGAAATGCCTGAGGTGACTGATGCTTTTGTGGCGGCGGCTTGGTTAGTCAAAGATGGTCAACCTCGTGAACCAAGCAGCTTTAACGGGTTGTATGGTTTTGACATAGCACGTTATCGGGCTTTTTGGGGCATTAACAAGAAGAAACAAGCCACCGTAGGCGTTTCTCTAGAATCTGTTGACTCTATATCTTTGGGAAAGGCGCTGGTTAAGGCTGGGTTACAAGATGTTGTGATGGTTGATTCCGGTCAAAGTACTTCTTTAGTTTATCAAGGAGAATCTCTTGTACGTTACCAACCTCGTCCTGTCCCTCATGCAGTTGCACTTTTAGGATCTCCAGCCACGAACACCCCACCCTGTGTTTTGGTGCAAAATAAAACAAAACAGCGAAAAACTTAAATTCTTGACGCACCCAGTTTCTGAACCTTGTACTCTTGCGCTTATAGAATGCATTTTTTTACTTTGAAGAAAACCGTCAAATCCTTTGCCTCATTCTCTGACTCCCTTCGCCCTTCACTCTGTATAGTGCAATTTGTAAGCCTAACAGCTTATTTTATGTACTGATATTTGTCTTCCTATTGCCTGTTCCCTGTTCCCTCAAAATAAAAACCGGGGAACCAAAACATTACCCGGCAAAGTCTCAGCAGCTTATAAATCCTCTGTAATATAGGGACACAGCATTGCTGTATCCCTATTTATTTGTTCTCAAACTTAGACAGCTGCAGCTTTCTTAATCACAGCGTTGAGTTCGCCCTTAGCATACCTAGCGGCAAAGTCTTCGAGTGAAATCTGCTTGATCTTGCTACCATTACCAGCAGTACCAAATTGCTGATAGCGATCAACACAAACC
Organism: Brasilonema sennae CENA114; assembly: GCF_006968745.1. Classification (NCBI taxonomy): domain Bacteria; kingdom Bacillati; phylum Cyanobacteriota; class Cyanophyceae; order Nostocales; family Scytonemataceae; genus Brasilonema; species Brasilonema sennae. Next base: position 1,510,403 of record NZ_CP030118.1, on the reverse strand, counting down.
TTCTGCATGTATTTAATAGAAGGCTTGAGGAAGTGACGGGGGTCAAATTCTTTGGGATTTGCAGCCAAAGCTTCACGCACAGCGGCGGTAATAGCCAAACGGTTGTCGGTGTCAATATTTACCTTACGCACACCGCACTTGATACCTTTTTGGATTTCTTCCACAGGTACACCGTAGGTTTCAGGAATAGCACCGCCATACTGGTTAATCAGGGCGAGTAAATCTTCGGGTACAGAGGAGGAACCGTGCATCACCAAGTGAGTGTTAGGCAAACGGCGGTGAATTTCTTCAATGCGGCTGATTGCCAAGATTTCCCCAGTTGGCTTGCGGGTAAACTTGTAAGCACCGTGGCTGGTACCGATCGCAACTGCCAAAGCGTCTACTTGGGTTTGTTCCACAAAGTCCACTGCTTGATCTGGGTCAGTCAGCAGTTGGTCGTGGGAAAGAACGCCTTCCGCACCGTGACCATCTTCTGCTTCACCCATACCAGTTTCCAGAGAACCCAAGCAACCTAGTTCGCCTTCAACGCTGACACCCAAGGAGTGAGCTACTTTCACAACTTCGCGGGTTGTGTCAACGTTGTACTCGTAGCTAGCGGGAGTCTTAGCATCAGCTTCCAGCGAACCATCCATCATCACGCTGGTAAAGCCGTTTTTAATTGCTGAATAGCAGGTAGCAGGTTCATTACCATGATCTTGGTGCATGGTAATGGGAATATTGGGGTAGGTTTCTACCGCTGCCAAAATTAGGTGACGCAGGAAGTTTTCACCAGCATACTTACGAGCGCCACGAGAAGCTTGTAAAATCACGGGGCTATCTGTTTCCTGGGCAGCCTGAACAATAGCTTGAATCTGCTCCAAGTTATTAACGTTGAAAGCAGGGATGCCGTAACCGTTTTCTGCTGCGTGATCCAACAGCAGCCGCAAAGGTACGAGCGCCATAAGTAGTCCTCCTAATATGGTTGTCGGCTAGTCGATGTGAGACAAGCGTAATGGGTACGCTATTCTTAATATTATTTTAAGCTTATAGGAAATTATAACTACTCTTGTGTCCTTTATGTCGAAAAACTTTAAGCAAAGTAAGGTGGACACTACCAACCTTACTCTATCATTCCAATCTGTGAGTTTTGTACCTTGAATTACGAAGCTAAATATAGCCGCGAGTCTCAGTTACAGTTGGGGTTGAAATCCCCAACTCTAGCTACCTTTCATTTGGAATTTTGTTCGCCTTTGGCGTGCCCTTGAGCCATATTTTGAACTTTGAATTGTAAAATGGGTCGCCCGGGATTCGAACCCGGAACTAATCGGTTAAAAGCCGAGTACTCTACCGTTGAGTTAGCGACCCGTTCTTTGAATTTGCAAAACCTAATCAATCATAGCATAACTTCAGAAAGATTTGTAAAGGGGTTTAGAAAAAATTTGCCGTCAAGCGTATAGTTGCTGCATGGGTAGCTTCTGGTTCTAACACACTCAGGTGTTCACCTGTGTTGATAGCATTACGAGCAGCGCTCCAGGGTTCCAAGCAGTAATAGTCTTTGCCTTTAACCGTCCAAAAGACGAGGGTAGAATATGTATCATCGTATTCCAGCGTTAATTTCAACTTGCGGGCATAATCTGTAACTGTAGCTGATTTAGCGCTTAGTTGCTTAAAAGCGACATCAATTTCATCGCGGTTATAGTCAAAATCACCGTTAAATGAGTGAGTTTCCTTGGTGATTTGGTCTTGGTACTCTTGCGAGGGTATTTCAACCTTGAGTTGATTTTTATCCACTGTTAAAAAGTAAGGATGAAAGCCTGTAGAAAAAGGCATTGGTTCAGTGGAAAGATTAGTGTACTTTTGTCTGATTTCTAATGTATTGCCCTGTATTTGATAAGTAAAAGCGACTTGAAAGTCAAAAGGATAAACTGCGCGTGTTTGCTCGTTACTGTTTAAGACCAAAGTCAAGCTGGCTGTTTCTGAAGTTACGTAATCATCTGTAAATTTCCAAGGCAAATCACGGGCAAAGCCGTGTTGTTTGAGAGTGTACTGCTTGTTGTTAAGAGTGTAAGTGTTATTAGGTAAGTTACCGCAGATAGGAAACAAAATTGGAATTCCACCTCTAACACTCAACTCAGGATTAGCAAAACGTTCCTGATCCAGATAAAGAATTTCTTGACCTTGTACGCGCCAGCTTGTGATAATGCCACCTCTTTCTGGTACAACCTCAAGCTGGGACTGATTTGTTTGAATGTGGAGTTTACTCATTGTATTGGTATGATTGGAGTCCGTTTGCAAACAGGTTTTTAGTCCGGAGTATTCAAGTGGTGAGTCTTTTCTTTCCACTTCAATATTCCGGACTGGTGCAGTTTTTATTCGTCTTCCGCAAACACAAAGCGATACAACTCGCTGGCGTTGGGTTCGGGGCTACTTTCAGCGAATTTCACTGCTTCGTCGATTTCTTGCTGGATTTCTCGATCTATTGACTTAAGTTCTTCACTAGAAGCCAAGTTTTGCTCAATCAGATAAGCAGCAAATTTCTTAATTGGATCACGAGCAAACCAAAACTCTTTCTCAGGCTTGGTTCGTAGTTCATCTGGATCAGCCAGAGAGTGACCTCGGAAACGGTAAGTTAGTGCTTCAATTAAGGTAGGACCTTCCCCAGCACGCGCACGGGCTACGGCTTCCTGGGCGACTGCTCGCACCGCCAAGATATCCATACCGTCTACTTCCACACCTGCCATGTTAAAAACACTGGCTTTTCGATAAATCTCTGGTTGGGAAGTCGCCCGTTCGTGAGCCATGCCGATCGCCCACTTGTTATTTTCTACAACAAAGATAATCGGTAGTTTCCACAGCGCTGCCATATTCAACGTCTCGAAAAACTGACCGTTATTTGCAGCACCATCACCAAAAAAACAAGCGCTCACTTGGTCAGCGTTTTGATCGCCTAACGCTTCGCGGCGGTATTTCGTTTGAAATGCTGCACCAGCAGCAACGGGGATACCCTCAGCCACAAAAGCATAACCACCTAGCATCCGATGTTCGCTAGAGAACATATGCATTGAGCCACCACGCCCTTTGCTGCACCCTGTGGCTTTACCAAATAACTCTGCCATCACCTCTTTTGCAGGAACTCCTGCGCTCAGAGCATGAACGTGGTCGCGGTAAGTGCTGGACACGAAATCTTCACCTGGTCGCATCGCTCCCTTAATCACACCGCTAGATACGGCTTCCTGACCGTTGTATAAATGGACAAAACCAAACATTTTGCCCCTGTAGTACATTTCGGCACACTTGTCTTCAAAGGTGCGCCCTAGTACCATGTCCTCGTACAACAGCAATCCTTCTTCTTTGGTTATTTGTACGGTAGCCGCATCAAATTTGGGTAATGTGCGTTCTTGAACCATCTGTTTCTAAGTATTCCTGTTGTAAAACTTAAAGTTACGATTTGAGATCAGTTGCGCTCATGCAGCTTAAATAAAAAGATAGCGTTTAAAGGAGTCAATAATCAAATTCACCTCAACTGCTGTCGTTGATTTTGTTCGACAGCAATTGGTAGTATGCCAACCTTGGTTTATAGATTAGCTACCAAAATAACAAGCTTTCTGCATATTTATTAACAATTTCGGCTCTTATTCCCGAAATTAAGTATTTTTATGTAGATTATTGTACTCAAAGAAGAATTTGTGATAAGCTGTAGGTCGCTGTATACTAGCAAACCTTAAAAGTGGCGCTTTTCTCATCATGTGGTGGGAATGGATCCTCTAAAATCAATTGCAGGGAACATCATGCCATATATCCCATAAACAGAAGGAAAAAATATTCCTGCAAAGAGACGATCATGTATGCTGTTATCCAAAATACTATAGTCAATTGTTTGTTTGTCAAAAAGGTTGGAATTTAGAAAAGCTTAAGAAGAATAGAAATATTCTTAAAAAATTGGATACTTATCAAAATCGACAAAAGACTAATACCATAACAAGATTATACCATAATAATGTGAAAACACGCTCCAAGTTGTAACAAAACATACTTGTAGTCTGAAATTAATAAGTTATTGTTATGGCAGTTTTTTACAAGCCTGGAATGCTTTAGGAAAATTATGTTGATCGTGCTGCAGGGGAAATGAGCCGTGCGAATTCCGCTAGATTACTACAGAATTTTAGGGACACCAATGGCGGCAAGTGAGGAACAGTTGCGGCAGGCATATGGCGATCGCGTTGTGCAATTGCCACGCCGTGAGTATTCCCAAGCAGCAATTACATCTCGAAAAAACTTAATAGAAAAAGCTTACATTGTTCTGTCTAATCCAAAACAGCGTAAAACATACGACCAGCTTTATCTTGCTCATGCTTATGGTTCTGATAGCACTGAAGGTGGGGGAGTCGCTGTTGAAAGTCGTAACCAAGGTCATATTGGTGAGCTTGATTCTCAAGCCCTTAGTATCGATATTTCCCAAGATGAATTCGTTGGTGCTTTATTGATTTTGCAGGAACTTGGGGAATATGAACTTGTTCTAAAACTGGGTCGTCCACACCTAGTAAATAGAAATGGTATAAGCAGTATTCAAAGCGATAGAGACAATATAGAGGAAGTTCCTTTTTCTAGTGAACGTCCAGACGTAGTACTTACGGTTTCCCTGGCTTGTTTAGAACTTGGTCGCGAGGCATGGCAGCAAGCTCACTACGAAAATGCCGCGATTTCCTTAGAAACTGGAGAGGAATTTCTTGCACATGAAGGGTTATTCCCCAGCGTTCGCTCTGAAATTCAGTTTGACTTGTATAGATTGCGACCCTATCGTATTTTGGAATTACTGGCCCTACCTGAAGAACAGACTACCGAACGAAAACAAGGGTTGCAATTATTGCATGAGATTTTAGATGAGCGTGGTGGCATAGATGGTACAGGAAACGACAAATCTGGTCTGAGTACAGATGATTTTCTGAGATTTATTCAGCAACTGCGTAACTACCTGACAGTTACTGAGCAGCACCAACTGTTTGAAGTAGAAAGCAAGCGCCCCTCAGCAGTCGCCACCTATTTAGCAGTCTATGCTTTGATCGCACGCGGGTTCGCTCAACGTCAACCCGCATTAATTCGTCAAGCCAAGCAAATGTTGCTCCGTCTGGGTAGACGTCAAGATGTCCATCTAGAACAGTCGCTGTGTGCGCTTCTGCTGGGGCAAACAGAAGAAGCAAGTCGTGCATTAGAACTCTCACAGGAGTACGAGGCTCTAGCTTTTATTCGCGAAAGTTCTCAAGACTCTCCAGACCTCTTACCAGGACTGTGTTTATACGAGGAACGCTGGTTGGAAAATGAAGTGTTTCCAAACTTTCGAGATTTGGTAGACAAGCCCGCTTCCTTGAAAGATTATTTTGCTAATCAACAAGTGCAAGCTTATTTAGAAGCTTTGTCCACAGAAGTAGAACCCACAGATTCAGCAACTGGAATCAACAGACAGTCTTTCCAAACACACCAAATCACTCGTGAGAGTCGCCGCAATAATTCCCCAAATAATTCCAAAGTGGTTGAGGGGAAATTTGCAACTCAAAATACTCTCAATTCAGAAACACCACCTACATCAACCTTTTCCTCTTCCTCACCCAGTTATACAACATCGTCTTCTTCATCAAGTACTTGGAGTTCACAATCCGAAATACCTGTAGCACCTGTAGCACCTGTAGCACCTGTTAACAGCATAGACGCCACTCCCAGAGGAACTTACCACAACTCGAATCGGCGATCCAAACATCCCACCGCACCCCCTCAAGGACAAACCCAAAGAAAGCGCAAACGCACTGTATCTGCTGCTTCTACTTATCCTCAGCGAATTTTTGCCCGTATTTCTCCAGCACAAATGCGGTTGGTGCGGATTGTGTTTGTTTCGTCCGTGAGTCTATTGGTGCTCTGGTTTTTGATCACAGGAACTTTCGGATTGTTGAAAAATTTGTTTTTCCCTGGACCTTCGTTGAAAGGAGAACAGGTATCAGTTGAGCTAAATCAGCCCCTAGTCTCAATTCCTGACCAAAACAGTAAACCACAATTACCACTAGGAAAACTCACTGAAGCGACAGCAGAGGAAATGATTCAGGCTTGGCTAGACACTAAAGCCGCAGCTTTTGGACCTAACCACGAGATTGATGGTTTGAAGTATATTTTAATGGGTTCAACCTTGACAAAATGGCAGCGATGGGCGCAACAGGAAAAAACTGATAACCAGTATCGAAAATACGAACATAGCGTGAAGGTTGAATCTTTAGAGGCAAATACATCTGATCAGTATCACGCTGCGATAGAAGCTTCAGTGAGTGAAGCTACACAGTATTATACGAATGGTCAGATGAAAAAATCTGGGAAAGAAAAATTACGAGTTAGATATCAACTGGTTCGCGTAGAGGGTTCATGGCGCATCCAGGATATGTCAGTTCTCAACAAAATAGGTATGATTTTTTAGATCGTAATTTTTACCGGTTCTGGATAGCACTAGAGATTTTTGGTTGTCAGGAATAAGCTTTTGTTATCCTTTTACGAAAGTCTTCATACATTTCACTCAACAACTCCTCCCGATAATTCCTTTGTGGATTTTAGTCTTTGCTGAAAGGTTGATCCCAACCCTTCGGCATAGAAAGCAGCGTGTCCAGAGGACATAAGACATAGGACATACCCAGAGGTCTCTCCCGTTAGGCACCGCAGTTTTTCAGTACGAGTGATGAAGCAAATCTAACTTAGTACAGAGTCAAAGATTATGTCATCAAATTTTGACATAATCACGATTAATCAGATGTATAACCTGCTTTTAACAAGCTAAAATGTCATAGAATGATAACTTTATGATCCCCAAAGGCTGATAAATACGTGAAAAGCTGAAAAATGTGTCTGTAACCCCCTTGATCCCAACGCAGGATTATTAGTTAATATTTATTAACAAAGACTCCTCTGCTCCCCAAAAGAAAATGCTGCCACATTGGCATCACAGGGAATCGAGAGGGAGTGATTTGCAATTAAAAAACACATTAAAAAACACAAAACTCGGCAGAACCAGGAGTCAGGAATAAGAAGTTTTTCTGGAGGTCTACGGCTATTTATCAGCCATTTAATAACCAGGGGACATCATGAACCTTTCAAACTACTGGAGGCCAAACTTATGGCAAAAGAACGCCCACCTTTAGAAGAGATGACATTGCGGCAACTACGTAAAGTAGCTAGTGAATATAGCATCTCTCGTTACAGTAGAATGCGTAAATCGCAACTATTGGAATCTGTTCAACAAGCTCAACGCAGCAAAGTTTCTCTCACCCAATCTCGTTCAATGGAGGCACAGGAAACCGTGGAAGCAGCAAAATTTGAGTTGGGTCAAATTGATCGTACTGGCGGTACTCTCGCTGATGTTGATGAAGGACTAGCGGATCTGCCTCAAGGCTATGGAGAAAGCCGTATTGTTCTTATGCCTCGCGACCCTCAGTGGGCTTATACCTACTGGGATGTTTCTAAGGAGCATAAAGAAGAACTACGCCGTCTTGGGGGACAACAGCTGGCACTGCGTATTTATGATGTCACCGACATCAATTTAGAGTACCAAAGCCCCCACAGCATTCAAGAATACCCCTGTGATGAACTTGCACGGGAATGGTATTTGCCAGTTCCAGTGAGCGATCGCGATTATGTCATCGACATTGGTTACCGTTGTGCTGATGGTCGCTGGTTAGTATTAGCTCGTTCTGCACCCGTCCACGTTCCTCCTGTCTATCCTTCCGACTGGATTGAAGATGTCTTCATCACCGTGAATTTTGATGAAGATTTGCGTGAGAAAACTGTTTATGAACTGGTTCCTCCCGCCAAGAAAGTGGCTCCTACTGCTACTGCTACTCCTATTCCTGGTGCTGCTGCCAACGGTAATGCCATCTACGACCAAATCTTTGGTTTGGCAGAATCTGCCGAAGTCATGCGCGTTGCAGGTTCTGTGTTCGGTTCCATGCACCAGGTTCCTGGTTTCGTCACTCCAGAACAAGCCATCAGCTCTTACGTCTTCCCCTCTGGTGTAGGTATGTGGGCAGTTCCAACTACCTCTGGTTTGAACATGTCTGGCGTAGGTATGTCTGGCGCTGGCTTCTCTGGTAACGTGCCAATGCGTCCGCGTAAGTTCTGGTTAATTGCTGATGCTGAGTTGATTGTTTATGGTGCAACAGAACCTGATGCGACTGTCACAATTGGCGGTCGTCCAATTAAACTCAATCCAGACGGTACCTTCCGTTTCCAAATGTCCTTCCAGGATGGTTTGATTGACTATCCAATTATGGCTGTTGCTGCTGATGGTGAACAAACACGGTCAATTCAGATGAAGTTTAATCGTGAGACACCATCTCGGAATACCAATACCAAGGAAGAAGCTGTTTTAGAATGGTTCTCTTAATCTAAAATTTTGAATTTTTGATTTTGGATTAAGCTGATAAACCTCCGTCACAAGATAGCTGTGGCGGAGGTTTTGTTTGTTGGAAAAATTTTGCTTTTGATAAACTTATCCAGACTGTTATATCAAGCCTGTAAGTGGCGAGCGCGAGTTAATAGTTCCAAAAAATACAGACAAATATTTCATGCCTAGATTTTCTGTTTGTAAGGTTTGACCCTTACTGGCTGAACGAGAACATTTCTAAATTTCTCTAGATTTTATTGAGCGGTGAGTCCTGCGCTGCGGGAGGGTATCCCTCGTGCCGGCTCTGGCGAACCCGGAGGGTACAGATCTATAGAAGGGAGACAGAGTGCAGGGAAATAAAACTTTTCGCTTCACCTGTCACCTGTCACCTGTCACCTGTCACCTGTCAACTACTCCTTATCTAGTAGATGAGAGAGTGCGGCGCTTGGTCACCATCTGGAATGCTTCGATGATGTCACCTTCTGCCCAGTCATTGTATTTGTCAATGCCGACACCGCATTCGTAACCTGCGTTAACTTCGCGGGCGTCTTCTTTCATTCGCTTGAGCGAGTCAAGAGGAGCTTCATTATTGATCACCTTACCGTTACGACGCACGCGCACTTTGCAGTTACGCATGAGTTTGCCAGACTGGACGTAACAACCTGCAACGGAACCACGACCAACGGGGAAGACAGCACGCACTTCGGCTTGACCCAAGTGTTCTTCCACCAACTCTGGCTCCAGTAGACCTTCCAAGGCTCCTTGGATGTCTTCTATGAGTTTGTAGATGATGTTGTATTCCCGTACATCTACACCAGCTTCATCAGCAGCTTGTCTTGCGCCACTGGCGTAAGTAGTGTTGAACCCAACGATAACTGCTCCACTGGCTGCGGCTAAGTCGATATCTGTCTGGGTAATTTCACCAGCAGCTGATAACAACAACCGAATCTGTACTTCGTTTTGCGGAATTTGCCTGAGCGATCCCACAATAGCTTCCACTGAACCTTGGACATCTCCTTTCAATATCAGGTTGAGTTCTTTCAACTCGCCTTCCTGAGCCTGAGCCGAGATACTGGTCAGGGTAACACGTCCCTGCATCAGACGCGATTGACGGAGTTTTTCAGCGCGTCCGGCTGCAATTGAGCGTGCTTGTTTTTCGTTGCTAAAGACATCAAACTCGTCGCCTGCTGCTGGTACATCACTTAAACCCAGGACTTCAACGGCGAAGGAAGGAGTCGCTGCTTCGACTCTTCTACCTCTGTCATCCACCATTGCTCGGACTTTACCGAAGGCTGAGCCAGCTACTAACAAATCGCCTATGTGCAGACTACCGTTTTGAATCAGCAAGGTTGCAACTGGTCCCTTTGCTTTGTCCAAGTGAGCTTCAATAACGGTTCCTTTCGCAAGTCGATCTGGGTTAGCAGAAAGTTCTTCTATTTCTGCTACCAAGAGAATCATCTCTAGGAGTGTATCCAGATTTTCGCCCTTTATCGCGCTGACAGGAACCATAATCGTGTCACCGCCCCACTCTTCTGGCACCAAAGCATATTCTGTTAATTCTTGCTTAACACGATCAGGTTGTGCTTCTGGTTTATCGACTTTGTTGATGGCTACTATCATCGGAACTTCAGCGGCTTTAGCATGGCTAATCGCTTCAACGGTCTGAGGACGAACGCCATCATCTGCAGCGACCACCAAAATAGCGATGTCGGTCACTCGCGCTCCCCGCGCGCGCATAGCTGTAAAGGCTTCGTGACCGGGGGTATCAAGGAATACCACTTGCTGCTCTTTACCATCATGTTCTACATCTACGTGGTAAGCACCGATATGCTGCGTAATGCCTCCTGCTTCGCCAGATGCCACTTTTGTTTTGCGGATCGAGTCAAGCAGGGTAGTTTTACCGTGGTCTACGTGACCCATAATTGTCACAACTGGCGGACGCCGATGCAGGTTTTCCAGATCTGCCGCCTCTATCATTTCCGTGACTTTGCGGGCTTCTGCTTCTGGTTCGACGGTTTCAACTGGTATTTCCAACTCGTTGGCTACCAGTGTAATTGTGGGAATATCCAAATTTTGGGTGATACTCACCGCCATGCCTTTCATGAACAGAATTTTCACAATTTCTGTATCAGCCACTACCAAAGCCTCAGACAGTTCTTGCACTGTCATCGGACCTGTGACTTCCAGTATTTCTGGACGATCCGGCTTTTGTTCGGTTTCTTGGCGACGGTTTTGCTCACGAGAGGAAGCAGGTTTTTTCCCTTTCGCAACTGGCGCAACAGCGGTGGGTACTGCTGTTTGTGTCGGCTTGGAAGCCTTAGGTTTCGGTGGACGGGCAATAGAGAGACTGACTTGGATAGTGGCAGGTATTTCCAGTCCCTCTTCATCTAAGAGATCTTCGTCTTCAAACTCATCAACTATTGGCTTGACACGTTTGCCTTTAACAGCTCCCTTTCCGGGCTTAGCAGACTCTTTGATTTCCTCTATCTCTTCTTCCTGCCACTTTTTACCGCCTTTGACTTGACGTGGCGGGGTTGGGCGCTTTAGTTCGATGACCTCTTCAGTCGTTGTTGGTGCATCATCCTCATCTTCTTGCCCAACCTGCGGTTTTGTCAGTGAGACTCGCATTGGTTTTGGAGGCGTAGCGACTGGTAGCGCACCTCCTGGTTGTTCAGCAGGACGTACTATTGGTCTGCTGGGTCGTTGCGACTCTCCGACTTGTACAGGTGCAGAAGGCCTATTTCCTCTTTGCTCAGGTTTTACTGGTGAGGGGGTAGTAGAACGCACAGGTTTTTCAGTTTTTTGCGGCAAAGCAGCCTGTGCTGTTTCCCCTGTTGCCGTTTTATTGACTCTTTGCTGCTTGAGTTGGTCGCGTTCGCCCGCAAAGGTTGGGCTGCCTTCGGGAGCATCGCGTTTTTGAGGTGGGCGCTGTGTGCCATCGCCTGCAAGAGGTCGGCTACCAACGGATGCATCGCGTTTTTGGTCGCGATCGCGTTTGAGAATTATAATCGGTTTCTCGCTCACACTCGGTTCGGCAGCGTCTGTTGGAGAGCTTGGTTGCTCCCCAGCTGGTCTGGTGGGCGGGGCTGCCAGTTGTGGTTTTGGCTGTCTTTCCGGTTTTGATCTTGGTGCAGATGCTTTTTCCGGTTTTTGGGCTGCTACTTTTTCAACCGGCTGGTTTGTATTGGGTACTATGCTTTTATCCGCGTCTGTCACTGCTGGTTGTTCAGGTGTGGTCTCAGACTGATTCCGGGGTACAGATCGAATTGGTGCCGTCGGCTTCATGGGTGAGACAGGGGGAGCGATGGACTTAGGGGGTGAAGGAGGATTGACTTCAGAAGCAACTATATTGGTAGCAACCGACGCCTCTGGGGCGTTAGAGATGGGGTTTTTCAAAACTGTAGGTTTGCGAATCTCCAAAATTTGTTGTTTATTAGGTGCAGCAGGTCGGTTACGTCCACCATCTTGTGGTGAATTTGGTCTATGGCTGTTAATGCCATTTCCTATTCTCGGCGTCACACTTGTCTGAGCTACTTTTTCTGCTTGAACCCGAATGCGTTGGGCTTCGGATTCTGTAATTGTGCTGCTATGGCTTTTGACCGCAATATTGAGCTGGTCGCAAATTGCTAATAGCTCTTTGTTATCCAAATTCAATTCCTTTGATAATTCGTAAATTCTAACTTTGCCGTTGTTCATCCACTCTTCCCCTTTAATTTACAGTTTTAGCGGATGGTTGCCTGGTTGGCGACATCTCCACCCTTCGATTACTGTGTTAGGTTGCCACTGCTAATGAATGCCGGTGCCTCCATTCAGGAAAGAGAGATGTTTCGGTTTATTGCTGGCATCCCCACTAGGATTGATGGTTGACGCCGAACTGCGCTTGGGCGCTACCAGGTTGCCATTCTGTACTGTTTTGTTTTGTTGATTCTGAGTCTTCCACGACACATCGAGTAAAACTTATTAGGAGTCTTGCTTCGCCCCTTTGGATAACCAAGAGCTACGCTAATGACACCCTTTTACTATTTTGGCACTACATGAGCGATAAAACAGACTGTGTTGATAGCACAAATAATTCGGCTGTCACCACAATTTCTTTGGGAATTACCGCCACAACGTAGTTTTGATTAAGTTTGTTTTTGGTTATTCCTTTATTGTAGACGCTGCCATAATGTGTGGTACAGTGCTTCTGGCACTGATGCACGTAGGGCTCGCCCTAATCTATTTTTTTTCTGAGCTGCCAAAAGACAGTTCTGCTGCGGACAAATATAGGCAGAACGCCCCATGCCCTCATCTAATTGTACCTGTCCTGAAGGAAACACGCGGACAATTCGCCAGAACTCTTGTTTTAATCTTGTTTTTCGACAACTAATACAACGCCGATAATTTGGTTTCATAGGCGCGCTCGTTCGTTACTCAGGACGATGTTTACTGATAACTTTACTCTTAGTCGTCATCATTTTCGTCAAAAATTTCATCCTCAAAAAACTCTTCCTGATTTTTATCTTCTAAGTCCTCCTCGTCAGAGTCATCTACTTCTGGTATGTATTTTGCTCTCACATCTGCAAACTTGGCATCTTCTCCTGCGTGGTCATACTTTGCTTTATCTTTAATATCAATTTTCCAACCAGTCAGACGAGCCGCCAAACGAACATTTTGTCCTTCCTTGCCGATCGCCAGACTCAATTGGTCTTCCGCCACCAGTACATGAGTTTGTCTTGTTTCTGGATCCATCAGACGAACCTCATCTACCCGTGCGGGACTCAAAGCGTTGGCAATATAGGTAGCAGGATCTGGAGACCAGCGAATCACATCTATTTTTTCGCCGCGCAGTTCGTTGACGACAACTTGAATTCGTGATCCCCGCGCTCCAATACAAGCACCTACTGGATCTACATCACGATCAAGAGTATCAACAGCAATTTTCGTCCGAGGTCCTACATGACGAGAAGGTGGATTTGCCTCTCGCGCTACAGCGACAATCCGCACGACTTCATCTTCGATTTCTGGCACTTCGTTGGCGAACAAATAAACCACCAAACCTGCATCAGAACGTGAAACCAGTAACTGAGGTCCTCGTTGCTGACCTTGAGAAACTTTTTTCAGATAGACCTTAAACGTGGCATTTGCCCGATAATTATCATTAGGTAATTGTTCACGCTTGGGCAATTCGGCATCCACCTCTGGCTGACCAAAACCACTGCTGACAGCCATAATCACCGATTGTCTTTCAAACCGCAGAACTCTTGCTTGTAGAACCGTTCCTTCTAAGTCTTGGAACTCCTCTTGCACCATCTGGCGTTGTTGATCCCGCAGTTTTTGCGCCAAGACTTGCTTAGTTTGCATTGCTGCCATGCGACCAAATTCTCCTTGGTCGGGGGTAACATCCAGCACAACTTCTTGTCCTAATTGCGCTTCGTCCCCTCCCATGTCTTGAACTTGTTGAAGCGCAATTTCATGATCAGAGTTGGTCACAGCTTCAACGATAGTTTTGGTTGCAACAACGCGGAAGCCTTCATCTTCAACGTCTAGTTGCACATCAAAATTCTCAAAGTAATCTTCATCGAACTGTCTTCGCTCTAAGTTTTGAGCACGACGATAACGTTCGTAACCTTTGAGTAATGCTTCTCTGATCGCTGCTTGAACTGCAACACGAGGTAAATTACGCTCACGACTTATATTTTCGATTAAATCTTTTAATCCAGGTAAAGTTACCATTGACATAAACAATCTCCTTATATAGCTATGCAAAAAATGGTCAGCAGAAAAACAGTGCTAATTGCTGAGTTAGTGATTTGTGGAATTGTTTAAAACCTGACTCAGCAGCGCCGCTTGCTTTGAGCAATAAACCTCACAAGGGACGCTGTCGCTCCTCTAAACTTCGGTACTCACAACTGTTGAATGCTGATAGTTTTTCTATCTGCCCTCATCGAGATCTACCTTAGTAATTGAGGAGCGAGGAATTTGAACAACACGACCTTTTTGATTTAAATAAACTGTTGTCTCATCCCGGCGAATCAACTGACCAATCCACTGTTGCTGTCCTTCATAGGATGGAGCAGTCTGGACAATAACAGGAAATCCTTTGAAGGAAATAAATTCTCGGTCGGTTGTCAGCTGTCGCGAAATACCAGGACTGGATACTTCCAATACATAAGCATCTGGAATTATTTCCACTACATCTAAAGTAGCTTCAAAGGCACGACTCATTCGCTCACAGTCATCTAACCCAGTGTCCTGTTGAGGATTGCGAATGTCTAAGCGTAAAACCGGTGGATTTTGATTGGTGTGAAAAACCACGCCAACAACTTCCAATCCCAGCTTTTCTGCCACTGGTGTCGCCAATTCAATAATCTGTGGAACGAGAGGGTGAGTCATGCGGCTATTCCAACAAAAAAAGTGGGTCATTACCCACTTCCTGCGATAGGGATATCTTCCAAGAAGTCTTCGGGCGAACCTAACAGGTTCGCCTGATTATCTAAGTTTAGCGTATTTTTTTGGGAGCGAGAAGCAAAAACTCGCTTGAATATGGGTATAAGGGTGTAAGGGTGTAAGGAAAAATCTTTCTGCCTTGAAAATAATAGGGGTGTAGGGGAAAGCCAGATTTTCATGGCAAGGTTTGTGGGATTTTCCCGTGATTGGCTGATTTGAAATCAGGCATTATGAGACGTCGTACCACAGAGGAAAATTCCTCCCCTTGTCTTGTTGTCTCCTTGTCTATTTTCCACTGCTGTTACAAATTCACATCAATTTCCTTCTCTACGCACCAGCATAGTAGAGCTTTTATCTTCCACTGGTTGAACTGATGGCTGTGTTCGTAGCTGCTTGGTTTGCTCGATAATTTTCCACATATCTTCTTTTGACAAGCGTTGGACATAATTAAGCTTGACTTCTTCTAAAAAGTCAATAAGTAAGTTCTGAATTTCTGAAAAAACCTGTTTTTTCTGGATTTCTGTCCCCAAAGCTTCGCTAAAGCTTTGCACAAGTTGACTAGAAAGTTTTGCTCCAACTGGATCTTCTGCTGCGCTGACAACTGCATTATAAAGGTTCGTTGTGATTTGGGTTGCGAGTTGCTCACTCAATTGAGTTTGCATCGCATCCAGTCCAGGTAATATTTGTAGGTTGTGATAAATCGGAACTTCTTTAATAGTGCTTTCAATGTTGTGCCGCAAAATCGCTATAATTTCAGGCTGAATTTTTGGCAGTACTTGGTAAAGAATTGTTTTTACCAAAATGGCTCCAATTGCTTCTACTTCATTAATATTATTGATATCTATGTAGGAGTGAGTTTGTTCTTTTTGTGGTAGCCAACGCCTTAGTTCACCCCGTTGAATTGATCCCTGAATTTGGTTAATAACCCGAATAACAACAATTTCTGTCAGTTCTTCGGCAAAATTCGCCACGACTCCTCGATGAATTTGTTGACGTATTGGATTTAGACTCAGCATTCGTGCATGGTCTAGGCGAATAGAAACAGGTATAATTCGCAACCAGCGCCAAAATGGTAGTAAGAAAAACAAATCATACCAGTGCGTAAAAATCGCATTGAAAAAACTCAAACTAGGATACTGACGTTTGATATAGAAGCTGCCTGCTAATAACTCCACACCAAATAAAATGACAAATGGTAAGTCAATTCTCCAAAAATCATCAATGAATTCGCCATTTTCTCCAATATTTCGGTAATAGTTGACAATAATTAAACGGCGAATTTGGTTGTTGAAAAAATCAATTTCTTGCTTCCAACCACCTTTTGATAAATAAGCCTGACTCCAGAATGTAGAAAAGGCTTCCTTGGAAGATTTAACGGCTACGCGATCGCGCATCCGATTTTTGATTTTTTCCAAGGTACCACTTTTATTCACCGCTTCAAACGGATTGCTATCAATCATCTCGCTACTAAGACGGCTAAGTTCCTCAAGTTTTTTTTCCACCTGAGGTGATTGCAACCCTGTTTGACTGACCTGTTCTATAAGTTCGTCTACTGTGTCCAAATAGTTTTCTGTATCTCGATGGGATTCAATCCCTTTAACTGGATCGTATATCTGAGTGATTATGGGGAGATTTCTTTTGTAAAAATCTCGCCAAGGAATATAGCTTAAATCAAATAAAACCAGCCCTAGATTAACAGAGGCAATAATTGCCATCAACCGCTCAAACCATATGTTTCGCTTTGTTAAGGTTTTCACGTTAGTCATTGGCTTTTTAATAAGTAAAGTACAGATTTTGGATACAACATCTCTAAATTACGTGGTTTTAAGTCTTGTCTACCTATACCTGCTGCTTTCAAGCAATATATCTATAGGAATCCGGTTTGGTTTATGTTAGCTTGCGTGGCGGAGCCATACGAACTCGTTGAAGTAGGGAATGCTTAATGCTTAACGCTTAACATACACGCTAACGAAGCTTCGCAAAAATCTGTGGAGGAATCCTATATAGCGAGCTTAGATTATTTCTAATAAAATACTGTAAGAAATCGATAACTAAGTTAAAATTTTACAGTATTTTTTACTAAATTTTAAGTATTTTAGCCATTAGAGCAATTTATACTTAGCCAAAAAAGCACTTTAATTTACTTCAAGATTCTCTCACAGATGATTCCGGATTGCTATATCTAAGATAGATGACATTAGTTTATGAATCTTAACATCCATGTACGATAACTTTAAGTTATCAATAATCATTAATAAAGCGACCAAAAGACTTTACAGAAACTTAAAATGCATCTATCTGTCAACGTCAATATCCGGTTGATTTGACCAAGAGGAGTTTTACTTATGTGGTGTGGGTTTGGAAAATCAAACATTACCGTTGCGACTGCCTGTTTGATCACAGCTAGTGTAGTAATTTCAGATGTCGCTTTTGCTGCACGAACTTATACCCCACGGCAATTTCGCGCTGTGTTACGGGGACTAGGTTACAGCGTCAAGGTATCAGATGCACCTTTGACCACAGCGGATACTAAAAACGCAATTCAAGAATTTCAAAAAGGGCACAAACTAAAACCTGCTGATGGAATAGTAGGACCAAAAACTCAAGATGTTGCTGCAAAAATAGTTGAAACTTTGCAAGCTAATTTAAACTTGGTAGCTAAGCCCAATCCTCTGTTGCCCAGTAATCAATATTATGGTTCTCAAACAGAAGCAGCAGTTAAGCTATATCAGAAAAAACTGGGTTTACAACAAACAGGAATTGCTGACTTAGCATTGAGGCAAAAACTCACCCAACAAGCAAAGAACATCAAGAAAGAACCAACATCCACGCCAACAACAAAGCCACGAAAACCAACAACCTCACCGACTACCCAGCCAACACCAACAGCAAAACCAACTAAAACCCCTACTTCTACACCTAGAACTACGCCAACAGCAAAACCAACCACAACGCCTACTTCTACACCAGAGGCGTTACCCACAGCTACACCTACTTCTACACCAGAAGCGTTGCCGACAGGGAGTCCTACGTCCACACCAGGAGTCTCACCGACAGCAACGCCTACACCAACACCGACAAGATAATAACTTGGCTTAACTCATCTAAGTTGGACCAGGTTCTTCTAATGGTCTACCTTTAGGAGTTGGTAAAATGGGGCGGCGGTCATCGTAGGGCATGGGAATATACTGTACACTGGGCCGTCCGCCTTGTGGTTGTGGATACAAATCCATAAGATCGTAAATAACATTGGGTAGTCCGACTGTTACGGGTAGCCCCATTTCTGTTGCTTCTTCAACAGTGATTGGGTAGTCGTGAGTCACGCGCCCAGTCGTTAGGGCATCGATTATACTCTCAATGTTTTCTGGCTTCACTTTCTGTGTAGGTACTGTATCTTTCAGCAGGGTTCGTACAAAGCGCTGCACTTGCTCGATCGCTTTGCGTGATAGATCAGCCATAATCAAAGTCTGGTCGTCAACTTCACCAATAGGTTTGTGTTCAACAACTTTCAAGATGCTAGCTGCAGGGAAATTACCCAGTTGTGGATCAACAGGTCCAAGAACAGCGTTAGCATCCATGACAATTTCATCAGAAGCTAAGGCAAGCATTGTACCACCACTCATGGCGTAGTGAGGGACAAAGACAGTTACTTTGGAAGGATGGCGAATTAATGCTCTCGCTATTTGTTCTGTTGCTAAAACCAAACCACCAGGAGTATGTAAAATCAAGTCAATGGGAACCTCTGGCGGGGTAAGCCGAATTGCCCGCAGTATCTGTTCTGAGTCTTCGATGGTGATATATCGCGAGACAGGAATTCCCAAAAAGCTGATAGACTCTTGGCGGTGAATGAGCAAAATCACTCGGCTTTTGCGTTGTTGCTGAAATTCCTGTAGGGCGCGGATACGCCGATATTCTACCTGACGTTTCTGCCATAGGGGTTGCAGGGAAGAAAGCAGGAGGAAAATCCAGAATAAATCTCCAATACCAAAGCCCATATGCAATTCCAAATGAAAACACAATAACAATTAATTTCCTAACTCAGGCAAGCATCTGATCTGTGTGCTTTGTGTAAAAGCGTCTCAGCTAAGATAGATTGCCAAAATTAAGGTTACCCTGATTATTGTTTCAATTTTTGGAAAATATCGAGTCTATCTAGAGAGTTAGAAGAATTTAACCGCATGAAGTTATGGTTTAGTGTCAAGGTAATTTTACATTTGCTCATAGGCAGCTAAAAATTCCTCTCGCGAGATACTTGCTTGAGTACATATGGATCTCAACGTTGAACCCTTAATATAAGAGTGGTTAGGCATAGTTAATGGAGTTCGCGTTCCATCATTATTTTGTCGTACCATGACAATATGCTCCCTTTCCCGGATAATGCTAAATCCAAGTAATTCCAATGTTTTAATAACTCTGGCTTTGGACGCATCTACAGGAAACTTAGCCATTAGACGGAAACCTCAGCTTCAGCGACAAAGGCTTCTAAAACAGGTGATTCCTCTTCTAAAACGTCTTGACCAAATATCTCAATATGGCAGCGAATAGCAGATTTCACATCAGCTAAAGCTTCTTCATAACTGTCTCCCTGACCAACAACAACCCCTTTAATACCAAGGGGATAAGCAACATAACCATCGGAATGTTTTTCTACTATAAGTTTGATGTGTTTCATGAGTTTCTTGAGTAGCAGATATTTTTGTAAGCAACAATCAATACATTAATAGTAAGTGCATTACCAAAATTAGGAATAGCATCGCCAAATTTTGATCGTATCGTCATCACTACCACTTACAATAGTCTGTCCATCTGGACTAAAGGCAACAGATCTGACGTAATTAGAATGACCATGAAGAGTGTAAATTTCACTACCTGTCCTTATCTGCCAGATTTTAATAGTTTTGTCCCAACTACCGCTAACAAGAAGCTGTGCATTCGGGCTAAAAGTGACTGAACACACCGCATCGGAATGACCTGTAAAAGTGTGAATTTTTTTCCCTGTACTGACTTGCCAAAGTTTAATAGTGCCATCAGCACTGGCACTTACCAAAAGTCGCCCATCTGGGCTGAAGGTAACAAAATTAACAAAGAAGGAATGACCTCTAAAAGTGTGAATTTCTCTACCTGTACTTACTTGCCAAAGCTTGATTGTACTATCAGCGCTACCACTAGCTAGAAGTTCTCCATCCGGACTGAAAGCAACTGACCATACTGAGTCCGAATGACCTGTGAAAGTGCTAATTTCTATGCCTGTACTTACTATCCATAACTTAACAGTGCTATCAGCGCCACCACTCGCTAAAATCCACCTTCCCATGTAAGTTTCTTCTTGTTGATAAGAAAATTTCAGAGGTATTGGATTAAAGGCTACAGAATTGATCCAGCTGCCATGAGTGGTTAATGTACGAATTTCTTTTCCTCTACTGACTTGCCACAACTTAATAGTTTCATCCCAGCTTCCACTAGCAACTAACTGTCCATCGGGACTAAAAGCGACAGTATGAACAATGCTGGAATGACCAGAAAACCAACCACCAAGGCTACGCAAAAGTTTACCAGTTTCTAGTTGCCAGAGTTTAATTGTATGATCATTGCTAGCACTAGCGATCGCCTGTCCATCTGAGCTGATAGCAACAGCAAGAACCATGCTGGAATGACCTCTGAGGGTATGTACGCATTGCCAGTTTCCAGAAGTGCCAACAGATGGTATGATTCGCTGTTGATTTTGGGGTGGAGACTGATTATTCGGAAGTACTGGGCGGTGTACGATTACCTGTGTGGGCGGTTCCTCGCGAATCTCAACATCCAATAAATCCACCCACTCCTGTACGGACTGCGGGCGGAGACTGGGTTGCAAATCCATCCCCCTGATGATAGCTTGATTGACCTTGTCACTAATATTACGATTGAAGTGTTTTGGTGGTTCTAGAGGAATGTTATGTCGTCTGTCATCAGCGTTCCTTGGTGTCACTCCAGTGATTAAACTATACAAGGTGGCAGCTAGTGCATAGACATCAATATATTCTCCCCGTGGTGCTTCCAATTCATACTGTTCTGGGGGGGCAAAACCTGGTGTACGATACACTGTATGCCTTTGGATAACATTGGGAATAAATTCTCTGGCAATACCAAAATCAATCAGCACAGCTTCTGATTTGCCCGCGCGAAGCATGATGTTACGTGGTTTGATATCCCTATGCAGCAAACCTCTACTGTGAATCACCTTTAAAGCATCGCCAATTTGCCGGATGTACAAAAGCGCTTCAGCTTCTGGTAAGACTTTCATTCGCCGAAGGCGGTTGCCTAAGTCTTCACCATCGATGTACTCTATCACCATGCAAGGCAAATCGCCTTCATCAAAAATATTTTCTATTTGCACTATATGAGGATGGCGACACAAGGCAAGCCGAACAGCTTCATCGCGGAAGTCTTGCTTTAATTTGCTTTGATGCGGTTTCCAGGTATCCTCATTAAGGATGTCAACTCTTAGAGTTTTAATGACCCGCAGTTCATTTCGTTCATTTCCGACGAGATAGGTGATACCAATTCCACCTTCGCCTAATTTTCTTTCAATGATGTAGCGTCCCCCAAGCAACGCCTGTCCTGGATTCCAGACCATTATATTAGTAACTCTCCCCATGCTATTTATTTTGGCACGGTATTAAAGCTGGGTAAGGATTCAGGGGAAAATTTTGAAATTCTAAATTTGTGTCTCCTACACGGGAGTTGCACGCTAAGCTTAACGTGTAAGGTATATTTGGAACTAAGTTATCTCTTAGTCTTATTCTGGCACTGTCAACAGTCTAGGACTCAACTTAACAAACAGGCTATTAGCAAATGAGTAGTATCTTAATATTTTTTTAAAATTTTTAGTTTCAGGCTGTTATGCTCTATTTTCTAAATTAGGAGATATTTTTTTGAAAAACCGGAATTTGATCAATGTAGTATTTTTTCAAAAAATGACTTCTAAGATTTATTCATGAACTTAATCATGAAGTAAAAATTGATATTCATCTATTTTTTGACAAATTCGTGTACGTAATCCGGAATACGACAAAGTTATTTTGTAATCATCTACATTGTCAGTTATTTATGCTTAGTCTGTCCATATAATGGTTAAGACATGCCTTTAATTATTTGCTCATTGTAGTATTATCTTCACATGATATAAAATGATGTTAAAAAACTTAAAATTGAGACAAAAATTTACAATTTTGCTAGTCGTCATTCTTGTAGTCGGTCTAAGCTTTAGTGGATTGGCTCTTTCTGCTTTGCTAAGACAGAATGCTGAAAATGAAATTGCCTCACGAGCTTTAACACTCATCGATACAATGACTTCTGTTCGTGAGTACACACTTACCCAAATCTATCCAGAACTTGCTGATAAACTGGAAGAAAAGTTTTTGCCACAAGTGGTATCTGCATATTCAGCACGAGAAATCTTTGAAATTTTCAGAAAAAAACCAGAATATCGAGATTTATTTTATAAAGAAGCAGCAACTAATCCCACTAATCTTCGGGATAAGGCTGACAGTTTTGAGACGGGAATTTTAGAGGGTTTCCAAAAAGATAAAAATTTAAAAGAGGTGAGGGGATTTCGCTCGGTTCCGGGAGGCGATATATTTTATATTGCTCGTCCGCTAACCATTAGCAAAGAAAGTTGTCTGACATGTCATAGCACGCCTGAAGTCGCACCAAAAACTATGATTGAGCGTTTCGGTGCAGTTAATGGATTTAATTGGCAGTTGAATCAAATTGTGGCGGCTCAATTTATTTCACTACCGGCGAGTAAAGTGATTGAAAAAGCTAATCAATCTTCTTTGAAGATAATAGGACTTGTATCTACTGTTTTTATAGTGGTTATTCTTTTAGTGAATGTCTTTTTGCATCGACAAGTTATTATTCCCCTCAAGCGGATAACTCGTGTCGCGGAAGAAGTTAGCACAGGGCATTTAGAAGTTGATTTTGATCAGATTTCTAATGATGAAATTGGTAATCTTGCCAAAGCTTTTAAACGGATGAAATTAAGTTTAGAAATGGCAATGAAAAGAATTAGACGTACTCATGGAGGAAATACTGGAGGAACAGCAGGAAATTAAGCTGCAACTCAAATAAGTCACAACTATATTTTTGACCAAGAAAGAATTCAGAACTCAGAACTCAGAACTCAGAATATTAAACGCGTTTTCTCGTTATGAGTTAAGAGTTCTGGTTCGGTGAGAACTGGTTCCAAGAAAGCGGATTTCTCCGTGGAGAAAAAGAAAGTTTTTCGCACTGAAATTCCCCGGATTCTATCCGTGGGGATATTCTGATTACTGCGTTCTGTGTTCTGCGTTCTTCTTAAAGTTTCTCTTTTCAAAGAAGGCACTTGGATGAGTTGGTTCCCCCGAAACACTCATGAAAATAGGTGTTTTCTAAATTCAACACCTGCTGATGCATCAGGAATTTCCCTGGCTAAAAATTCAATAAATTGGTAAGGCGAAATTTGAGGAGTTTGCTCTAGAATCTCTTCCACAACTAGACTTGCTATTGGTCCAATGTAGTAAGCTAGTTCTTGCTGACAGCGTTGTATGAAAGCTGGATTGAGTGAAGATTGTTGCGGTTGTGGTTGTGGTTGTGGCTCAATAACAGGGTATTGCTGCTGACTATATGAACTTCTAGCCGAACTTGCTGTAGTCTGTGGATATTGGTAGTGTGGCTGTCGTGTGGTGAATGTAGGTTGAGATTTCTGTTCTATAACTGTGCTAGGGAAATCAAGAACAGTTGATGATCCCATTACTTGAAACTGTCCAAGACGTTCTAAATCTGTGAGAACTTCCTTTGAGGATTGGTATCGCTGCTTTGGTGTATCTGCTAGCAATTTTTCAAGTACTCTGGCAAAATCATTGGTGACCTTGGTGTAAGAACGCCATCTCCACTCCAAAGAGTACTGATCCATAAGAAAAGATGGATCTCTACCTGTTAGTAAGACAACTGCAGTCACGCCCAAGGCATAAAGATCACTGGAGGGAGAACACAACCCCAAGCTAATTTGCTCACGAGGAGCATATCCCACTTTCCCCACAAGGGACATTTTACCAACAAAACTCATGTGGTCAGGAGTGGTGTTTTCATTCAGGTTAGCTATCTGTTTTCCCACACCAAAATCAATCAGCACTGGTAAATTTTCGCCATCAGGTAACATGATGTTGTCAGGAGAAATATCTCGATGGATGATGTTGTGCTGATGAATATATCCCAATACAGGTAACAAACTTTTTAGCCACTGTATAACTTCAATTTCCGAAAAAGTTTCTTCCAAATCTTGCCGTTCTCGCAACACAAATGAATAGGTTTTACCATCCACAAACTCTTGTACTAAAAACAGCCGACCATCTCCTTCAAAACAAGCCAAGAAACGAGGAATTTGAGGGTGTGCCAACTGGTGAAGAATTCTTGCTTCTCTTTTAAATAAATTGCGACATTTTTCTAAAGCATTCTCCCCTGAACCCGTGGGTGCAAATTCTTTCAGGACGCATGCTTCGTTAAACCGACGAGTATCATACGCCAAGTATGTTCTTCCTAAGCCCCCCTGTCCCAAAAGTTTTTGAATAATATAACGATTATCAATCATCGTCCCAGAGGGAATTTCTGCTTTTATTATGTAAGACTGAGACATAAGGTGACACTCCTAGCTCTGTAAGCTCTTTTCTTTATAAGTAATTTGGTATTTTTCAAAACAAAGTCTATAAACCCAAGTTGCTAGTTATCAAAAAGTGCCTAATTTTAAGTACAAAGTCTCAAATTATAGTACTTAGCAATACTAAAAAAGTCATTTATTGTATTCTTTAATACCGTTTATACACACTAACTAGCAACTTACGTTATTAGGTAAAAATTTTAATAGATTTATCCTATCAGGGTTGTCTATGATAACTACAGCATCAAACACAGTATTTTCAGCAAAAAAATCTGTTTGGTAGATAACTCATATTATACTAAGTTGATTACTCCTCACTCTAACCGGATCAGAGCTTAATTAAGTATCGGCAGATTTTTCCAAAAAAAACGCGAAACAATGATTAACTTTTATGAATTTTTCTGAAGTAGTCTTTTGTTAATCACTTGTCCATTAACCCTCTATTACGTCATAGTGGAAGTAAAACACCATTCAAAATCAGTGAAAAGCTTGTGGTATATTCATTTGGAATGTGTTAGCAGCGTCAGGTAGCGAATTTCTCATTCTGCGAATTCCCCGTTGCAAGACCGCAGTGGCTCCGCTTGTGACGAGGGCGGTACTATGGAGTGGTAGATTTTTGATTGAGTAAAACGGCGGGTGTTTTCTTGACTTGCTCTTCTAAAGGTTTGACTTTATCTACTAATTTTATAAATTGATCGTAGCTAGGTACTTTGGCTACAGGGACGTAACCTGCATCTGCTACGATATCCCCAGGTGCTTGGTTCATTGCTTTTTGAATCTGCTGCTGTTGATTCCGTTCTACAGTTGGTGCTAGTAAAACAACCGCAGGAGGAATTGATCGGCTAGTGTGTAAAATCCGAAACTTGGTTGTACTAAATTCTCGCTGATGAAGCTCAAAATCTGTTTGAGATAGTGCGCCAGCATCAACGCTACCTTCACTGATCCACTGCAATACTGTTTTGGGAGTAGGAGCGAAACGGATTTTAGCAAGGGTTAAACCGTACAAATCGTACAGAGGAACATAATAGCCAGCTGCAGAACCTGCTGTTTCCAAAGCAACAGTTTTATTCGCCAGGTCTGCTATTGTTTTTATTGGTTTATCATCTCGAACTATCAGTAAAGAGCGTTGTCTACCACGTGTTCCCTCCATCGAGAACAAAGGAATATAAAGTTCCTTGCTGATCGCTATTGCTGCTAAACCAGGAGGCGCAAAAACAATTTTCCAATTTTGGCGTTGAATTTGCTCTAAAGCTTGCAATTCGTTGTAAGCTGGTTCCAGTTCTACAATTGATTGAGTTTGTTTTGCTATGTAGTCTTTGAAGCGCTCGTATTTTTCTAAAGAAACAGTTCCTTCGCCGTAGCTGACCACACCGACAGTTAGTTTTTCCGAGTTGATGTCTTGTTGTTTATCATCGCATCCAGTTGCTAGTAATCCTATAAGTATCAGGAGATTAATCAACAAAAAATATCGTGAAATAATGGTTTTCATTCTTCAATGACAATTTCCGGAAAATTATCTAACATGGAGACATATTGATTATCGCTATTTCAAGTACAACATAATAGCAATTAATCTCAAAAATTAATTTTTCCTAAAACTTGTGTTGCTATTTGAAAATATGAGCGGGCAAACAAATATTGTTTCCTCCATCCTTAGAAACAACAGCTAGTTAAATAATTTGATGAATGGCAGATTTGAACAAGCCACGCTTGCCGCTTCTCAACGTTAAATAGAATTCCATAAATGGGCGATACTGGATTTGAACCAGTGACCCCTTCCGTGTGAAGGAAGTGCGCTACCACTGTGCTAATCGCCCAATTTAGTCTATAATAGCACAAATGGCAGTAAGTTCCAAAGTTCAAAAATGGAATGAAGACATTAGTGTTTTAGAATTTACAGTGGCACGAGCGTACCTACAAAGCTTCTCAAAGTCCTTTGGCACAAAGTCCAAAAGCTCAAAAAAGTAGTAATGGGTTTAAGTTGTTATATCTTGTGTATCACTCTACATGTTCACGATTACAAAGCACAAGACCCGCTGAACACCGCTATGCTAGTAAGTTTGAAACGCAATGATTTAGGGCTATGCTCCGTTCGCGTAGCGTGTCCGGAGGACACAGGGAGCCGCCCCTTTGGGGCGATTGCCTACGGCAGAGCTACGCATAACGCCTGAATGCGAAACTGTTGCTGTTAATGAATTGCTAATAATTGAGGATTACACCAACCTTATCCACCTTGTCAGCAACATCAAAGGTAGCTTAAAATCTGATTGTAGCGTGCTTGAGTTGATTCGAGCCATGTTCCTTTGTTGGCACGTTCACAGGTTGTCCTAAAGTCCGCTGGCTCAAAATGATTGAAGAACTAGAACCAATGCGCTGTAGTTTGTTCTTCTGTAATTTAGAGCTATTCAGTAATGAACGGCAATCTGCATGGACAAAGGGGAAAACTTTCGTATGCGCTGCACGCACTTCGTGTTAGTATATGCTGCATTCTAACAGAGGCAAGCTACGTACAAAGTAGGGTATAGTTTGGAGTCTTCTATGTCCTTAAGGACACACTAAGTGCGATTCGTAAGCTTCTCCACAAGAGCCACGCGCTCCAGCGCAAGCCCCTGCTGCTACTTATGTTGGCCAGGTGCTGCTTGCTCTTAACTTTGGGGTTTTTGGGATTTTTAGCAAAAATTTTGACGAAATGCGTCCTTTGTCGTCAAAATGTTTCTCTTCAACTGCAAAAATATATATATTCATCCCTTAGTATTAAATGAACTTAGACAACTCGGAAACTTACATCAATCATCCAACTTGGGGTTTGCTCTATAGGATTTGTATGGTAGACGAGAACCAAGAGTTGTTCACAACACTGTATGCCCAACGCTTATTCTTCATAGTAACAACTGATGTCAAAGGTATGAAGTTTCAGCCCACTGGACGCACTGAGGCTAGAATGATGATTGAAAATCGCTTGCGTAGTCTGCGTCGTACAGGGCAATCTCAGGAGTACGATCAACTTCAGACTGTTTTCCAACGTACTTTCCAATGAGCAGTTCGATTAGCGAACGTATTATTACCCTTGGTTCCTCTCTACCAGATTCAGTCCGGTTGATTGCTGTTAGCAAGCAAGTCTCTGCTGAAATCATACGCTGTGCTTACGCCGCAGGAATTCGAGATTTTGGCGAGAGTCGCATCCAAGAAGCAGCGAGCAAACAAGCTGTGTTGCAAGACTTAAGCGACATAACTTGGCACTTTATTGGACATTTGCAAAATAACAAAGCCAAAAAAGCCATTGAACAATTTCAGTGGATTCACTCCGTAGATAATTTAAAGCTTGCCCAACGCTTAAATCAACTGGCACAAGAGTTAAAAATCAGTCCTCAGATTTGTCTGCAAGTCAAAATACGACCCGATCCAAACAAGTCAGGTTGGAGTCCATCACAACTATTGGCTGACTTAGCTGCTCTAGATCAATGTGAAAATTTACAAATTCAGGGCTTAATGACAATTCCACCTTTGGGATTAAATGATTCTGAAGCTCTCAACGTATTCAATAGTACCAGTAAATTAGCAAAAGAAATTCAAGAACAAAACTGGTCTAATGTTCAAATGCATCATCTTTCAATGGGAATGTCAGGGGATTACAAATTGGCAGTGCAAGCAGGCGCAACAATGGTAAGGTTAGGAACTATCTTGTTTGGAGAACGTCCTGTTTAATATTGGTTTTCAAAGTATAATCACGGAATAACAAGGTATTTAATCGTACGATTAAATACCTTGTTTCAGTATATTTTGTGCTCCGACACTCTTTATAAAACTTTGTTGGTAAAAACTTCATGAAACACTGGTTCAATCGGTGACAAAAGATATAGTATTGACAAAAGCAAAAGTTAATATAATATCAGATGAAAATCACTTCCCTAAACCGACCGGTTAAGATATAATCTTGACTCATTGTTACCTAAAAAACATATACAGACTTTCTATTCGCGTTTGTTCAAACAAAAACCCCTAGTGGGTAGAACAAATATGAATAGAACAGCGCAAAAATCTCCCCTTTACAAGGGTAAAAATTGATTTCATCATCAGTTTTTGGCATATCCTTACGAGTGAATAGCCCTAGGAGCGTAAACCATGAATAATATATTTTCCAAACTTAGAGACTTCGTCGGTTTAAACGAGCAAGTAGAATATGAGTACTATGAAGAAGAACCAGAAACAGAAAGTTACCGAAATCTGTATCAGGAACAAAATGCTCAACAACCAGTAGCACAAGAACCTCCAGAGCCAAATCGACGCTGGCGGGAACCCGTGCCTACAATGGGAGATGTAAGTGCCGCAGGATCAAAGCCGATGAGCAATGTGATTGGTATGCCTGGAGTAATTAATGGAATATCAGAAGTCTTGGTGCTAGAACCACGCACCTTTGAAGAAATGCCTCAAGCAATTCAAGCATTGCGAGAACGGAAGTCAATAGTATTAAATTTAACAATAATGGATCCCGATCAAGCGCAACGGGCAGTAGATTTTGTCGCTGGTGGTACCTACGCGCTTGATGGGCATCAAGAACGGATAGGCGAAAGTATATTTTTGTTCACTCCAAGCTGTGTGCAAGTCAGTACCCAGTCAGGAATTATTCATGAAGTACCTCAACCTGCAGTACGTCCCTCACGTTCCACTGGACCTAACCCAGCTTGGGGAAACGAAGTTAACAGAATGGCACAATAAACGTAAAATGAGTGATTAGTCCAAAGTCCTTTGTCGAAAGTTCTTTGTCTAAATACTAATGAGTCATAAGTCATGACTCATGACTTATGACTAATGAAAAATGATTATTAAATTCGGCTTAATTGGTGGCGGGGTAATGGGAGAGGCCCTGTTATCCCGCCTTATTGCTCGTAAAATTTATCAACGCTCAGAAGTCCTAGTTAGCGAACCACAAACCTCACGCCAAGGTTTTCTAGAAGACGAATATGGTGTTAATGTGACAGCCGATAATCGTCTGGTTTTCACACCAACAACAGAAGTCGTATTTTTGGCAATAAAACCTCAAGTGTTTAGTGCGATCGCCCAAGAATTGGCAGATGTGATCGATACAGTTTCAAAACCACTGGTGATATCCATCTTGGCAGGCGTGACATTAAATCAGTTGGAAGCAGCTTTTCCCCAGTTGCCAGTCATTCGAGCAATGCCTAATACTCCAGCAACTGTGGGAGCAGGAATCACCGCCATATGTCCAGGGGCGTACACCAACGCAAACCACCACGAAACCGCCAAGAAACTTTTTTCAGCGGTGGGAGAAGTCGTAGAAATTTCAGAAAACCTGATGGATGCCGTGACAGGACTATCAGGATCGGGTCCGGCATACGTAGCACTTGCTATAGAAGCACTTGCTGATGGAGGAGTCGCAGCAGGTTTACCAAGGACAATTGCCAATCAACTTGCCTTGCAAACTGTCTTTGGAACAGCCAAGCTTTTAAATGAAACAAAAATACACCCGGCAGAACTCAAAGACCGCGTCACCAGTCCAGGTGGTACTACAATTGCTGGTATAGCTCAGTTAGAACGAGCTGGGTTTCGCTCAGCTTTAATTGAAGCAGTCAAAGCAGCAACAGCCCGTTCACAAGAATTGGGAAAATAGTTGTTTGTTTTTTATTCAAAACTAATGACTAATGACCGATGACTAATGACTCATAACTAAGTTGACAAAAGAGTCGTTACCATAGTAAACAGTTTTGGTTGCAAATGTGATTGAGTGAATTACCCTGCGCTGTCTCCAGAACTTGAACCAAGTTCGATATTTCCATTTGAATTGGATCAGTTCCAAAAGGATGCAATCGCTTCCTTGAATGCCGGACGTTCCGTTGTTGTATGTGCGCCCACAGGTTCGGGCAAAACATTGGTGGGGGAATACGCTATATATCGCGCCCTATCGCGTGGAAAAAGAGTATTTTATACCACTCCCCTAAAAGCGCTCTCCAATCAGAAACTACGTGACTTTCGGGAAAAATTCGGCTTTGACCATGTTGGACTGTTAACTGGAGATGCCTCCATTAACCGAGATGCCTCGATTCTGGTGATGACCACAGAAATTTTCCGGAATATGCTCTATGGCACACCCATCGGGCAAATTGGCATTTCATTAGTAGACGTAGAGGCTATGGTGCTGGATGAGTGCCACTACATGAATGATCGCCAACGGGGAACAGTTTGGGAAGAATCGATCATCTACTGCCCCCGTGAAATTCAACTCGTAGCGCTCTCAGCAACTGTTGCTAATAGTGATGAACTGACCGACTGGTTAAATCAAGTTCATGGTCCGACTGACCTCATATACTCCGATCATCGCCCAGTTCCTTTGGAATTTCACTTTGGTAACATCAAAGGGTTATTCCCCCTACTGAATGATGACAAAACCCAAATTAACCAGCGCCTGCTAAGAAAGAAGAAAAAAGGAGAGAAAAACAAAAGCAAAGCTAATGTCAGAGCTGAAGCCCCCAGCATGATTCAAGTTCTGGGCGAGCTACACGAACGAGATATGCTGCCAGCAATTTACTTCATCTTCAGTCGTCGGGGATGTGATAAGGCGGTGGCGGAGGTGGGCAGCGATATGTGGTTAGTGGATCAGGAAGAAGCGCAGCAATTGCGCTGGCAGATTGACGAATTTTTAAGCCGTAATCCGGAAGCTGGACGTTCCGGACACGTTGGACCGCTTTACCGAGGAATAGCCGCACACCATGCTGGAATTTTACCTGCGTGGAAAGTCCTTGTTGAAGAGCTTTTTCAGCAGGGGTTAATTAAAGTTGTCTTTGCCACCGAAACCTTGGCAGCTGGAATTAATATGCCAGCCCGGACAACGGTGATTTCTACTCTTTCTAAGCGTACTGATAGTGGACATCGGCTGTTGAATGCCTCCGAATTTCTGCAAATGGCAGGTCGGGCAGGTCGCCGGGGAATGGATGAACGGGGTCACGTTGTGACGTTACAAACTCCCTTTGAGGGAGCCAAAGAAGCAGCGTACTTGGCAACATCCCAAAGCGACCCTCTAGTGAGTCAATTTACACCAAGTTACGGCATGGTGCTGAACTTGCTGCAAACTCATACTTTGGAAGAAGCCAAGGAATTGGTAGAACGCAGCTTTGGGCAGTACTCGGCAAACTTGCACCTGCGACCGCAACACGAATACATCACCCACTTACAAACAGAACTTGCTCAACTTCAAGCACAAATCGCTGCTATTGACGAAGCAGAACTGGCTGTTTATGAAAAATTGCGGCAACGCTTGCGAGTAGAACGCTTAAACTTGAAAATGCTGCAAGAGCAAGCGCAGGAAGCCCGACAACAGGAATTGGGGATGATGTTGGACTTTGCAGTGTCGGGAACACTGTTGAGTCTCAAAAGTAAAAACTTCACAATGCCTGCGCCCATAACAGCAGTGTTAGTAGGGAAAACACTAGGTTCGAGTCAAACTTGTTACTTGGTATGCTTGGGGCGAGATAACCGCTGGTATGTAGCGACAGCCTCTGATGTTATAGATTTGTTTGCAGAACTACCGCGAATTGACATACCTGCTGAGTTGCTACCACCACCAGAAATGCCATTGAAACGGGGACAGTCGCTTGTTGGTGATGAGCAAACCGCAATCATAACTCAACAAATTCCTGAGCCAAGCGAAGCTGTATTTATGCCTCCAGAAGTCCTAGAACAACTTCGTCGCGTCACTGCTGTGCAAGAGCAATTAGAGGCTCATCCCTTACATCAATCAGGCGACGCTGTCAGTGTTTTCAAACGCAGAACACAGGTTGTTGAACTTGAAGCTGAAATTGAATTAATGCAGGGACAAATACAGCAACAATCTCAGCGTCATTGGGAAGAGTTTCTCAATCTTATTGAGATTTTGCAGCAGTTTCAATGTCTGGAGAATCTAGTTCCCACAAGGTTAGGACAAATGGCTGCAGCCATTCGAGGAGAAAATGAGTTGTGGCTGGGCTTAGCACTTGAGGGTGGAGAATTGGACAACTTAGATCCACACCACTTAGCAGCAGCGATCGCAGCTTTGGTGACAGAAACCCCACGTCCAGATAGCATGGTTCGCTTTGACTTGAGTGAAGCAGTGGCAGAAGCTTTATCAAAATTGCGAGGGATTCGTCGCAAGATCTTCCAACTGCAACGTCGTTATAATGTAGCCTTACCAATATGGTTAGAGTTTGAGTTAATAGCCCTTGTGGAGCAGTGGGCGCTTGGTATGGAGTGGATAGAACTTTGTGAAAATACGAGTTTGGATGAAGGTGATGTGGTGCGAATTTTACGTCGTACGTTAGATCTATTATCGCAAATTCCCCACGTACCCTATTTGTCACAATCCTTGCAGCGCAATGCCCATCGTGCTATGCAGCTTATTGATAGGTTCCCAGTTAACGAGGTAGGGGGATAAGTTAGGAGTTAGGAATTGGGAGTTTGAAGTCCTAAGTCCTAAGTCCTAATATACTGAACTCTCACTCAAAAGTTGCACTCCTCGCGAAATAGGAAAGTCTTAATACGTGAGGTTCCCAGTCCCCTGCAAGTTGCGTAAAGAGTTTATACAAGCTGGACAGTCACAGCCAAATAACTGAATCGCACGATCACTTTCTTCTTCTGTAAATGCAACCGTTGCAATATTCTTAGCAGCCTGCCCTGTAGTCACGCTTGATGTCGGTGTAGAAGGAGATTGTTGCTTCCTCTGTGAATCCTTGATACACACTAACTTGTTGACAGCGTGAGGACTGGCTATACAGGTCTGATCATTTTTGTGGATTAATCCCTGCTTAGCAGCAGCGTGTGCGGGATAAATGGCTCCCAAAGTAGACATCAGCGAGACAAAAATAGAGGAACTAGACAATAAATTAAGTATAAGTTTTTTGTTCATGGGTTTTTCTAACCAATTTTGCTGACTGCTAAGATAATCTAATTACTTGTTACAGGTCAATAGAGTTTTTATCAGGAATACCAAGAATTTTTTATATTTGTTTTTACCCAAGAAATCTTTATGAAATAGCACAAAACAAGCTAGATTTTTTGCTAAACTTTTGTCAGGTGAAAAGTAACAAAATAATCATAACCATAATTTTTTTTGCTTTTCATCTTTAGTGCTTATAAAGCACTCTTAAAAAAGTGATTCTTTATCCCCAAAAGCCAGCAATATAACAATCCTAAATTATAAGTCCTATGGGCACCCTACGCAGGAACGTGAAGAATAAGATTCTTGACTTCGAGCGAGAAGTTAGGAATCTGAACCAATAGATTGTCAGCCAATTTTGGATTTTGGATTTTGGATTTTAGATTGACTCCACCCTAAAGGTGAGGAGCTTAAAAACTGGAGTTTAGACTAAAGGCAGGCGATCGGTAAACAAAGGAAAGCATGTGTTGTTGGTATAAAATTTTGGGAAAGGCAGTCTGTGATTAACACAGACCCCCTTGGGCAGAAGATGAGAGAAGAACCACCAACTCTCACCTGCCAATATGAAACTTGTCAAACTTCAAGAATTTCGTCAAGCCGCTTACAAGCTTTTAGGCAAAGCCCATGATGCTACCTTTGAATTGACTGATGCAATACTACTGACCCGTAATGCCTACAGCTTGGCGGGGGTCTAACACGTAAAAAAATCAGGCAGCCTTTGTTTGGTTAATTAGTGTTCCAAGACGAGTACTCGTAGTAGTAAGGCTGCCTGATTTTTTAGGGGACAATGGGTCGGCAGATTTATCTGTGTCTCCAATTTTTCGACGCAAGTGGCCAAGTATTTACGTTCGCGTAAGCGCAAGCGCACGCCCAGAGGGCGAACGCGCAGCGTGTCGCCTTGCGACTCAGCGTGTCCCCTTGGGACTCAGCGTTACAAGACAGTAGACCACAGCGACAGAAATTGATGCAGTTATATATCAAACAGATGCCGATTGTTGGTCGTCCTTTGCTTGCTGGTGACCACACTGCTTGGTCTCGTCCTGATGCTGTAACTCTACAGGAAAGGACAATTGAGCATAGCAGCACTGCTGTACGAGGAAATAAACCAATTACCATTGGTCAGGGATATAGTACTATTGCTTGGGTGCCAGAATCGAATGGCAGTTGGGCATTACCCTTGAGGCATGAGCGAATCACTAGGCAGGGATTGCCCCATAGAGAAAGCAGCTTGGCAACTACAACAAGTGTGTGAGCATTTATCCACTAGACCAATTTCGGTTTGGGATAGTGAGTATGGGTGTGCCCCTTTTATGTTGAAGACTGCCAACATTCGAGCAGATATTCTTGTCCGTTTGCGTTCAAATCTTTGTTTGTGGGGCGCACCTCCACTATACTCTGGCAAAGGTCGTCCCAGAAAACATGGTGATAAGTTCAAGCTCAATGAACCTTCTACTTGGGGTGAAGCCACTCAAAGTTTGGAGATGAACGATCTCAAACTGGGGCGGGTAAGGGTTAGCTTATGGAAAAATTTAGACTTCCGTAAAACGGCTACGCGCCCAATGTCATTAATCAGGGTTGAGCGTCTTGACCAAAAAGGTTGCGCTAGAGTGTCAAAACCCTTATGGTTGGCTTGGGTAGGAGAAGAAATGCCTCCACTATCGGAAGTTTGGCTACTTTATTTGCGTCGCTTTACCGTTGACCACTGGTATCGTTTTTTGAAGCAACGCCTGCACTGGACACTTCCTAAACTAAGTACCCCAAAACAGTGTGAGCGCTGGAGTGATTTGATGCCAATGATTACTTGGGAGTTATGGTTAGCCCGTGATAAAGTTGGCTGATAATCCCCTACCTTGGCAAAAGTCAATGGACAAATTGACTCCTGGAAGAGTTGCTCAAGCTATGGGAGGAATTTTAGCGGTTCGCAGCGCGTTGCGGTGAGACCAGTGCTGCAGGAGGGTTTCCCTCCGTAGGCATCTGGCGAACCCGAAGGGGGGTTCCCCCCGTTGTAGCGACTGCGAACCCGAAGGGCGATTAGTACTCCTGCACGATCCCCTCAACCACGCGGAAAGTCGCCAGGCTGGAAACCAGCACAACCTCGACAACGTAGAATTCGCTATCCTATCGTCACAAAAAGCACAATAAGCCTCGCAAAGAACAACCCAAATCGGCTTAATATCAAAGATTTTCTTGCTTAAAGCTTGTGTTTTATCAACTCATATCATGTCCGGCTAATTAGTTGTGATTACAAAATCTGTGCAAAAACCGGGAAATCCTCTTTCTCCCTGCTAAGAGCCCCCTGCTAAGAGCCGTCTTAATGATAAGTCTTTCACCGGACATGATATCAGCCCTGCTGGGTCATTTCTTGTTGCTTAGTCTAAACTCCAGTAAAAATGAGCGGATTTTGAATTGAGGAATTAATTCGGTCCTAGAAGGACGGGGCTTGTACCGACCAACCCCCAATCTAAAATCTAAAATTTAAAATCTAAAATCGTCCCGGTCAAATTACTGCGGAGGATTACTATATCTTCTGCAATAAGTTGAGTTATATCGTTTCACTTTAAGGTTGATACAATTAGACCGCTCCCCCGCATCTTGTGCATCTTGTGCAAGTCAGATGAGGGGAGGAAGACGTCCTCGCCGCTTTTTTCCCCTGCATCCTTGCACCCTTAAATACATCTGTTGCGCCTGCACACCCACTCACCTTCGCCCACCGAACGTGATTGATTGGTTTGTCGTCCTCATTACCCACAGTTTTCATAAGGCTTAGCTGATTTTTCCATCTCATACCTCTACTGGCAGATTTTTCGCTTGTTTTAGCCAAGCACTTCAAACATCCGCAACATCACGAAGGCAATTCAAAGAAATATATTAGTTAACAAGTGTACAATCATACCATTTCATCTTTTTAGAAAAGTTATACTGTTTTTTAGGTTCTACCTGGGAATTACGCAGAAGTGGCTTTGCCACTTCTTTTTCTAAAAGGTAAGGCAAAAATAATATCCTTAAGAAAATGAGAGCTGTCGCCGACACCCCAAAGAACACAGCCATACCACTCAGCAGTTCACCTATACAGTACTACAGATTTAGTTAATGATCGCCTGCGTAGACTGCTATTGCGTTTGACCAATAGCTTTGGGTGTAGGAGTGTAGGGGTGTAGGCGAGCCACTGCCCTTCGGGTATGCCCTTGGCGTGCGCTTGCGCTTACGCCAGATGCCTGGCTGTCGGGAAACAAGGACCGCAGCCGGTTGTCGTCACCTCCTGCGCAGCGCTGTCTCACCGTGGGCTGGTCTCCCGCGTTGAGGCATGTGGCGTGAGCCAGTGGGGTTTTTTATGAGCTCGTCTTTAGAAGTCAAAACAATACACAAGTATCTACAACAATAGTAGAGTATCCACAAAACGACTATGTATAAACAGCACTTTGCAGGCGCATCCTTGCTTTGGTATTGGCGGACTATAGTTACGTTGTTCCAGGTAAGTCCTCTAGATGCTAAATCTAAGTTAAGAGACTTATGGTATACTAAACTCTTTAGTTGAGTAGAGACTTTAGCAACGCATAGAAAAATTTTGTTGACAATTAGCAATTAATAAGTAAATCAACCAAATTAAACGTAAAGGGTAGCAAAGCGATCGCAAGAATCGTATTTTATGTTTTTTCAGGTTGACTTATGAAGTTTTTTTGCTTGTTAGCTTACATCTTAAAATAAAGAGAAAACTCTACGCATAAGGTATTTGACCTGTGTTGAATCAAGATGAAAATTTGTTTTTAATTGGTCAGGTGACTGCTTTGAGCGGAGTTCCTATTAGGACAATTCGCTACTATGAAAGTTTGGGTTTAGTTCAGTCTATCGGACGAACAGAAGGAGGTTTCCGCCAATTCTCATCAGATGTGTTGACTCGTCTTTCTTTTATTAAATGTGCTCAAAGTTTAGGTTTAAGCTTGCAAGAAATCGGCGAAATTCTTGAAGTTTATGACGGAGGTAAACCAGCCTGTGATCAAATTCATCACAAGCTGAAAGATAAGATATTAGATATTGATAAACAAATTGAACAGTTATTGACCTTGCGAGAAGAATTGAGAGGATTACTGTCCGGATGGAACAGCTTATCAACAAAGCCGCAAGATACAATCTGTCCCATAATTCAGAACCATTGAACAACGGTAGGGAGATACCCTAAAATGAAAAGCTGTTTTCACGCCCCCGGTTTGTTGTGTAGCTGAAGCTACGGGCAATATAAGCTGTCGCGGGTGTTGCGTCCTGTAGTTGGATTCGTACCTGAGGCGACTTTGCACAATTTCTCTTGCTCATATTTACGCAGCAGCACATCAGTGAAATCTGCTCCGTCAATAATAGCACGATCAAACCTGGCGTTAGCAGCAGAAGCACCCTCCAACACCGCATTTGTCAAATTTGTCTTAGTGAAAAGAGCCGAGTCTAAAATAGCATTTGTTAAGTCAGCTGCTTCAAAATTTACTGATTCCAGTTTTGCAGAAAACAGACTGACGCCGCGCAAATTAGAGTGACTAAAGTTACTGTTGCGGAGGTTAGTTTGATTAAAGCTGGAGTCTGTCAAGTCACGTCCTGAAAAATCAGACCCGATCAAAGTTTCTTTATTGTAGTCAATTGCTAGAGCTTCTGGAGCAAAACCTGCAAAACCAACAAATGCAGTGATGCAAATGACAACCCAAAGTAATAAACTGAGTGTGTTTACCCAAATTCGATTGCTGAACTTACTCATTGTACTTTTCACCAATGGCAGACGATTCTCCATATCATTATCTCGATATAGGTATCGCAGGAGAAGACCTGGTAGCTGAATGGTTACAATCCAATGGTTGGGTCATTTTGCACCGTCGATGGCGTTACCGTAACGGAGAAATTGATATCATTGCCCAATATGATGGACAGCAACAGCCAAGGAAACAGCAAGAAAGAGCACAGACAAACACACAGAGTGAAGGAACAAGGGAAACCTCACTCCTTCACTCTTTGACTCCTTCACTTTCCTCATCTCCCATACTGACATTTGTGGAAGTGAAAACTCGCAGCCGAGATAATTGGGATGCAGGGGGAAGAAACGCCATCACAAAACAGAAGCAAACAAAACTCCAACAAACGTCTTTAATGTTCTTAGCTAAATATCCCCAGAAGGCAGACTACCCTTGTCAATTTGATGTTGCTATTGTCTACTGTCAACAAATATCACAAGGGTTCAGCCTAAGCGCAGCCGAAGGGTTCACTGCGCCTACAATTTCTGAACAAGCTATAGCCACTTTATCAATAAATGGATATTTGTTGATGCTACAAGAATATATTCCAGCAGCTTTTGATACTTAAACCTATATCGTCATATAACAGGTAATATAAGTCAAAGGTATCAGGCTAGTGTTTCTGGACAATAGCCCAAACCTCTGACAAACTGTTGCCGGAACGCCTCTATTTCCTCTTTTTCTGGGTTACCATGAGAGACGATCGCTACCTGATAGCGACGCATCACGTCAACTGGACACTGTCCTGCTTCTAAACTCCAAAACGCCATTTGTACCCGCATTTTTGGCTCGTAGCTAATTCCTAATTCACTGAGAAAAGCCCGAATATCCCCATCTTCTTGAGGTGAGACGTGACGTCTTAGTTTGACTCTCACCACCCAACCATCAATCTGATGAATGACGGTGACGAACGAAACAGGTATTTGGGGTTTACCGTGCAAGAATTGAACAACTCTTAGAGTTAGACTGGCATTTGCCAGGTAATATAAGTATTCCATCGGTGTGTTTGGGATCAAAGCCAATCCTACTTTTTTATTATCCGTATAAAGACCCTAGTGCTGGCTAGGGTAAAAGCCCCCGTTTTTAGATAGGGAGGTTTACCCAATTTTCATACAGGTATTTCCGTGTGAGCTAATTGCATTCATGACAAAGTTATAGAAGGATAATTCGGTGGGGATCACGGGATTCTCTATAAAAAAAGCCAAAACAAGTTTTTAGACAGTCGAAATATAAATGCAGCAACAACGAGCCAAAACCAATTTAAACCCAATATCTAGTCCTCACAAGGAAGACTTGGAATTAGATCGTTCCCTAACTGGATATGACTATGAATTACCTCAAGAACTCATAGCCCAAAACCCAGTGGTACCCAGGGATCATTCCAAGCTTTTGGTAGTAAATGCCCAGGATACAGGTATAAAAGTAGAACCAAGACACTGTATTTTCCGAAGTTTGCCAGAACAACTCAAATCTGGTGATTTACTGGTAATGAATAATACTAAAGTTTATCCGGCACGTTTGTATGGTCGTAAATCTACTGGTGCGGAAATAGAAGTATTGTTGTTAGAAGAACGCCAGCATAATTGTTGGTTAGCCTTAGTCAAGCCAGGAAAACGTTTCACACGGGGAGCGAAGATTATTTTTGAAGCAAAGGCAAATTCCTCATCTTCCCCATCCTCCCTCACTGCGACAGTCTTAGAAACAGACGAGGCGACTGGAGGGCGTCTTTTGCAATTCAATTTACCAGAGGGGATGTCTTTAGTACAGATGTTGGATGTATTTGGTGAAGTTCCTCTACCACCTTACATCACTGCATCTGATGCCCAAGGCGCTCAGTATCAGACAGTTTATGCTAAAGTTCCAGGAGCAGTAGCAGCTCCGACAGCAGGGCTTCACTTTACGCCAGAATTACTACAGAGGTTGGGCGATCACGGAATTCATCAAGCTTTTGTCACATTACACGTTGGCGTAGGAACATTTCGCCCTGTAGAAGTGGAGGACGTAAAAACCCATAAAATGCATGAAGAATGGATTTCAGTGCCTTCCTCCACGGTAGAGCAAATCCGTGCAACTCAAGCATCTGGTGGCCGAATTGTTGCTGTAGGTACAACAGTAGCACGCGCATTAGAAGGAGCTGCAGCCAAAGGTGAGTTGCAACCATTTTCTGGCAAAACCGATTTGTTTATCTACCCCGGCTACCAATGGCGAGTTGTAGATGGTTTAATTACCAATTTTCACCTACCGCGTTCTAGCTTGCTGATGTTGGTGAGTGCTTTAATTGGTCGGCAACGTTTGTTAAATATATATCAGCAAGCGATATCATCTCAATATCGCTTTTATTCTTTTGGTGATGCAATGTTGATTTTGCCAGAAGCAAGAACGCTTAACAGTGAACAGTAAACAGTGAACGCTTAACAGGGAACAGTGAACAGTGAATACTTACCAAGGTTATGGGAAACAAATACTGATAACTGATAACTGATAACTGATAACTGATTCAAATAGGTAAGCGATTAATATCCTTATTGCAGCCAATCACAACCATTGCCGAACCGCGATCAAGACGCTGACTGGGATTAGGATTAATTTGGAATTTACCATCTTGACTAACAGCCAGCAAATTTAAACCATAGCGGTTGCGAAGTTGTAATTCAGCGATTGTTCTGCCATGAAATTCGTCTGGTACAATCAACTCTACAATACTGTTATCTGGATCAAGATCAAATCTGTCTAGGATAGAGGGTTTTGTAAGTGTTCGCGCTAAAGCAGAACCCGCTTCATACTCCGGAAACACAACGTGATCTGCTCCCACTTTGTGCAACAATTTGCAATGAACTTCACTAGAAGCTTTTGCAATGACATGAGGTACACCACCTTCTTTGACGTTCAATGTTGTGATGATGCTTTCTTGGATGTAATTTCCGATTGCTACAATGACCGTATCAAATTCAAAAATTCCAGCTTCTTTTAGTGCTGCTGGTTCAGTTGAATCTAATTGTAAAGCATGACCAGTTATATGCTCAGTCAAGGCTTGAGCTACCCGTTTTTCATCTATATCTGTAGCTAGCACTTGATAGCCGAATTTGTGCAGTGTTAAACAGACTGAACGACCAAAACGACCTAACCCAATAACAGCAAACTGCTGATTGTCCTTACGCAGACTACGAAAAAATCCTAATGATGCCAAATTCACAGTTGTTATCCTTATTAACACTGTTTTTTTAGTACAAACTCGGTGATAACAAGTTTGTAAAAACTATTTTTTTCTTATTCTGTAGATTTTATCATCTTGGTATACAAGATGATAAAATCATTGATTATGAGTGATTTTTTATTTCTTCTTCTGTCAGTACTCCATTATCCTACAAGTAAGTTTTCTTCTGGGTAATGAATCCTAGTCGGTTTGGGGTCTCCGAGCATAGCTGACATGAGTAGTAAAATACCGACTCTGCCAATATACATTGTCACAATTAATATGAGCTTTCCGGCAGCAGATACGCTGCCCGTAATGCCAGTGGAAAGACCCACCGTAGCAAAGGCTGATACAACTTCAAAAAATATTTGAATAAATTCTAATTTTGGATCTGTTAGTGCAATTAAAATAGTAGATGCAATGACAGTTGTTACAGAACCAATAAAAACTCCAACAGCTTTTAAAATGACATTTATTGCTATCTTGCGATCGTACAATAAAACCTCTTCTTTTCCCTGAAGAATTGCCTGAGTACAACTGGTCAGAACTCTTAAAGTTGTCGTTTTAAGTCCGCCTCCTGTACCGCCTGGGCTTGCACCAATAAACATGAGTGCAATCATAATAAACAAACCAGCATTTGTCATTTTACCTATATCTATGGTATTAAATCCAGCAGTTCTAGGAGTTACAGATTGAAACCAAGCGACTAATAATTTGTCAGGCAAACTCAAATTACCAAAAGTTTCCGGATTTCTTAATTCAACAAAGAAAAACGCAACTGTCCCAAGGACTAAAAGAATTAATGTTGTGCTAGTAGCAACTTTAAAATCTAGAGATAAGAAGAGATTTGTTTGTTTTTTGAGTAGGCGATGCTCCAGCAGGGAGCCGCGCAAGGCGCGATCGCGCAACCAAAAG
Organism: Brasilonema sennae CENA114; assembly: GCF_006968745.1. Lineage (NCBI taxonomy): Bacteria > Bacillati > Cyanobacteriota > Cyanophyceae > Nostocales > Scytonemataceae > Brasilonema > Brasilonema sennae. Next base: position 1,468,109 of record NZ_CP030118.1, on the reverse strand, counting down.
TAACTTTCTAAAATGACCTGATAACCAATACCCCCAAAGATAATTAATACCGTTATCGTGAAGACAACTAAAAACGATGATTGGTATCCAATTAAGTTATCTTTAAACAAACTGAAACCAGCATTATTCCAAGCGTTAATGCTATGAAAAATCGCTAACCAAAGTCCTTGATTCCATCCATACTTGGGAACAAAAGCGAATAGTAATAAAAAGATACCTGTGATTTCAAAAATCAACGTTGTTGCAATAATAGAGCGGATAATTTGAGCACTCCCTTGCATTCCAGGTCTGTCTAAAGCTTGTTGAATGGCAACTTTTTGTCGTAGGTCAAATTTACGACCAATAAGCATAATCAAAAATGTGGTGGTTGTCATATAGCCTAAACCACCAATTTGTGCTAAAAGCGCAATAAAGAATTGACCCCAAAAAGAGAAATAGCTGCCTGGATCTACCACTGATAAGCCTGTCACACAAACTGCTGATGTTGAGGTGAATAAAGCAACTATTGGGTTATTCCACGCACCATCACTGGTAGAAAAAGGCATCATCAGCAGGATAGTTCCTACAATAATGACTGCGAGAAATCCTAAGCAAATCGTCCGAGAAACAGTCATAGAAATTAGTCTTTTTTATAACGCTTTATAGTTATATAAAGATAGTTGTCTTTCGCCATAAGCAAAAACATCCTAATCTAATTAAAAACACACATGGTAGCCTACTGTATGTGTTTATTTATGTCTTCATTATTGCTTCCGTTATGAGTCCAACACTTTACGAGCAAATTCAGCAGTTTTACGATGCTTCCTCCAGTCTGTGGGAACAGGTTTGGGGCGAACATATGCACCACGGTTACTACGGTGCAGATGGTACACAGAAAAAAGAGCGTCGTCAGGCGCAAATTGATTTAATTGAAGAAGTTATCAGGTGGACAGGAGTCCAACAAGCTGAGAACATTTTGGATGTCGGTTGTGGAATTGGTGGAAGTTCTCTGTATCTGGCAGGAAGATTTAATGCTAGAACAACAGGAATTACTCTGAGTCCAGTACAAGCTGCAAGAGCAACAAAACGCGCTTCTGAGTTTGGGTTGAGTGCAAGAAGTCATTTTCAAGTGGCTGACGCTCAAGCAATGCCTTTTACTGATAACTCTTTTGATTTAGTATGGTCACTAGAATCTGGTGAGCATATGCCGGATAAGAGCAAGTTCTTGCAAGAGTGTTATCGTGTGCTGAAACCCGGTGGAACCTTGATTATGGTGACTTGGTGTCATCGACCAATTGATAATTTACCCCTGACGGCGGATGAGGAGAAGCACTTAGCTGAGATTTATCGAGTGTATTGTTTGCCTTATGTGATATCTTTGCCACAGTATGAGGTTATTGCTCGTGAATTAGGGTTACAAAATATTCGGAGTGCTGATTGGTCGAAGGCTGTTGCTCCTTTTTGGGATGTTGTGATTGATTCGACGTTTTCTCCAATGGCGATTTGGGGTTTGCTGTGTTCGGGTTGGGGTACTATTCAAGCTGCGCTGTCTTTGGGGTTGATGAGTAGGGGTTATGAACGCGGGTTGATTCGGTTTGGGTTGTTGTGTGGGAATAAGTAACGATTAGCAACAAGACAAGCCAGTGCGTTGGGCGGGCAACGAACGCCCGACTTGTAGACGCCGGAGGCGGTGAGACAGCGCTGCAGGAGGGTTTCCCGACCTAGGCGACTGCGTAAGCGCAAAGCGCACGCCAAGGGCGAACGCGTAGCGTCTCCGCAGGAGATACCCGAAGGGCTTCCCGCTTTCTTAGCACCTGGCGTGCCAAGAACGCCAAGACAAAAACGCCAAGAGGAGAAAAGAGAATGGATCAGGTTTCATCAAGAGGGTTTCAGGGGAATTGGTTTTATAGTTTTTGGAAGTTTTCGCGTCCGCATACGATTATTGGGACGAGTTTGAGTGTGTTGGGGTTGTTTTTGATTGCTGTTGCTGTTAGCGATGGTAGTTATTCTTTATTTCCCCTTTTGGGTGCATGGGTTGCCTGTTTGTGTGGCAATATTTACATTGTGGGGCTGAATCAACTTGAGGATGTGGCAATTGACAAGATTAATAAGCCTCATTTGCCTGTTGCTGCTGGGGAGTTTTCTTTAACGACTGGCAAATGGATTGTCGCTGTGACTGGTGTTTTGGCGCTGGTTGTTGCGTTGCTTCAAGGATCATTTTTATTTGGAATGGTGGCGATTAGTTTGGCGATTGGTACTGCTTATTCTTTGCCACCTATTCGTTTGAAGAGATTTCCGTTTTGGGCGGCGGTGTGTATTTTTTCGGTGCGTGGGGCGATTGTGAATTTAGGACTGTATTTGCACTACAGTTGGGTTTTTGAAAAGAGTTCGTCAATTACAGCGGCGGTATGGGTGTTGACGGTGTTTGTTTTGGTTTTTACTTTTGCGATCGCCATCTTCAAAGATGTCCCTGATATGGAAGGTGACTTACTGTACAATATCAAAACTTTGACTCTCCAAATTGGTAAGCAAGCCGTTTTTAATCTTGCTCTTTGGGTGATTACTGTTTGCTATTTGGGGATGATTGGAGTTGGTGTGTTGCGGCTGGCTGAGGTGAATTCTGTTTTTTTGGTGATGACTCATCTCGTCGCGCTAGTTTTGATGTGGTGGCGGAGTAGACAAGTTGATTTGCAAGAGAAAAGTGAAATTGCTCGTTTTTACCAGTTCATCTGGAAATTGTTTTTCTTGGAGTATCTGGTTTTCCCTATGGCTTGTCTTTTGGCTTGAAGATTTCAAGAAAATATTACGAACAATCCAATTTATAAAAGTGAGGTAAGTAAGTGGAAATAATTAAACGCGAATTGATATTCTGTTTATTTACGCCCATCTACTTATCATTAGTAAAAAAAATAGAAATTACTTTAATACCTGTTATATCATGTCCGGGTAATGACTTACGATTAAGCGCCAGTTTTCAGCCACCAATGAAAAGCCGTTAAGCCACGGATTAAATCTGGCTGTTGGAGTAAAGATTGACACCGATTAAATAAAACATCCTCTAAATCATGGAGTGTCTCAAAAGATTGATTAGCAATTGGTTCGTCTACTAGACTCCACAGCCTTTCTGCGGGCTGTAATTCAGGTGAGTGAGATGGCAAAAATGTTAAATGTAGCCCTTCTGGAATCTCTAAACTCTTACTGGTATGCCATCCGGCTCGGTCAACAGCTAACATAATGCGTTTCTTAGCACCATTACCAAATTCCTGAGCAAAATCGGCTAAAACCTGATTAAACAATTCTGTATTCACATAAGGAAGAATCCACCAATAAGTTTCTCCGGTTTTGGGATGTACAAAAGCATACAGCCATAACCATTTAAACCGCCAATTCACATCAGCGATTGGTGTTTCCCCTTCTGGTACATAAACTCGTCGCAAAATCGGTTTAAGTCCTAAGCGTTCGCGAAGCGTTGCCGAAGGCATTTGCTCATCCTCACACCACAACTGAACTTCTGCATTCGGATAAGTAGCTTGGATTTGTTCTACTTCTGTTGCGAGTTTTTTTTCCAGGCTTCTTGCTCAAAATAATCACTTTTTGTGTGAGATGGGCGGGGTACTCTGAGTCTAAAAGTCATCTGCCTCAATATCTCCCATCCCCTCTGTCGGCTGATGCCAGTTCCTGTCGCTTGAGTTAACCAATCTGCTACCTTTCTCCCGTTCCATAATCCTCCATCCGGTGCTTTTTCTTGTAACACCTGCCATAACTGTGCTTGCTGGATATCATTTACTAATGGCTGTGTACCTTGATTTAACTGTCTGCGTTAAGCGTAGCTCTGCCCTAGGCAATCCCCTAATCCTTCCACGCCTGACTCGTTGTATCTTTTTACCAATGCGTATATCCATGTTCTGCTGTAGCCAGTGATTTCCTCCACTTCTTCCGTTTTTTTTCCTTGTGCTATTAACCAGATAATCTGATACTGACGGCTTTCTATGCCATCTTTAGCTTGACGGTAAAGTTTTTCTAGCTCTTCTAGACTCAGATGTGCGGCTACACTAATTCGTTTCGGCATTAGTCATCTTTGCACTCACTTCTTTTATCATAAGCGATTACCCGGACATGATATTACCCGGAACATAGGTTTTATCGGTTTTTCTGTTGTCACAAATTCAGAAGCACTAACCGAAAGTGCTGCTGCTATATGTAGTGCATCCATTGCTGCCAAACCATCTAGTTGCCAATGCTGCATCTAGGAGCGAAAAACCCCCACATAACTTACAAAAATTCTTAAATTCTATTTGCTGCTTTTCTAGTTGGTTTGTAAAAATATCGGAATTCGCTGCTCGATATCGTAACTCGTTACAAAAACTTCTTTGAGATTATTTTCTAGAGGAGCATTACCAAAATATTGCCTTAAAATTTCTTCTTTGCTTTCGGAAGGATATTTTGGCTGAAGAAATATATCCTCTAATGGGCCAAGTAGTCTTTCAAACAATGGCTCATAAAATATTTCTACCCCATACTCAAGAAATAGCTGTAAAAGAAAGATCCTCAGCAGTGTATTCAGCTACTGGCAAGTTATCAGATACATCGGAAGTTAATCGCGGTTTAGTTAGTCCAAGTGCTAAAATTCCGCCACTGGAAGTGCCAGTAATTAAATCAAACAAACTGAATATAGGCTTTTGTGTCCGCCTTTCAATTTCTGCTAGGAGTAATGCAGGAATAATGCCCCGAATACCGCCTCCATCAATGGAAAGTATTTTATATTTGGGACGGGCTTTTGTATTCATGGTTTCTGGCGATTCTTCCCGAGTTAATATTTGTGCTTGTTGGATATTGACGGGATCTTCAGTTTGGTCTGTTTTGGTTTCCTCGTCATGTGGTTCGAGAGCGATCGCAGTTGGAATAATCTCGGGTTCTTCGCTGTTTATTTCTGTCTGTTGAATTTCCTTTGGTTGGTTTTCGTCGTCGCTTACTAACGATACCGTTGCTGCTAATAAATTTGTAGTTAGTGGTGAGATATTTTCTTCAGGAATAACTCCTGTCTCAGTTTGGATCTCTTGTTGAATATTTTCTTGATTGGATGATTCTGCTACAAATGGAACTGAATTTGATGATTGTGTTGCGAATGGAATTTCTGCTAAAGTCCAAATAGGATTACCACGAAAATTTCCTTGATAGGACTTTCCCTTTTGGTTTTTGACAGTTGTACCTTGCCCTTCGTCTAATTTCCAGTAAGCCACTAATCCTTCTTCATCTGCGACTATTAGCCCACAACGATGAGTCTGGATTTCTGCTTGAGTACAAGGATAATTCCAAACGCTAATGTTTGCTAATTGTCCTTTGAAATAGACTTGTTTATGTAACGTTGCTCCCAGGGTTGTAGAACTTGTGGCTTTGTTGAAAGATGAACCTCTAAGAGAATCCTTGTATTCGCGCTCGTCAAGATATACGGTTAGCTGACCACTATTAAAAACAATAGCAAAAAAGTGCCATTGTCCTATAGTTAATTCTCCTTGCCCAAAGGTTTTGATATTTTTGCTAACACTTTCATCAATGTAGATATCTAGGCTTCCTGCTTCACTGATGCCGAATTCAAAATTATCGCTATATCTCTCTGAAGAACAGGCAAAAAATACATTGCGCGTCCCGTAACTAGTGGCTTTCTTTGTTAATTCATGTGGCATTACCCATCCTGAAACTGTAAAAGCTGAACTTCCTTGAGCGAAAACGCCGCTAATATCGTTTCTGCCAAAATCTATATAATCATTTAGTCCATCAAATGTTAAAACTGTTTGTGTATTTACTAGGTTTATCACAAGAGTTTCATCTCCAAATATTAATAATTCGTACTTTTAAATAAGGTGTTTAATATTAATGAACTTCTTCGTTAATATTAAACACCTTTAAAAATAGAAGACAAGAAAAATACACAAGGCTCAATCCCCTAATTTTTATTAATTCAGTAATACTTCTGCGATCGCCGGCGAAATGGGGCAGTGTGGTGAATATATCTCCATCCAAAAAAATTCCCCGACTGGGTTAACTTCGAGGAATACATGGCGACCATCGGGGGTGACAATAATATCAATTGCTCCATAGTTTAAGCCAAAAGAAGCCATAGTGAACAAGAAAAACCCCAATTTTTTAAAAAAGTCGGGGTTCTGAACAAGGACAATTTTTACAAATCAAAATAGAAAACTATTCTTTCACAGGCGAGAATTCAACAGATTGAACAGATTGTCTAACCGCTAAACTCTCAGCCATTTCAACACACTTGAGTTCTTGTCATAGCGGTACGTCAAGCCATTCCTAGTAGTAATAGAATCTCCTTTGCTTGCCTTACTTTTAATAGTGTTAATGGAATAGTTAGTTAATTGACTTATTTCCTTATGAGTGAGCTTTTCACTTGTGATTGTTTCTGTCAATATTTGAGATTCATTTTGCGACTCACTATTAGGCGCGCTTTGAATATTTATTGCTTTTTGATTTCGATAATCCTGCACAGTCACAAGTTGCCAGTTGGAATCTTGTGAAAGTTCCAAAACCCATTGATGATAATCAAACAGGCTTTCCCGATGCCCAACACTGATAAATGTTGTTTTCGTTAGTTGTAGTTTTTGATACAAGCTTTCCTCATTTTGCAAATCTAAAGCACTCGTTGCTTCATCTAATATAGTAAAGCTAGGATGAGTAACTAACAGTCGTGCAAAAGCCAAGCGTTGTTGTTCTCCTATCGATAATATATTCTCCCAAGGAACTTCTGTATCAAAGCCATCGACTCGACTGAGTAAGTTTTGTAGGTTGACCTGTTGCAAAACTTCTTTGAGTTCTGCATCAGTCATTTGACGACTGGTATTAGGATAGAGCAATTGTTCGCGCAAAGTTCCCAAAATTATGTAAGGACGTTGGGGTAAAAATAAAACTTCCTCTAAAGGAGGTCGCACCAGACGACCAGTCCCCGCGTTCCATAAACCAGCGATCGCTCTTAATAGAGAACTTTTACCTCGACCACTAGGGCCGACAATCAATAAACCTTCTCCTGGTTGAACAGACAACGATAAATCTTCAACGATTACCTGTTCATAGTTGGGCGTTTGTAAGGTGACATTTTCAAAAGCAAGATGCTTTTCTTCTATTATTTTAATAGTACTGATATTTTCGGGTTGCTTAGTTACTTCTTCTGAAGCATCTGAAAAGTCAGATAAACGCTCAACATAGCTAGAAAATCTTCCCGAAGTTCCAAATTCATTAATTCAATCTGCCATAGCGTTAGCAAACAAACCAGTAGCTAAACTGGCTTGACCAACTTGTCCGAAATCAATTTCACCATTAATATATAATGGTCCCAGTACTAGAAACGGAAATATTTGGATAATAGCCTGATATCCTCTGTTAAAAATTTCCTTACCTCTTTCCCAATTAATCTTGCGTTCAATATTTTTTAGGACATTACTGAATCGGCGCTGAATTATATTTGATTCTTGCTTTTATCCTTGAAAAAAAGCTATCGATTCAGCGTGATTACGAAGATGAGTTAGGGAATAATTATATTCAGCTTTAAGTTCAAGTTCCTCTTGATTAATCTTATTCAATTCTTGAGTTAAATAAATAGCAATCAAATTTCCTATAACCGTATAAACAAGCATAACAATAGCGATCTGTTGGGAAATTGACCAAACAATTACTAAAAAAGCCGTCATTTCCAGCACTTTTTCTAAGAAAGTAGCTGAAAACGAGGTGGTAATCCACTCTCCTTGGGGTGTGTATACTTCTAATCCTCCTCCTTGATCCTGAAATAGTAAGGTGATGCTGCCCAAATCAGTGTGTTCAAAAAAGCGAGTTTGTCCTAGTTTTGGCGCTTGGGAAATGTTGGGATAGTAATTGAAAACTCCGGCGTGGTTTTGCTGAGAATGTAAATCGGTAAAGTAGGAATTTGGTAGTTGCAGGGCGATCGCCAATGCTTCTAGTATATTCAAAGCACATTCTTGGCTAGCTTGAAAGAATTGCTGCAAAACTTGACGAAATGCCGGCGGATTTTCTGGCCATTGATTAGGGACATCCAATGACTCTGTATAATCATCAGCCCCGGATTTGTTTGGGTCAAATTCAATAGTATTTATCTAAAAATAGAATTGAATCTTCTGCCATTGCCTGATTCAAGAATTATTCCTCACGCATTAAATCACAAGTGCTACATAGCGGGATCGAATTAAATTCATATTCATGTGTTCTACCAATATAATCTTTAACAGAACCCACAATACCTGTTCCATTTACATCTATACAACAGGTGTTGATACTTCCATTCCACAAAACTACAACTCGCTTTTTAGTTTCAAAAATGCACGGCTTTTGCTTTTTTATCGTACTAGTTAAACTTCTGCGTGATGTAGTTTTAGAAGTTACTTGTCCAGCCCAATCATGCTTTTCCTGCTGATGAGGATTATAGGTATAGACGATAGACAAAGGAATAGATTTTTCCTGAAACATTTGTTGAATGCGTTCTTTCTGCCCAATAAGATGTTCCGACAGATAAATATCGTGTATTCCTAATTCAGACAAGCCCCATGCCATTGCCTCATCAAGGAGTATACCGTTGGTGATAAAATTGCACTCAATTCCTTTTGTTTTAGTATAGGCGATAAAATCTAATAATTCAGGGTGAAGTAGGGGTTCTCCAAAATTGTTAAGAAACAAATCTTTTTGTCCACATTCAATTGCTAATTCAACAACATCTACAAATGTAGAAAAAGACATATTTCCTTTCGTTCTACCTTGAGATGGGTGAGGACAGTAAGAACAGGTTAGATTACAAAAAATTGAGATTTAAACTTGATAGATATACATAGTTTTGAAGCCGTAAAATATTAACAACTACTCAATACAATCATTCATTTGTGCGTGGAGTGCATGAGTTTAGTAACATTTGTGGTAAACGGCGCGATCGCCTCCTGCAACAAAAGTGTCAATGCAGTCTTTCCCACGAGAAACCGCCGCCGGTGCAGAAGTACAGTAACCACCAAGATGCTGCCAATCACTCCAGACGGAACCATCCCAACTCTTGCGGTACATTGCACCATCACAGCCAACAGTAAAGATATCTAGCCGATTTTCCGTAACATAAGTGGCAGCGACACCATACTGGCAATACCCTCCCAAATTTTCCCAACCACTCCAGGTTGAGCCATTCCAGTGCTTGTGATAAATCGCACCATCTCCGCCTAAAACAAAGGTATCAATGCAGTCTTTCCCACGAGAAACCGCCGCCGGTGCAGAAACACAGTAGCCTCCGAGATTTTCCCACTCATCCCAGGTTGAACCATTCCATCGCTTGTGGTACAGCGCACCATCAATGCCAACATTAAAAATATCTAGCAAATTCTCACTACCAGAAGCGGCGGCGATTCCATAGTGGGAATACCCGCCAAGGTTTTCCCAACGACTCCATTTTGAACCATCCCACCATGTGCGGTAAGTAGCGCGATCGCTACCTAAAACAAAGGTGTCAATGCGATTCAACCCCCAAGAAACCGCAGCTGGCGAGGAAATACAATAACCACCAAGTCTTTGCCAATCGCTCCAAGTTGAGCCATCCCACCATTTATGCCATAAAGAGCCAATACTCGCTGTGAGTAAAACATCCAGCCGATTCTCTGACCAAGAAGTGGCTGTAACACCATACTGGCAGTATCCGTCTAAATATTCCCCATCAGTAGAAAATATTGGCATATCTTCTTTAGAGGCGGGACTCATCGCCGGAAATGGCATACCCCGATCCTGAGAAATTGCTGCTGTAGTTGGAAAACTGGTTGTCATTGGCCTGTTTTCTTGCTTTGTGTTCTTTGCGTTCTTTGCGGTTCGTTAAAAAACTGACTTTGACAAAGAGTTAAGCCTTAACTGACCCTTATTGCATAACACTTGTGATAAATTGCGCGATCGCTACCCAACACAAAAGTATCAACACGCTTTGGCGCAGAACCAACCGCAGCCGGCGCAGCAATAGAATAGCCGCCGAGATTATTCCACCCAACCCAATTTGAGCCATCCCAGTACTTCTGGTACACAGCACCGTTACGAGCAATGATGTAAATATCTAGGCGATTTTCAATTCCCGAAGCAGCCGCAACACCATACTGGGAATAGCCACCGAGTTTTTCCCAACCACTCCAGCTTGAGCCATCCCAATACTTTTGATAGATGGCGCGATCGCTACCCAAGGCAAAGGTGTCAATCCGGTTTAATCCCCAATAAACCGCAGCTGGTGTAGAAATACAGTAGCCCCCCAGCCTTTCCCAATCACCCCAGATTGAGCCATCCCAACACTTTTGGTATATGGCTCCATCCCAGTTGACGATAAACAGATCCAGCCGATCTCCCCAAGAAGCAGCCGCCACACCGTACTGAGAATATCCGCCAAGATTTAGCCAATCGCTCCAGGTTGAACCATCCCAGCTTTTATGATACACAGAGCGATCGCCTCCAATCACAAAGGTATCAATCCGATTCTCTCCTCTGGCGATCGCAGCTGGTGCAGAAACACAGTAGCCCCCTAGTCTTTCCCAATCACTTCAGACTGAGCTATTCCACTTTTTGTGGTACATAGCGCTATCTTTGCCAATGCTAAAGACATCCAGCCGATTTTCTGCCCCAGAAGTGCCAGCGACACCGTACTGAGAATAGCCGCCAAGATTTTCGCCATCCATTGCAAAGGATGGCATATCTCCTAACGAAGCAGCCCCCATCATCGGGTATGGGGTTGGTGAAGGATAGGGCATACGTACAGAAGCGTCTTGAAGTTCCATTTCAAGCGGTGGCATCTCGTTAGATATTTCCTCTGCCGTTGTTTGGCTTGTTGTCATTTGCTTTTAATTTTTTCAAAACTAAGTTAATAACTTGGAAGCTGAATTAATTACGAATTACGAATTATCTAAAGTATGTAAAATTACTTTGGCAGCTAGTTTATGTCCCGCCGGATTCCAATGACCATCAATATCAAAGTAAAGCTTTTCTTGCTTGCTATTTTTCTAAAATCATCAGTTAAATTGACACAAGTTACATTTTTTCATTTTGCAACATCACATAAACGCTGATACCCAATATCTTCATTTTTGAGCAAACCTACATTTTCAGGAAATAACTGGACGTAATCTTTGATATAAGCTGATTCTTTTGAAGGTACGATAAAAACAAACAGCTTAACTCGATTTTCTTTGGTCAAACGAATGATTCGTGATAATGCCGCTTCTACTTTGAGAACTCCATCAGATGTCAAATAATCGCTATCTACACCAACTCCTGACTCAGGTGTTGCCAGCGATAAATTAAATAGAGTTCAACCATTTTTTGCTTCTTTAAAGATAGATTTTCCAGTTTTTACTGCCAAGCTTTTTTTACTATTTTTCAAGACAAACTGGTAGAGAAAGGTTTTTTCATACCAAGGCGAAAAACTTCTTTCTTTCAGTGTATCATATATCTTTTGACCAATATCCGATGAATAATTAGTCAAATCATTAGCAACTATAGATAAGACGGCTGTCTGAGGTTTATATTTGGCGATCCATTCATTAAATAATGTTTCATATTGAGCAAAAGAATAACCGGGAACACCTAAATTAATTACTGTCTGCTGCAACTCTGATTCTACCAGTCTGGGAAATATTATTTCTTCACTGACCCATTGACCCCATGTAAATGAATCTCCAATAAAATACAAGTTAGATTTTGTCTAATCTCTCCCTATATTGCGAAATCCATAACTATCTG